>JAJCXP010000442.1 GCA_029263375.1 Acidobacteriota bacterium | reverse complement strand
CATCGGGTCATCGCCAGGAGGCCGGCCTTCGACGCCGCGTAGGCCGAGAGGCCGGCCACTCCGTGCAACGCGGCGAGCGAGGCGACGTTGACGATCGAGCCCCGGCGGCGGCTGACCATGCCGCGCAGGACGGCCCGGCAGCAGCGGAACGATCCCGTCAGGTTGACGTCGAGGATCTCGTCCCACGCGTTGTCGGACATCATCGCCAGGAGTTGTCCGCGCTGGATGCCGGCGGCGTTGACCAGGCCCGCGATCGGCGGCAGCGCCTGCTCGACCTCGGTCACCAGTCGCGCCGGAGCTTCGCGATCGGACATCTCCAGCTGGAACGCCTTGGCGACACCGTCACTCGCGGCCTCAATCTCACGCGCCCGCTCGGCGCCGCCGCGATAGGTGAATGCCACCGTCCGGCCGGCTTCGGTGAGCAGCTCGACCACCGCTCTGCCGATGCCGCCGCTGCCGCCGGTAACCAGAATCGTGCCGTCGATCGTCTGTTCGCTCATCAGTCCCCCGCCTCCAACACTATCCAAGCCGCTGCGCCACCCGCCGCGAGGACGCTCGCGAGCACCATCTTCGGGGGCGCGAGCCCGCGGCCGTCGTGGGGAACGATGCCGATCTCGGGATCGGGCGTCGAGAACCCCGCGGTCGGTCCGAACGGCTTGCCTGCCGCCGCCAGGACCGCCGCCCCGAGATGACTCCCTCCATACTCGCCGGCCACCCCCTTCGGCGCCAGAATCGGCGGCAGGTCGGCGTCGCCCCAGACCGATCGCAGAACCAGGCCTTCCAGGCGGTCGCCGTAGCGCGAGCCGGCCGCCCCGGAGACGATCCGGTCGATGTCGCCGAGGATCCCCTCACGCTCCAGGCTCTCACCGAGTCGACGCGCGAGGATCTCGGGCGAGCGTGACCAGCACGCGACCGGCGCGTCGGGATCAAAGCCCGCCACCGAAAGGCGCAGTCGGGCGAGCGGCCGGGCGCCGCGGGCGCGAGCCCGCTCCTCGCTCTCCAGCACCACCACCGAGGCACCCTCCGAGAGCAGGAAGCCGTCGCGATCGCGGTCGAAGGGGCGGGCGCGCTCGCGACCGTCGCAGTCCGGCGTGGCCAGGGCGCCGAACCGGTCGAGGACTGCGTGCAGAATCATGGGCGCCTCGTCTACGCCCCCCGCCAGGCCCACCTGTGAGCGACCGCTCGCGACCTCACGAGCGACCGAGGCCAGCGCGATCAGCGGCCCCGCCTCCCTCTGCGTCACCATGATGTTCGGACCCTGCGCCTGAAGCGTCAACGCGACCTGAGCCGCGGGCGCGTTGGCGACCGACTCGGTGAAGAGCGCCGGCGACGTCGCCTCGGGCCCTTCGCGGAGGATGGTCTTGACGATCCGCTCGGAGAACTCGGTCGGTCCGAACGAGGTCGCGAGACCGACGGCCGCGTTCTCCCGATCCATCTCCTCGGCGGTCAGCGACGCGTCCTCCAGCGCCAGCTTCGCCGCCACTACCGCCAGCTTCGACGGCCGACTCATCCTCCGTGCCGCCCTGGGTGAGAGCCAGGGCAGGAAGTTCGGGAGCTCGACCAGCGACGCCATCCGGCTGCCGGAGCCCCGCTTGTCACTCGCGTGGAGGCCGCTCGACCGGTCGACCTCGCTCAGCCGCACCCGCGACTCGAGGAGCTGCCCGGCCAGCGCCTCGCGCCCGCAGCCGGCAGCGCCGACCGTGCCGAGGCCGGTGATCACGACGCGGTGCGGCGCCGTCAAACCGCGGCCTCTTCCGGAAGGCGCCCGAGGATCAGAACAGCGTTCGCGCCGCCGAACGCGAGGCTGGTCGAGATCGCTACCGCCGGACCAGAGATCGCCCGCGGCGCGCCACGGATCAAATCGACCTCGATCTCGGCATCGGTCTCGCCGTCGCCGGCGGTCGGCGGAACCAGGCCGGCAGCCAGGCTCTGCACGGTGGCCACCGCCTCGATCGCTCCCGCCGATCCCAGCAGATGACCGAGCGCGCCTTTGACCGACGTCACCGGTAGTGCCTCGGCCCGCTCGCCGAAGACCTTGCGCAGCGCCCGCCACTCGGAGACGTCGTTGAGCGGCGTGCCGGTGCCGTGTGCGTTCACGAACGTCACCTCGCCGGGCGCGACATGCGCGTCTTCGAGGGCTCGCGAGATCGCCCGAGCGGCACCGTCGCCGTCCGGGTGCGGCGCCGTCATGTGGTAGCTATCGCACGAAGCGCCGATCCCCAGGAGCTCGGCGAGCGGTCGGGCGCCCCGTGCCATCGCCCGCTCCAGGGTTTCGAGCACCAGAACGCCCGCTCCTTCGCCGATGCTCAGGCCCGCCCGATCGCCGCGGAAGGGCCGGCAGGGGCGCTCGTCCACCGCGCGCAGCGCATTGAACCCGGCGTAGGTCAACCGGCAGAGCGAGTCGGCGCCACCGGCAATCGCGGTCTCGACCTCGCCGGCGCGGAGCGCCTTGAGCGCCTCGCCGATCGCCAGCGCGCCGGAGGAGCAGGCCGAAGAGACCGTGTGCACCGGACCGGTCACCCGTAGGCAGCGCGCGACCGCGTCACCCGGCCCGTTGATCTGCTGCGACGCCAGGAGCCGCCGCGCCGGGCGCCCCGGTAGCTCGCCGCTCAGCCGGGCGTAGTACTCCTCGCCTTCCAACATGCCGGCGGTGCTGCTGCCGAAGAAGACTCCCTGGTTCTCCGCGCCGACGGCGACGCCCGCCGCCCGCACGGCCTCGAGCGCCGCCACCGCGGCGAAGCGATCGGCCTGCGACAAGGCGCTCCAGCCCGGCACCTGGGTCGACAGCTCGAGCGCCGGCTCCGGCACCTCGGCCGCGAGCCGTGTGCGCTGATCGCGGGTGTCGAACCGCCGCGGTTCGGCGATACGGGTCTCCCCCGTGAGCAGCCCCGCCCAGAGCTGCGATGCGCCCCAGCCCCAGGCGCTGACGGCGCCGACGCCGGTGACCACGATCCGGACCGACTCGGCGGCTTTCGGCGGGCTCACGAGACCACGTCCCCGATCGCCGGCGTCGAATGGATTCGCTCGCTGAATCCGAGCCGGCGGTGCAGCGCGACTATCCAGAACAGCAGGTTGATCCGGCAGCGGGTCATCCAACCCGGTCGGGAGTTGCCGGCCAGGGTCGACACCATCGCCCCGAGAATGCCGGCGCGGTTCGAGGGCCGGAACATGACGTCGCGAAACGCCGGATCGTAGAACGCAGCCACCATCCGCCGGAAAAACCGGTAGCGCGCCTTCTGCGCCGAGTCGAAGTCGCGGAACGCCGCTGCCGAGAGCTCGTTCCGCTCGAGCCCGCGAAGAGCTGCGCGGCCGGCGTCGCAGCCCGACTCGAGCGCCAGCAGCACGCCGGTCGAGAACACCGGATCGAGGAACGACCCGGCGTCTCCCGCCAGCAGCCAGCGATCGCCGGCGTAGTGGGTCGGCGCGTAGGAAAAGTCCGCCTCGCGGTGCACCGGAGCGATCCGCTTCGACCCCTCGAACAGTCTGGCCACCGACGGCACGCCTGCCAGGGTGCCTTCGAGCAGATCGCCGACGAGCGCCTCGCGCCTCGCCACGTGCTCGCGCGGCACGACCACGCCGACGCTGGTCACGCCCGGCGACAGCGGGATCAGCCAGACCCAGCTCAGATCGCTCAACGAGACGATCCGGATGTCACCGGCACGCTCGCCATCGAGCTGCTCCACCCCCTCGAACTGCGAGTGCACGGCAACGCTGCGCAGCTGCGGATCCTTGCGGCGCAGCCCGAGCGCGCGCGCCACGAGGCCCCGCTGGCCCGAGGCGTCGATCAGAACGCGCGCGCCGGTTCGACTCATGGCACCCGATTCGTCCGTGTGCTCGACCCAGATGCGGCCGTTCTCGAGCTCGAAGCGTTCGGCTCGACACCCCTCACGTACCTCGGCGCCGGCATCACGGGCGTTGTCGAGCAGGATCTGATCGAAGCGGTCGCGCGGCACCTGATAGGTGCGCGGCTCCCGGACCTCCCGGGACAGCGAGAAGTCGATGTAGCTTTCGCGCTCGCCGTCCTCGCTCCAGAAGCTCGCGCCGCGCTTGACCACGAAGCCAGCGTCGCAGATCCGCTCCGCGACTCCGAGCTCACGCAGCAGGCGGTTGCTCTCCGGCAGCAGGCTCTCGCCGATGTGGAAACGCGGAAAGCGCTCGCGCTCGAGGAGCAGCACGCCGGCGCCACCTCGCGCGGCAATCGCCGCGGCGCTCGAGCCTGCCGGCCCGCCGCCCACAACAACGACGTCCCGCTCAACGGACGTCTGAACGCTCATCCGGGACGAATTCTAGCCTGGCCCGGAGCGCTAGCGTCGGCCCGTGCGACCTTCGCCTAAGGCCCTTCGCGCAGAATCACGCGTCCATCGCCGCTCTCGACCCGCAGACTGCCCTCGCCGGCACCGAGGCGCCCTGAGACCCGCGACTCGCGCTTCGAGACGTCCACCGCTCCGGGCGTGTCGAGGCGGATGCCGCCGTCGTCGGTGTCGATCGAGAACCGGGTCGAGCTGCCGCTCGCCAGGTCGATCGTCACGTCGCCGTCGCCGGTTCGCACGGTGACGTCCATGGCCGAGCTGGGTAGGAGATCGAGGTCGACGTCGCCGTCCGCGGTCCGGATGGTGATGCTGTCGGGCCGGAAACGCTCGAGCGCGACGGTGCCGTCGGCGAGCTCGAAGCTCGCACTGCCCTCGCAACGAGTGAAGGTCGCGTCGCCATCCTCGAGCCGGATCCGACCGTCGCGCACGCTGCAATCCGCGACCCGCACGTCGCCATCCTCGCCGGTGATCACCAGCTTGCCGACCAGGCGCTCGATCGTGATGTCGCCGTCCTCGACTGACAACGCGGTCTCGGGCGAGCGGATGTCGACCAGCTTGACGTCACCGTCTTCGTTGCGCAGTTTGATCTCGCCGTCCCAGTCGGCGATCTCGACGTCGCCGTCCTCTCCCTCGAGGTCGAGCTCCAGGTACGACGGCGCGCGGACCGTGTACAGATGCTCGTGCTCGTTGAAGCTGAAGTAGCCGAGGATCACGCGGTTGCTCTCACGGCCGCGCACGTCCACAGTCGACCCCCGCTGGCTGAACTCGACGTCGAAGTCGACCTTCGAAGCCAGGCCGACCTGCTTGTAGACCGCCCGGTAGACGACCTGCACGTCGACCTTGTCCTGGTCCCAGCGCTCGATCACGACGTCGCCGTCTCCGTGGACCAGGTGCAGGCGGTGGCCACGCTCGACGTCGAACGTGCGGTGGAAGTCGCGCTCGATCTCCTCGGCGCCGGCGGCGGTCGCAGACAGAAGTAGCATGCAGAGGCCGTACAGGCCAATTCTGGCGTGAGTCATCAGGAACTCCTCCTGTCTGCCCTACGCGTGAACAGGCAAAGAAGTTCCAGCCGGCTCAGCTACATCCCAAGCGCATGCTCTCGCTCAGGTGACTCCGCGAGCCTCTCTGCGTCGAGGTCATCGAGCAACGCCAGGAACGCCTCGACGATCGCAGGATCGAACTGCGTGCCAGCCTGCTCTCGCAAATGGGCTCGGACCTCGCCCTCCGCTACCGCGCCACGGTAGGGACGGGGCGATCGCAGCGCGTCGTAGCAGTCGACGACCGAGAGGAGCCGGGCCAACGGGTGAATCTCTTCGCCCGCGAGGCCCTGGAGATATCCACCTCCGTCGAACCACTCGTGATGCTGCTCGACGAGCGGTATCGTGTCGGCGAGACTCGGGACCGGTTTGAGGATCTGAGTCCCGATTCTCACGTGAGCCCGCACCTGTTTCGTCTCCTCCGCAGTCAGTCGCGAAGGCTTGTCCAAGATGCTGGTCGGAACTCCCAACTTTCCAATGTCGTGCAGCAGCGCTCCGCGCTCGAGGGTATCCAGCTCGCCGCTCGAGAGCCCGAGGGCCACGCCCAGGCGCAGGGAGAGCGCGGTCACTCGCTCCGAGTGTCCCAGGGTCCAGTGCGAGTTGGCGTCGATCGTGCGCCCCAGGGCGGAGAGGGTGCCGACGCTCAGGGCCTTGAGCTCCTCGATCAACGACATCTTCGAAAGCGCCAAGGCGATCTGGTCGGCGAGCTGAGCCACCGGCCCGAGCTCGCCGTCATCCAGGATGACTCCCGCCTCGAGCCGGGCCGCGAGGACTCCTATGATCTGCGACTCGAGAACGACGGGCGCGACGACTAGATTTCCGTCAGCGCTCCTCAGAGGCGTCAGGACCGCCGGGAGGTGATCGGAGGGTCCGACGACCCGGGGCTCGGAGGATTCCCGCAGCCACCACAAGTCCTCGGTTTCGACTGAGGCACTCTCCGAGCGCACCGCCGTCGCGCCCTCCCCCGAATAGATCGTCGCTCCAGCCGAGTCCTGTCTCAGCACCATCAACAGACAGTGCGCATGGGGCAGGACCTGTTGCAGGCGGGTGAGTACCGCTTCCGCGATCTCGCGTCGGTCCTGAGCCAGGAGGATCGACCTCTGGATGCGCGTCAGGGCGGAGAGCGATGTGAACTGTCGGCCCAGCTGGCTCGCCATGCCGTTGAACGAATCCGCCAACACTTCGAGCTCATCGCCGCTGGACACCGATACCCGAGCCTCGAAGTTCCCGGCCGCGATCCTTCGTGTTCCCATCGTGAGCTCCTCGAGCGGTTCGAGGTGCCGGCGGATCTGCCGAATACTCAGAAGGAGCACCACCCACAGCGTCACCAGAACGATCGGCAGGAACGACAATCTGAAGTCCCTCAGCGGCGCATCGGACTTGGCCCGGGCCTCACTGACGATCACCGTAACGCTAGGCAGTCCGTATAGAGCTTCGATGTCCAGGTTGCGAAACTGTGCCCGGTGCTGTTCGCCGCCTCGTGACCAGGTGAACGAGCCGAGGGCGTTGACCGTCATCGCGGCAATGCTCTCGTCGGAAACCGATGCCGCCTCTCCCGACGAGCAGAAGAGCGTTCGTCGGGAGTTGCCGTGCAGGAGGCACAGTTCCGTCAGGGGCGGCAGCTGATTCTCTCTGTAGCTACCCCACCAAAGATAGCTCCCATGAACCTCTCCCCAGATCTCTTCGGATGAACCGTCCGCGCTCATCTGCGAACGCGCGACGAGGACCCTGGGCGACGAGTCGTCACCATCGATCACCAGGAGCGTCCCGCCACGCAGGAGATGCATGCGCTGATCGATTGAGAGAGCGGGGCGCTCCAGAGGGGCTCCCCAGATCGCTCGCTCGAATCTGTCACCGACTCGAGTCAGCGCCCTGAAGCGCAGAGCCAACGACCGCTCCAGATCCGGGGAGTACGCCCCGGCCTCAGCCAGCGGGACAGGCATCGAGACGACGTCGAGCTGTTCCTCCAGGAGAGCCAGTCGCTCCATGACCGACATGGCCTGCGACTTGGTGAGGTCCCTGAGACGCTCTTCCGCTCGCCGGCTCAACTCTCGGGTCATCGAGCCGTGGCTGATCCAGGCGAGAGCCAGGATCGGGATCAGCGCCAGGCCGACGAACAGCAGAAGGAGTCGCCTGCCGAACCTGCTTCTGAGAGCTCCGAACTCGATCACCGCAGGTCCATTCAGAACTGCCAGGCAGGACCGATGTAGCTGCCGCTGTTCGCTCGAACAATGTCGTCGTGACTCACCGGCGGGGCCAATGGTGCCTTACTGTCGCCGTCGCGCCCGACGCTGTAGACGTCGAAGTCGCTGTTCAGTGGATTCATCCAACGGTCCCGACGGCGCTTCGCGTTCCAATCGGCTGCGGTGGATGGACGGTACACGTATTCGTTGCCCCAAGGATCGACCGTGGGTCCAATCGGAAACTCGGTCATGTCGTCGGGATAGCGATCGTTCTCACGCTGGAAACTATTGGCGTTGAACGAAATCGTCGCGATGTCGTTGATCGCTCTCTTGATCTTGGTGCTCTCGAGAGCCTGGAGAAGATTCGGAATCAAGATCGACGCGATCGTGCCGACAATGGCCAGCACTATCAGCAGCTCGACGATCGTCATTCCTCTTTGGCGCATGCGCAGGTCGATCACCTCTCGGAGCTGGACGACCGGATCCAGACCATCTGTGGTTGATTGACGAGCCGCAGGATCCCACTGACCGGCGAGTACTTGATCGACAGCCAACTCTGTCCTTCGGGAGCCGCGAGGTAGGAGATCCGGAACTCCCGCTCCTGCGCGGGTAGCTCCCGGATCTCCGCGATCTCGTGGGTGCTAACGCTCTCGCCAGCCCGGCCGAAGCGGAGCTGCAGGGCAGAGATCTCCAGGTAGCAGGTCTCGTAGTCCTCTGCTTCGGTCGTCCAGACGCCGACCAGCTCTGGCGGCATGGGAACGACCTCGCCCTCGGCGCAGCCAAAACTCAGCGCAAGGACGCCTGCCAACATGACTCTGTATACGGAACTCATCGGTCGTAGCTCTCCTCCCGACCGACCCGACCCTCGCCTCGACTCTCCATTCTGCTACGGAGCTCGTCGCCTGCACTGTTAGCTGCCTAACAGACTAAACAAGCGGTGCACCACCCAATGACATGATCTCGCCGCGTGCAGAACGAGTACCTGACCCTCATCCGGACCAACCGGAACTACCGCCTGCTGTGGAGCGGCGCGGTCGCCTCCTTCCTGGGCGATTGGTTCAACACCATCGCCCTCTACGTGATCGTCCAGAAGCTCACCGGCTCGCCGCTGGCGCTCGGCGCCGTCTTCATCACCAAGATGCTGCCGTTCGCGATCGGCTCGCCGCTCGCTGGCCTGCTCACCGATCGCTTCAACCGACGCCGGCTGATGATCGGCACCGACGTCCTGCGCGCCGTGACCGTGCTCGGCTTCCTGGCGATCGACCGTCCGAGCGAGCTGTGGCTGCTCTACGCACTGATCTCGCTCCAGGTGTTTCTGAGCGCGGTCTTCATCACCGCCCGGATGGCCTCGATCCCGAACATCACGACCGCCGAGGAGCTGCCGGTCGCCAACGCGCTCTCGGCCGCGACCTGGTCCGTCATCCTGGCGATCGGGGCGGCGCTCGGCGGCCTGGTCTCCGATCTCTTCGGCACCGACGCCGTCTTCGTCCTCGACAGCCTGACCTACGTGATCTCGGCGTTCTTCGTCTGGAAGACCGTCATCCCGCAGCGCACCGACGCCATGAAGGAAGGCGCGACCCTCGGCGACGCCCTGCGCGACATCGTCGCCGGCTGGCGCCACATGGTCGAGCGGCCCCACATCGGCCGGATCGCGATGGCCAAGGCGGCCTGGTCGGTCGGCGGCGGCGGGTTGGTGTTCATGCTGGCGATCCTGGGCGAACGACTGTTCCCGGAGTCGCCGGGCCTCGGCATCGGCGTCCTCTACTCGATCCGCGGCATCGGCACCGGCATCGGACCGATCGTCGCCCGGCGGTTCGTTCCCGACGAGCGCCGCTGGCCGGCGCTGCTCGGCACCACGATCCTGGCCTGCGGCCTGGTCTACATCGCCATCGGCCTTCTACCGTGGGGCGGCTGGTGGTGGATCGCGCTGCTGGTCGGTCTCGCCCACGCCCCGAGCGGCATCAACTGGGTGTTCTCGACCATCCTGCTCCAGCGGCGTACCGAGGATCGCTTTCGCGGTCGGGTGGTGGCCACCCAGTGGCTGTTCCTGACCGGTACCGACAGCCTGTCGATCCTGGCCGCGGCCCTGCTGCTCGAGTTCGGCGGCATGAGCCTGAGGGCGGGGATTCTCGCGTTCGCGGTGGTCGAGGTCGTCTGCGGCCTGCTGTGGCTGGTGCTGGTCGTTCCGGCCGAGACCCGGCACACGATCGCGGTCGACGACGAAGCTCGTGTCGACCCGCCGTTGGTGCGCGGTGAGAAGGGCTCTCGGTTCGGGGTGTAGGAGGCGTCCCGACAGAGGGATCAGCAGGCGCGTCCTACACGCTGAGATTGATCGTCTCCGGTTCAGTCGAACCAGACGTTCTGCCACCGGACGGTCGCCTTGAACGCCGCGATCGAGCTTCCCTTGCAGCTCTCGTCGCCGAGGTTCACTTCGATCAGGTAGTGGCAGTTCTGGTTGTCCACCAGCAAGCTGCCGATGAAGTCCACGGCGACGAAGTTGCCAGGCGCCTCAGGGCCTGTGGTGCCGATGCGCGCCGAGATCTCTGTGGTCACCGGATCGTTCATAGAGTCGAACTGGCAGACCCTCTTGAGCACGGCATTGTTCACGTCGGAGGCACCGGAAAGACCGTCGCGGCCGTAGTAGTAGAGGTTCGTGATCTGGGCCCCATTGGGCAGATGGAGGGGCGCGAAGAACTCCTCGGTGGCCTCCGGAGCGTCGCAGAAGAGGACTCCGTCAACTCGGATGAAGTCCTGACCCTCGGTCTGAGGCTGGAAATCGCTCGGCCCCACCCAGGCACAGCTGGTACACGGTACTCCGAGGAGCTCGTCGATGCCGCCCGGCGTCGCGGCGATGTCGGCGGCTGTCAGCAACCTGAAGTACCGGCCGCCCTCGTCGCGGTAGACGCCCGGCGTATCGGCCTCGTATCCCGACTCCTCGAGCTCAGCCGGATTCGTGATCGGCACCGGGTCAGGACGGGACAGCTCATCCGCGCCTGCCGAAGCTGGAGCTAGCGTGAATGCGGTAGCGACGGCGACGGCGAACGAGAACACGAAACTCCGACTTCGACACTTCATCATGCTAGACCTCCATTTCTTGCTGCCTCGTTGGTTCGCCGAGTATAGCGACTCGAATGCTACGAACCGCTTGGAACCAGATGGGCTCGAACCCAGGGCAGCAGGCTCGCGTAGTCGCACCGGCCCGCCTCGAGGAGGCCGATCAGGAAGGCGTGAGCCTCGTCAACGTCGACTTCGAACCGCCAGCCGTTCAGCCGCAGGAAGGTGTCGGTGGCGAAGAAGGCAACGCGCTTGTTGCCATCGATGAAAGGGTGGTTCATCAGCTGCGAATCGAACATCGCGGTCGCCATCTCGGCCAGGTCGTCGTAGTAGCCGGAGGCGGGTCGGTAGAGGGCGCTCTCCAGAAGGCCGAGGTCGCGGACTCCGGACGGTCCGCCGAAGACATCGATCAGCCGCTCGTGGACTGCGAGCACCTCGTCGCGAGAGAGAAAAGCAACCGACTCACTCCGCAAGACGACGGCCCAGCTCTTCGTTGTCGGCAATCGAGTCCTCGAGGTGTCTGAGGACGTCCGGCCGCACTCGGCGCCGACGGACAAAGTCGCGAATCGCTTCGGTCAGGAGCCCCGAGATGTTCTGGTGGGACTCGTCGGCCAGCCGCTTTAGGTCCTGCCAGACCTCGGCGTCGACTTTGGAGCTGATCTTGACGGCGGCCATGACGTACCCTGACGTGTCAAGATACGTCAATCTCGCTAGTTCGTCAAATGTCGGAGCCGGTGTCCCGGGGCCGCTTCGACGCATCACCCATGTCACGGATCTCCTTTGAGCAGATCGCAGGTCCTCCTCCTCCCATAGAGATGGGAGGACCGACTCATGCATGCCAAGAAGCAGGCTTCATCGAAGCCCGACCTCGTGTTCCGCCGGCCAGGTCCAACAGCGACGAGTTGGATCCTGGCCCTCTTGGTGGTCGCCGATCCGCTGGTACCGGCGGTCATCACCGTCGAGGGTGGCTGCTCACTCGTCGAGGCGACTCACTCAGCCAACTCCGACACCGCGGTTGGAGGCTGTCCGGCAGGCTCCGGCGCCGACACGATCGTGCTGACGGCGGATGTCAGCCTGAGTGCAATAGAGGTCGTGGACGAGGGCAACAACGGTCTGCCCACGGTGGTCTCGGAGATCACGATCCAGGGCGGCCACCACGTGATCCAGCGTAGCTCCGGGGCGCCCTCCGAGTTTCGCATTCAGAAGGTCGGACCGACCGGCAGCCTGACGCTCGATCGCGTGACCGTTCTTGGAGGCCAGGAGGTGATCGGCGGCGCGCTCTTGAACGATGGCGTTCTGGTGCTCCAGAGCACGACCGTATCGGACAGCCGCGCGCTCCTTTTCGGCGGAGCCATCCTCAGCACCGGGGCTCTCTCCGTGCGCGATTCGCGCATCTCCTCGAATCAGGTCTTCGGAGTCGGCGGGGACTTCGCCTTCGGTGGGGCGATCGTCAGCTACGGCGCTCTCACGATCGAGGGCTCCACGTTCGAATCGAATCGGGCCGGCAGCCTGTTCACTCCGTACGGGGTCGGTGGGGCCGTCTATCACCAGAGCGGCTACAACCTCATCATCTCCGATTCGACCTTCTCCGCCAACATCGCCGAGGGCACATCCATCGGCATCGGCGGCGCTATCTATAGCGTGTCCGGCCTGACGATGACCAACAGCACCATCTCGGGCAACACGAGCTCCAGCGTCGGTTCGGGAGCTCTGCAGGGCGAGTTCACCCTGAATCAGGTGACCCTCAGCGGCAACAGCCCGCACGCCCTCGTCAGCAGCTTCGGAAACCCCAGCGCCAAGGCCACGATCATCGCCAACACCATCGGCGGCAGCAACTGCTTCGGAGCGATCGGCGACGATCTGAACAACCTCGCCGACGACACGTCCTGTGGGACGATTCCATCCAGCCTGTTCGGGCTCGATCCCAACCTCACCGACAACGGAGGCCCCACCAGGACCCACGCTCTGCTCGAAGGCAGCAACGCCATCGAGGCCGCCGGCTTCTGCAGCTCGCCGGCTGATCAGCGGGGTGCACCGAGGATCGACGCCTGCGACATCGGCGCCTACGAGTATCTGGGCTGCCCGGTCCTCGAGCTGACCGACAGCGTCATCGCCTCGGCCGAGACCTACGAGGAGTGCGCGATCTCGGTGGGGCCCGACCTTCACGTGGTGGGCCCGGGCGGCGACCTGATCCTCCGGGTCGGCGCCACGGCGAGCTTCACGGACGGCTTCTCGATCGGGGCCGACGCACGGCTCACAGTCGAACGCGACCCGCCGCTCGCGCTCCTCATTCCAGAGCTCGTCGAGGCCGATCGGGCGCGGCGGGCTGAGCGAGAGCCTTAGCGGCGCGGACACCTAGCGGCGCGGAGCGACCGGTTGCCTTGAGGGCGACCGCCGCCATGAGGTTCCTGCCGTACTCCAGACGATACAAGCGGACGCGCCGATTGGCTCAGGCGGCGCTCAGCGCCAGTCGCCGATCAGCTGGAAGGCCGCCCAGTGGAACGGGTGACGGGCGTCGATCGGCTCGCCTCCGGCGCTCTCGATGGGAGCGGCGATCAGATCCGCGCGCGCCGCCTGGAGAGCCTTCAGCTTCGATCGCCCGGCGTCCAGATAGCGGTAGAACCGGACCATCAGCTCGGCGGTCGACCGGTCCGAGACCGGCCACTGCGAGACCAGTAGGGAGCGGGCGCCCGCGTACTGGAAGGCGCGCGCCAGGCCTATCATGCCCTCCCCTGCGAGCTCGCCGCCCATGGCCGTGTCGCAGGCCGAGAGGGTGACCAGCTCGGCGCCGATGCGCAGATCGGCGGCGATCTCCGAGGCGCGCAGGATGCCGCTCTCACCCTCTGACGCCGCACTCTCGGACGCGAGTACCAGCCCCGAGTCGAGAGGGAACCGCCGGTCCGCGAAGGCGTGGGTGGCGAAGTGCAGGTAGTCGGCCTGATCGCCGGCGAGCTTCACCGCCGCTTCGGTCGCCTGGTCGCCGACGAACACGCGCGCTCTGCCGTCGAAGACCTCGGCCAGCCTCCGAACCTCCTGTCGGGCGTGCGGCAGATCGGTCCAGGGCAATCCCCCGATCGCCGATCCTTGGTAAGCATCGGGAGCTCCGAAGGCAACGAAGCGCGGCTTGGTCCGAGTCGTTCGCCTAGACTCCCGGAGCGCCGCGAACACCGCCGAAGACGGCGACATGAACGCGGGCTTCGACTCGGCCAGGAACCGGACCGGCTCGGTCGCGGTCACCAGGGCACCGAAAGGAAGGGTGAGCAGCGGCCCCTCGAGGACCAGCAACAGCCGGTCGCTGCGCTCGACCGTCTCGAGCGCCGGCCCGAGCAGCAGATCGAACAGTCGGCTCCCCTGGCTGACCAGGCCGGACTCGATCGCCGAGGTGTGTCGTCCGCGCTCGATCAGCGCGCGAAAGATCTCGATCCTCCGGCTGAGCTCCGCCCTGCCGATCCGGAGCTCGAATCCAGTGACCGGAGGGCCGCGGTCGCTACCGGCCGCGACCGCAAACAGCAGCGTCGACTCGTCTCCCACCGAGAAGGAGAGCAGAAGCGTCCCCGGATCGAGCACGCTCCGCAGCTCGTCGAGATCGGGCGGATCCGGCTCCTCGAAGCGGGCCAGCTCGGGCGCCGCCGACCGGATGCGGGCGTCGAGACCATCCTGATTCAGGCGCAGATCTCGGACCTCGGCCTCGAGCTGCTCGGCACCAGCCGGATCGAGCTCTGGGTTGACCCGCTCGAGTCGCGACATGGCACGGTCGAGCGCGGCCGCCAGGCGATTGCGCTCCGCCGCGAGCTCGATCGGAATCGCTTTGTCCCTCCACCGTCGACCGCTCTGGGCCATCATCACTCGCAGCGCCCGTGCCCGCGCTCCTTCGAGCAGCTCGAACGCCTCGCGCTCGCGGCCGGTTTCCACGAGCAGAGCTGCCAGCCGACGATAGAAGCGCTGAAAGGGCGCGACGAACCGGTAGGACTGCTCCGACGGCGCCGCCCAGCGAGCGCGCTGTGCCTCGATCGTCGTGAGCGCTTCCCGCCAGCGAGCTTCGGCTTCGGCCAGTCGGCCCGCCCGGTAGGAGACCTCACCCAGGCCGAACACGCTCATGGCGACCTGGGAACTGCTTTCCGTCACCCGGCGTCGGATGACCAGCGCTCGAGTGTGCAAGGCCTCCGCTTCGTCCAGCCTGCCGCTCTCGGTCGCGAGGGTCGCGAGCTCGGTCAGCGTGTTGGCTAACAGTAGTGTCCCTGGGATGAGCTCCTCCTTGATCGCCAGGGAGCGCTCGAGCAGCTCTCGCGCTTCGTCGAAGCGTTGCCGCTGAACCAGGATCGAGCCCAGGTTGTGGAGGCTCGAGGCGACGTCGGTCGCCGCGGAGTCGAGCGCCTCCCGGATTGCCAGTGCCCGGCGCTGAAAGCGCTCGGCGGACCCGAGATCGCCCTGGCGCTGAGAGACGTTGCCCAGGTTGTTGAGCAGACCCGCCTCCTCCACCCCGCCAGGCCGCTCGCGCGAGAAGATCTCGAGCGCCTTGCGGTAGTAGGTTCGGGCGCCCTCGAGGTCGCCGGTGTCCTTCGCCAGGATGCCGAGGTTGTTCATCACCCAGGCGGTGCCGATTCCGGTCGGGTCGAGTGTCTCCTCGATCGCCAGCGTTCGCCGGTAGAAGCCCTCTGCCTCGCGCAGGCGACCGTGATCGTGAGCTACCGCACCGAGGTTGAGATAGAGGTCGGCGATCGTTCGGCCGGCTCCCGGCACCCGCTCAGCCGCGGCGAGCGCCTCTCGATAGAGAACTTCGGCCTCCTCGAGCGCGCCGGTCACGTACGCGAAGTTCGCGACCAGGTTAAGCGACCGGGCCAACCTGAGGTGGGCGGCCGGAAAACCTCGATAGTGCTCCGCAGAGGCCAACCCGAGCTCACGCCCGGCAATGTCGCGGTTGTCAAAGCTCGCCCTGGCGAGCTCATACAGGGACCAGCCCACCCCGGCCGACTCGGGCTCCAACTCTCTCCTCACGTCGAGGGCTGAGCGGAACGCCGCCAACGACTCGTCAAGATACCTGGCCTTTCTCCATGCATCCCCCTCAGCTTCGAGCAGCGTGACCCGGAGCGCTTCGCCGGCGCGCGATCGCGCGCGTTCGAAGGCGATCGCCGCGGCCGCCTTGTCACCAGCTCGGATGAGCGCGATTCCACCCTGCATGGTGTACCAGGCCGCGTCGAGGTCTCGGTCCTGATCCGACGCCCTCTGCGCGAGCTCCTCCCAGATCGCGACTGCGGCCCCGTGATCTTCGCTGCTTTCGGCTTGCACGGTCTCTCGGGCGCGGGCGGCCTCCGAGGGCGGTTGCTGCGGCCAGGTGACGAGCTCCCACTCGCCGCTTTCGACCACGGCTCTCAGCCGCCGCCGACCACGGCGCACGTCGAGCTCGATCGGCCCGTGCGGAGAGTGCTCGATCTCCACCAGGCGGAGCTCGAACGGCGATCGGAGCTCCCCGCCCTCAGCCGCGCCGGCCGATCGAGACCAGGAGGTAATGACGTCGCCAGATCTCAATCCCGCACGGGCGGCCGCACCCCACGGCTCGATCTCGTGCACCACCACGCCCGACTCCGGCCTCGGGGAGCAGCCGAGTACCGCGAGCACGATCCACACGGGCCACCGGCGGCTGCGGTGCCTCGAGCCGGACACCGACCGCCGCCGCTCGTCGACGCTCCCGCCGTCCGGATCGCGCACGGAGCCCGAAGTCCGGTCCGCTGCGACCTCGAGTCTAGCCACCGCTCGCGGCTGCCACGACTTCTAACGAGACCAGCTCGGAGGCGACCTCCTCGCCGCCCGACTCGGGGATCGCGACCACGCGCCAGTAGAAGCTTCCTGGGCTGCCGGGCACCGATTCCGGCCAGGCCAGGTCGGTCGCAGCGACCGGCTCGCTCTCCCAGATCGGCTCGCCGTCGCCATCGAAGAGCTCAACCCGATAGGCCGCATCGGTGGCGACTGCCGACCATGCAAAACCCTCCGGCCGGCGGTTCATGCGTCCGAGAGGTTGCCGTGCCATCGGTCGGTCAGCGACCGTCGAGCGCAGAGCGTCCGGCCCATCTCCGGCGGGCTTCTCCCCGTTCGTGACCATGTCGCTCGGAACTACCAAGATCAGCACCATCGCTGCCGCGGCCAGGGCCGGCCAGATCAGCCAGCGACGCGAGCGCCGCGCCGACGGCGCGGACAGGGCACTCCGAGGGACCTCCGGATCGAGTCCGCGCGCACCTTCCTCGAGCAGACTGAGCCCGCGGTAGATCCGCGCGCACTCCGGACAGCGGGCCACATGCCGCAGAGCCAACCGTCGCTCGCCCGCCGTCGATTCCCCCAGCGCCAGCCGCTCCCAGGCGGCTTCCTGGAGATGATCGTCGAAAGCCAGTGTGGCGCTCACGCTCTCCGAATACAGCTCTCGCAACCGGCTGTTGTCAGACATGGACGCCACGCTCCTTCAGGCTCTGCCGCAGATCGGCCATGCCCCGGCTGACCAGGTTGCGCGCGCGGCCGTACGACCAGTCGTGGATCCTCATGATCTCGCGCACGTCGAACCCCGACAGGTGGGCCTCGACCGCCTTGCGGCGCTCGGGCGCCAACTCATCGAGCGCGCCAGCAATCTGCGAGCTCGCCTCCTTGGCGCCCAGCAGCTCGGCCGGGTTGCTGGTCGATTCCTCGATCGGTGCGGGATGCAAGTCGGATATCTCCACTGCGGGCCGGTGCCGCCGCTCCTGCTTCAACAGGCGAACGGTCTCGCGCACGGCGGCTCTGTAGATATAAGAGGAGGGGTACTGGATGTCTCGCTCACGTGAGAGTTGTTTCCAGATCTCCAGGAAGACCCTTTGCTCGATGTCGTCGCCGAGCTGGGCAGCGGTGCCGCCACCGACGCGCCGCACGATCGAATGCACCAGCCGCGAGTAGTCTCGCACCAGCGCTTCGAATCGATCGACGGTGCCCGATGCTGCCGCATCATCCAATGACGACCCCTTACCCCTCTGAGATGAAAGCCGATCCTATCCGCTCCGCGACTGTGGGTCCCGGTCACGCTCGGCTGGAATCGACGTGGCTCCCACCGATCCCGCTTGGCCGGATACGCTCTCTCGGGGCTCACCCGGCGGGGCTGATCAAGATGGGTACGGCTTCAAATTGACCGGTGCCCGGCGAAGCGGTAGCTTTCCCTCTCCCGATTCACCCCGGCAGCCATGACCACCGAGACGAAGTTTCCACCGGAGATCTCTCCGAGCCGCTACATCGAGAAAGTGAGCCTCGGCTCCGGCGAGGTACTGGCCGACGAGATCCTGCCGCGGCAGCTGCTGGTCCATCACCATCGCGATTACCACATCGTCGACATCCACGCCCACTACATGATGGGCCGGGTGGTCAAGGCCACCGGCGACGAGAACTGGGCCTACGAGAAGATGAAGCGGATGCGCCGGCTCGGGCATCGCACGGCAGAGGTGCTGGCCAAGGCGATCGGCCAGAAGGATCCGGAGAAGATCTCGAAGGCGCTGTTCGGGCTCAAGAAGCGCGAGTACTTCTTCCGCTACAAGCGCCACCCACACACGAAGGAAGAGATCGAGGCGACGATCGCCGAGCTTCAACAGGAAGCGGTCGAGGCGATGGCCGTGGCAAGCGTCGACGGCAAACCCGCGGTGCGCGTGCTGCTGACCGGCGGCACCGGCTTCGTCGGCAAGGAGTTTCTCTGGCAGGTCGCGCACGACGATCGGATCGTCGAGGCCGTGGTGCTGATCCGCCCGAAAGAGATCAAGGACCGCAAGACCGGCGAGGTGACCCGGGTGCTGTCGCCGGCCGAGCGCGGCGAACAGCTTCTGCGCCAGCTGTGGCTGGAAGGCACGCCCGCGGCCGCCAAGTTCCGGTTCATCGCCGGCGACGTCGAGGAGCCGGGGCTGGGGGTCAGCGAAGAGGAACGCGCGCAGCTGGCATCGACGCTCACCCACGTCATCCACTGCGCCGCCAGCGTCGCCTTCGACGATCCCTACGACATCTCGTTCCGCGCCAATGTCACCGGCACGCTCAACGCCCTGCGCTTTTCCCACGCGCTTCAGGACAACGACGACAGTCCGTTCGTCGCCCACGTCGCGATCGAGACTTCATACATCCACGGCCGGCACATCCGGACGCCGGCGCGCGAGGACGAGATCGTCTTTCCGCGCAAGTTCTACAACAACTACTACGAGCTGACCAAGGCGATGGCGTCGCTCGAGACCGAGCGCTTCATGCTCGACAAGGGCCTGCGGGTGATCCAGCTCTGTCCGGCGATCGTCATCGGCGAATCGCGCGCCGGCAACAACCGGGGCGACACCAAGGTGGTCAACGCGCCGGTCAACCTGTTCGGGCGCGCCGGCGCGGCGGCCCGCGATTCCGAGGGCAGCCTCTTCGAACGATCCTCGATCTCGGCGCTCGCCCGTCTGGCCTGCATCTTCCCGGCCGACCCGTCGGCCGAGATCAACCTGATCACGGTCGACCGCGTCGCCCAGGGGATGGTCGCCGCGCTCAAGCGCCCCGAAGCGGTCGGCGAGCGCGTGCATCTGGCATCCGACACCCGGATCAAGTCCGAACAGATTCGCGACATCGTCGCCGACGAGGTCGGCGTCAAGGTCAGGCTTGCCGAGCCGACGCTCCACCGCACCGTAACCCTGCCGCTCCTGACCGGCGTCCTGCGCCGGCTGAAGCAGCCCAAGGTGGCCTACGCCATGGAGAAGCTCGGCACCATCTTCGGCGGCTACTCGGAATGGGGCCAGCCCGTCCACGCCGTCGGCAACGACGTGCGCATCCTGGGTCTGTCCGAAGACCGGCCCGACGCCGCGCACGCCTTCCGGATGCTCTGCCGCCACAACCGCTACGTGCAGGGGTTCGGCAAGGTCCGCGATCTCGACGAGATCTCCCGTCGCGAGCGGATCTGGTGGGATCTGATGTGCGAGCTCGAGCGCACGACGGGAGGCCCGGCCGGGGCGATCTCGCCGGACGATTTCCGGGCGGCGCTGGACAAGCACCTCGACCTCGAGAGCTTCGAGGCTCGCAGCTAGAAGAATGCGCGCGTTGGCAGTGCGGCTTCTGGCCGCCGGCGCCGGGCTCGTGCTGGCGCTCCTGATAGCCGAGATCGGACTGCGGTTGCTCGGGGAACCGCCCGGAGCACCGCCTGGCGACACCGAGGAGACGCGCGCCAGCACGTCGCGCGTGCCCCACTTCCGGGGCTCGATCCCAGAGCCGGAGAAGCCGCCCGGTACCTTCCGCGTGATGATCATCGGCGATTCCTTCACCTGGGGTTGGGGCGTGAGCTGGGACAAGACCTACGCCGCGCGACTCGCCCGCTGGCTGCCGAGGCTCGAGTCCGAGAGCGACTTCCAGGTGGTCAACTGGAGCCGTCCCGGCTGGAACACCTGGGAGGAGTGGATCTCGGTGCGCGAGCAGCTCGAGGTCTGGGCGCCCGACCTGGTGATCGTCGGCTACGTCTTCAATGACGCCGAGTCGACCGACCTACGCGAGCGTGAGGCGGCTCGTCTGAACCTGGCGCGGCGCACTCCGCAGGGCGCGATCGGATCGCGGCTCTGCCGCTGGAGCCGGCTCGCGCAGCGACTCGCGGACGCGGTCGAGAACCGGCGCATGCGACGCGAGCTGACCGCCTACTACCACCGGCTCTACGAGAGCGAGGGGTGGGCAACCGGCAAGCGCGGCCTCCGTCGACTGCGCGCCGCCGCGAAGGGGCTCGACGTCCCGCTGCTGCTGGTGCTCTTCCCGATCTTCGACTCGCAGCTCGACGAGGCCTACGCCTACCGCGAGCTCCACGGACTGCTCACGACCACGGCGGACACTCTCGAGATTCCGCATCTCGACCTGCTCCCCGTTTTCGAGGAATTCGACGGCCGCGAGCTCGCCGTCGTCCCGTTCACCGACGCCCACCCGAGCCCGCTCGCCCATCGCATCGCGGCCAAGGCGATCCTCGATCATCTGGTCGAGAACGAGCTGATCCCGGCGCGCATGCCGGCCGAGAACGGGACTCGCGAAGGTGCCGGATCTGCTGACTAGCGCGCGGCGAGCATCTGCTTCTGCTCGACTGTGAGCACGTCCGGCATGGGACCGCCGAAGTGGCTCCAGCTGTTCAGGGCGATCGCCTGTTGCTCGGTCAGGTCGAGCGCGTAGAGCTCGGGGTGACGTCGCCGTAGGCTGTATTTCGGCTCGATGAAACGGGGCTCGCCCCGGAGCCGCGACACGGCAAACTCGCCCTCGTCGCCACCATCCGTGGCCGCGCGATCTACCACCACAGCGTAGAACGAGCTGCGGCTCTCGAGCGCGCGCACCAGGGTGTCGAGATCCGTTAGCGCCGGGTCGTAGTCGACCTGAACGATCTCCTTGCCTGCCCAGTGACCGATGCGCGAGGCGACCACGCCGTCGACGCGGCCGACGGTCGCCTCGCCGGTCCAGTAGCAGTACATCGAGAAGGTCGCGGTCTCGAGTGAAGACGGCTCCTGCCCGGTGGCAAGGCCGGTCGCGCCGACCAGGAGAAGCAGGGCGGTTGCGAAGACTGAGGGTGAAGAGGTCATGGCCACTCCTTTCCTGCGACCGATACTAGACATCGAGTTTCACGAAATCCTCACAGCCATCCCGCTCAGCCGAGCGCTTCGTACCCTTGCTCTTCGTAGCGCACGATCGCCTCGAGCGACGCTTTGATCGCGTTCTCCCAGCCCTGCACCAACGGCTCGTTGACACCCTCGAAGACCACTTCGCCGGTCACCAGGTTGCCCGAGACCGCCGACACCATCGCCGCCCGCAGGCCGCGCTGGGCGGCGATCACGTAGATCGCGGCGCTCTCCATCTCGACGTTGAGCAGCTTGTGCGCGACCAGCATCTCGATGTGCTCGGGGGTCTCGCCGTAGAAGGCGTCGTCGGTGGCGTTGATCCCGACGTGCACGGTGACTCCCGGATCGCCCGCCGCCAGTTCGCGCGAGCTCTCGATCAGGGCGTGGGTCAGATAGTGATCGGGCACTGCCGGGTAGGCCTCGCGCACGTAGAAACGCGTCGTTCCCTCGTTGCGCATCGAGCCGGTGCTGACCACGAGATCACCGAGCTTGATGTGCGGCTGGAGCGCGCCGGTACTGCCGACACGGATGAAATGCGTGGCGCCGATGTTGGCCAGCTCCTCGACCGCGATCGCCGCCGAGGGGCAGCCCATGCCGGTCGAAGTCGCGCTCACCGCGATACCCTTGTAGGTGCCGGTCACGGTTCTATGCTCACGATGAAAAGCCATCTCGCGAGCGTCGTCGAGGTACTTGGCGATCCTCAGCACCCGGTCGGGATCGCCCGGCAGCAGGACGTACTTGCCGACGTCGCCCGGCCCGAGGCGGATGTGGTACTGCGGTTTGCCGATCGTGTAGCTCGCCTTGTCGAGCGTTCCCATGGCGCTCCTTTCGTGTCGAATCGGGCCAAAGATCGGTGACAGGATACTTATCTCCGACAGTTCAGCACATCACCGGGAGATGCGTATCCTGTCACCGAGCCTGCGGATGACTGAGAGATGAGTATCCTGTCACCGAACCGGCGATCACCGCTCTGGCCGCTGACGGTCACCGCGGGCGACGTCGAGGGCTTCATCGCCGCGTTCGTCAACAACCTCGTCCAGCTCCTGATCCTGGCGCCGCTGTGCATCTACGTGGTCGGCCTATCACCGGAGCTGGTCTACCGGCGCATCCTGCCGGGCGTGGCGATCTCGTTTCTGGTCGGCAATCTCTACTATGCGGGGCTGGCGGTGCGGCTCGCGCGCCGCGAAGGCCGGACCGACGTCTGCGCCCTGCCCTACGGCATCAGCACGCCCGGTCTGATCGCGCACGTGTTCCTGGTCATGCTGCCGGCCAAGCAGCTCGCCATCGCCCAGGGGCTCGCCGACCCCGAGCGCGTCGCCTGGCAGGCGGGGCTGGTCGCCTGCCTGGTGGGCGGGTTGATCGAGTTCGG
This sequence comes from Acidobacteriota bacterium, assembly GCA_029263375.1. Taxonomy (GTDB): domain Bacteria; phylum Acidobacteriota; class Thermoanaerobaculia; order Multivoradales; family JAHEKO01; genus JAHEKO01. The sequence goes on along the minus strand of JAJCXP010000442.1, from coordinate 6,429 downwards.
CACCGCCTTCGTGGCCGCACCGATCCGGCGCGCGACCCCGGCGGCGGCGATGCTCGCGACCCTGGCCGGCATCGGTATCGGTTTCCTCGGTCTGAGCTTCCTGTTCCAGATCTACGCCGCCCCAGTGGTCGGCCTGACGACGCTGGTCCTGGTGTTCATCCTCTACTTCGGTCGGGTGCGCGTTGCCGGCAAGCTGCCGGGGACGCTGCTGGTGATCGCGGTCGGCACCGTCCTCGCCTGGGTGACCGGCATCGCGCCGGTCGGCGGTCCAGACGTCGAGCCGCTCGCGCATCTCGGCTTCTACCTGCCGGTGCCGGCGCTGGCGGATCTCTGGATCGGCTTGAGTGGCGGCCACATCCTGCCCTACCTTTCGATCATCCTGCCGATCGGGCTGCTCGGCGCGCTGGCATCGCTCCAGAACATCGAGAGCGCCGAAGCGGCCGGCGACGCCTACCCGCCCCGGCCGTGCCTGATCGTCAACGGCCTCGGCACGATGGCCGCCAGCGCCTTCGGATCGCCCTTTCCGACGTCGATCTATATCGGCCATCCGGCGTGGAAGCGGATGGGCGCGCGCGCCGGCTACTCGGTTCTCAATGGCGTCGGTCTGCTGCTGGTCAGCGTGACCGGCACCATGAGCTTCCTGGCCTGGGCGATTCCGGCCGAGGCGGGGATCGCGATCATCCTCTGGATCGGTATCGTCATCGCCGCCCAGGCGTTCGAAGTCGTGCCCAAGCGCTACGTGCCGGCGGTGGTGGTCGGTACGATGCCGGGGATCGCGGCCTGGGCGATCCTGACCGTCAAGTCGAGCCTGCGCGGGATCGCCGAGCTGACCGGCGACGGCAGCATCTTCGGGCCCCGGCTGCTCGAGGCCGCCCAGGCGAACGGCGCCTACCTGGCCGGCGGCTTCGCGCTCGAAGTCGGATTTCTCTACGCCGCCATGATCCTCTCGGCGATGACCGTCTGCATCATCGACCGGCGCTTCCTGCGCGCCGCCGCCTGGAGCCTGGCCGCGGCGGTCATCAGCCTGACCGGTCTCCTGCACGCGTTCAAGTTCACCGAGGGCGACACGCTGGTCGATCTGCCGCTGCTGGATCTCCTGGCCGGCGGCGGCGCCGGCGGCTGGCTCGCGATCTTCCCGGCCTGGCGCTTCGCCCTCGCCTACCTGCTGGTCGCGGCGATCCTGGTCGCCGCCCGCTTCCTGACCGAGCCGCTCGACGATGATTCCTGACTCCGACCTGATCGCACCCGATCTCCCGTTCATCGATCTCCACCGCCATCTGGACGGCAACGTTCGGCTGAGCACGATCGTCGAGCTCGGCGCGAAGCACGGGGTCGAGCTGCCGGGCGACACGATCGAGACCCTGCGGCCGCACGTCCAGGTGACCGGCATCGAGCCCGATCTCGTGAGCTGGCTCGCCCATCTGCTCTGGATGATCCGGGTGCTCGGCGACTACGACGACTGCCGGCGCATCGCGCGCGAGAACGTAGAAGACGCGAAGGCGGCGGGTCTGGACTACGTCGAGCTCCGTTTCAGCCCCTACTACATGGCGCGCCCGCATGGGCTCGATCCGGCGGCGGTGGTCGAGGCGGTGATCGCCGGGATCGACGAGGGTGTCGAGGCGACCGGGCTACCGGTCAGGTTGATCGGCATCCTGAGCCGCACGCACGGCCCGGAAGCGTGCACGGTCGAGCTCGAGGCCCTGCTCGCGCATCGCGATCGGATCACCGCACTCGATCTCGCCGGCGACGAGGCGAGCTGGCCGGCCGAGCTGTTCGTCGAGCACTTCGCCCGCGGCCGCGACGCCGGCTGGCGGGTCACGGTACACGCCGGCGAGGCGGGCGGCGCGGCCAGCGTCTGGGCGGCGATCGACCTGCTGGGTGCGACCCGCATCGGCCACGGCGTCCGCTCGATCGACGACCCGCGGCTGCTGGACACACTCGCCGAGCGCGCTATCGGTCTCGAGCTCAACCTGACGAGCAACCTCCAGACCAGCACCGTGCCGTCGCTGGCCGAGCACCCGCTGAAGGCGTTCCTGGAGCGCGGGCTGCTGGCGACCATCAACACCGACAACCCGGTCGTCATCGGCTTCGATCTCCGGCACGAGTACGAGTCGGCCGCGACCGCCGCGGGGCTCGACCGGCCGAGCATCCGCCAGGCCCAGGCGAACGCTCTCGAGATCGCGTTCCTGGACGGTGCCGAGCGTGCGCAGGTGAGGGGCGCTAGGCGGTGAACGGCCAGAGCCAGCCGAGCAGGCTCGCCATCAGCAGGCCGTAGAACACCCCGTCGGCCATCTCTTTGATGGTCACTCCCCAGGGCCGGCCGAACCAGATCGCCTGAGTGGGGATCGCCGCGATGTAGGCCAGCACCGCGATGAACCCGCCGACCTTCAGGACCGACAGATACTGGGCTCCGAACCCGAGGATCCGGTAGCACGCGAAGGCGACCAGGGTCGCCACGATCAGCGTATGGAGGAACTGGAGCACCAGGCTCTTGCCCATCCGCAGCGAGTTGGCTTTGCACACGACCACGGTACCTACCGGCCCTTCGTCGAACCTCTTCACGACGGCTGGATCCTTCATGTTCTTGGGATCGACGTGGGGGTATTGATACTGCCCCGGCCCGGTCATCCCCGCGCGAATCGCAGCGATCACCGCCTCCTCGTTCTTGAACGGGGCCCAATCCGACTTGTGGTGCGGCAGCACCATCCAGACCAGCCAACTGGCGAGGAACACCCCGACAGACGCACAGAGAATGGGTAGCCAGAAGCTCATGACGAATTCCATCTCGGACCTCCTTTGCGACGGAGCGACCTCGCTCCACGCTGCACTTCCGAACGCTCTTCGTTTGGCAGGAGTCTAGCAGCCACCTGGGTGCTCGCGGCCCCCGGACTCCCGCAGTTGGTCCTGTAACAACATTCGTCTGCCTCGCGTACGCTGCAATGAACTCGCAGCCCGGGAGACACTCGCCATGCGCTATCTGATCGCCACCTTTCTCACTCTGGTCTTCGCGGCCGCTCCGCCCGCCGCGACCGCCGATCCGGACAGATCAGGAGCTCTGTTCTCGGACTCGATCGTGGTGATCGGCGAGCCGGTCTACCTGGTGCCGATCCCCGAGGGCAAGGCGTTCGAGATCGCGTTCAAGGTGGGTGAGCTGCAGATCGAGGCGCGGCCGGTGTACAACGCCCGGCTCGAGATCCACGCGACCTGTGAAGAGGTCTCGGAGGACTTCTGTCGCAAGCGCGTGGAGCGACTCACACTGAAGACCAAAGAGCTGGAAGACCGGGTGCGGGTCGAACTGACCGGCCTGTCGCGGCGCGAGATGAAGAAGCTCGGCGTCGAGGCCACCATCCTGGTCCCCGAGCGCGCGCCGCTGATCGTCAAGATGGGCATCGGCACGCTCGAGATCGACGCCGGTCCGCAGGACCTCGAGATCGGTATGTCGATCGGCGCCCTCGAGGTGCGGGCGCCGTGGGAGGCGTTCAGGTCTGTAGGGCTCTCGACACGCATCGGCGACGCGTCGCTGCGGACCGTGGAGGACCGGCATCTGGAGGCCAAGCGCCGGATGCTGATCGGCGCCAGGCTGAACTGGGATCGGGGGCCCGGAGAGTCGCACCTGGCGGTCAAGCTCGGCATCGGCGACGCCGCGGTGCGGCTCGACTAGCCGCTCTCGACCACCAACGGCGCCAGCACCGCCCGCGCGTCCTTCGGGGCCTCGATCGACCCCCGGGTTTCGGAGTCGAAGAACACCTCGTACACTGTCTGTGCGGCATGCAGCTCGCCAGTGGTCAGGTGGTGCATCTCGAAGGACGAGTGGACGCTCTTTCGGCCGAGATGCGTAAACGCGCCGGTGATCACGTAGCCCTCCCCCGCCAGGCACTCGCGAACGAACCGGGTACGCGTCTCGGCAACGACGGTGTGGACGCCGATCGCCTGCATCGCCCGCAGATCGAGGCCGGTCCCGTGCCAGAGACTGAAGTTCGCGTCGTCGAAGAAGTGCGCGTACCAGCGCACGTTCATGTGACCGTACTGGTCACAGTGCCACGGGTGGATGACCGGCCTGCCGACCTCTTGCATGGGCGCGATGTTGCCACAGCGGCCCTTGGCCCGGACTGACGGCGGACGACCGCGAAGCCCGTGACCACTACCACTCTCTGCCAACCAAGGGGTCAGCTTGGTCACGGGCGCAGCTAAAGTCCGCGGCCACCTGCCTCAGAAGGGCACCGGCTCGACCCCCGTAGGATCAGTGGAAGCCCATGTCTGAGCGAAGCGAGTTGGGCTTCCGCCCGCAGGGGGTCGCCTCGAAGTCCACAAAACTCATCCCGCGGACGACCGCGAAGCCCGTGACCAAGCTGACCCCGCACCCCTATGCGATACTGCTCCCAGAGTCGCGTATGGCTGTCGATGCGAGGACGCGGGTGACGGAGATCGTCGCCGGGCTGAGCAGCCCGACGTCCGAGCCGACCCCCGCGGCCGAAGAGCTCTTCCCCCTGGTCTACGACGAGCTACGCAAGCTCGCCGGCGGCCTCATGTCGCGCGAGCGGCGTGGACACACGTTGCAGCCCACCGCGCTGGTCAACGAGGCCTACCTCCGACTGGTGGACCTGTCGCGCATCAACTGGCGCGGACGCACCCATTTCTTCGCCGCCGGCGCCAAGGCGATGCAGCGCATCCTGATCGATCACGCCCGCCGGCGGGGCAGTCTCAAGCGTGGCGCCGGTTGGCAGCGCGTGACGCTGTCGGGCCTCGGCCGGCCGGGGTCTGACGAGCTCGACGAGGAGACACTCCTGAGCCTCGACCGGGCGCTCGAGAAGCTCGCGGGCCTGGACGCGCGTGGCGCGCGGGTCGCCGCGCTACGTTTCTTCGGCGGCTTGAGCGTCGCCGAGGTCGCCGAGTTTCTGGGTGTCTCCAAGCGCACGGTCGAGGCGGATTGGACGCACGCTCGAGTCTGGCTGCGACGGGAGCTGGATAGCGGATCGGCGTGAGCAAAGACCTCTACACCCGGGCCAAGCGGATCTTCCTGGAGGCCAGCTCCAAGCCGACCGGTGAGCGGCTCGCCTATCTCGAGCACAGCTGCGCCGGCGACGACCATCTGCGGCGCGAGGTCGACTCCCTGCTCGAGCAGCTGGACCAGATCAGCCCGGAGGAAGAAACGGCGCAGCGTATCGGCAACTACCTCCTCGTTCGACCGATCGGCGAAGGCGGAATGGGGGTGGTTTGGGAAGCGCACCAGGAGCGACCGCTGAGGAGGCGCGTCGCCCTCAAGGTGCTGCGCCATGAGCTGGTGGGAGGCGAGATCCTGGCGCGATTCGAGGCCGAGCGTCAGACACTGGCGGTGATGGAGCACCCGAATATCGCGACCGTGTTCGACGCCGGCACCGATCGAGACGGCCGGCCGTTCTTCGCCATGGAGTACGTGGACGGCAGCCCGATTACCGACTACTGCGAGCGCCACGAGCTCGACGTACGCGCTCGCCTGGAGCTGCTGGTCGCGGTCTGCCGTGGCGTCGAGCACGCCCACCAACGGGGCGTGGTCCACCGCGACCTCAAGCCGTCGAACCTGCTGGTCGCCGAGGTCGACGGCAAGCCGGTGCCAAAGGTCATCGACTTCGGCGTCGCCAAGGCGACCCACGGCTCGCCGTCGGACCGGCGGACACTGGTGAGCCACCCGGGCGGGTTCATCGGCACCCCGGAGTACATGAGCCCGGAACAGGCGGACGCCAGCGACACGCTCGACGCCAGGACCGATGTCTACTCGCTGGGGGTGGTGCTGTTCGAGCTCCTCACCGGCGCTCATCCGCACGACAATCCCGACGACACACCCAGCTCCGAGACGTTGCGCGAGCGACTCCGGCGGCAACCTGTCGCGCCCAGCGCCCGAGCTCCTTCACGGCGTGCCACCGAGCTGACAAGTGCGCTCGATCGGATCGCGCTGACGGCGCTGGCCGTGGACCGCGATCACCGTTACTCGTCACCCGCCGCACTCGCCGACGACATCGAGCGGTTTCTCTCGGGTGAGCCGGTGTCCACCCCGCTTCCCCACCCAGCCTCCGACTCTGGCCGGCGGCCCGGCCGGGTCAAAGCGGTCGGCCTCGCGCTGCTCGCGCTCGCTGCGATCGCTGCCGCGACCTTCTGGACACGAGACTCACGCGACCGAGCGGCAACCCAGCCGCCGGCTGTCGATCAGGTTTCCGGCACGCCCTCGATCGCGGTCCTGCCGTTCGACAACCTGGGCGGCATGCCGGACGACGACTACTTCGGCGATGGGCTCGCCGAGGAGCTGCTCAACGCGCTCGCCCAGGTCGAGGGCCTGCAGGTCGCCGCTCGCACGTCGTCGTTCTCGTTCAAGGGCAAGAACGTCGATGCCCGCCAGATCGGCGAGGAGTTGGGCGTCAGCGCGCTGCTCGAAGGGAGCGTGCGCCGCTCGAAGGA
>JAJCXP010000441.1 GCA_029263375.1 Acidobacteriota bacterium | reverse complement strand
CTCCACGGGCTGCTCGCCGTCGCTCAGAATGACCGCCTGAAGATTCGGACGGGTCGGGTCCTGGAAGTCGAAGATCGTGTCGAGCGCTCCCGCGAGCGAGGAGCCGGTCCGCTGGTACTGACCGTGGACCTCGAGCCCGCGCAGCGCGTCGGACAGGAACCCGCGGTCGGCGCTTATCGGCGTGTGGATCGCGGCCGAGCCGCTGAAGCTGGCGACCGCGAACGAGGTCTCGGGCGTCGACTCGATGAGCAGCGAGGCCGCCTCGCGAGCCGCCTCGAAACGGTTCTTTGGCCGGTTGTCGTCGCCACTCGCCTCCGGGTCGTTGCCGGCCACGTCGGTCGCGTACATGCTCGCCGAGGCGTCGAACAGCAGCACCACCCGGGCGCGCTCGGCCTCGATCTCGGCCTCGCCCGGCAGATACGGCCGCGCGCCCGCGGCGATCAGCGCCAGCCCCATGACCGCAAGCAGGCGTAGGTGCCAGGCGAGTGTAACGGGGGAGTGGACCGAGAATCGCGAGCGAAACCGGTCGCTGACGGTCGCGAGAACCCAGGCGAGCGCTCGCCGCTGGCCGCGCGCGAACAGGATCCAGGAGATCAGCCAGGGGAGCGCCAGCCAGAGCACGAGCGGGGCGTGAAAGCGCATCGTCAGCGCAGCGGCCGGCGCAGCCGGACGCCCCCCAGATAGAGACAGACCGCGAACAGCGGCAGGAGCGCGAGGGCGGCGAGATCGGTCAGGTAGCGGCGGATGTCGACCAGGCGGATCTCGAGTGGCGTGCTCTCGAGCCGCGACAGGCCGACGAAGATCTGCTCGAGCGCGTCGACCTCGCCAGCTCGGTAGTAGACGCCATCGGCGAGCTCGGCGATGGTCTCGAGCTGCCGGTCGTCGAGCACCGCCAGGTAGTCGAGCCTGGTGTCCTCGAAATCGACCTCCATCGGCTCGTCGCCGCCGATGCCGATCGCGTAGAGCCGGATCTCGAGCTCGCGAATGTAGCGTGCCGCGAGCGAGGTCTCGACCCCTTCGTTGCTCTCGCCGTCGGTGATCAGGATCAGCGCCTGATCGCGGCCTTCCAGGCGCGCGCGCTGCAGGAGGTCGCCGGTCGCCAGCAGGGCGTCGCCGATCGCCGTACCGCCGCTGCGGTTCTGGTCGAGAGTGTGGACAGTGACCGCGTCGAGCAGCGGCAGGAGAACAGCGTGGTCGGTCGTCAGCGGCGTCTGGACGTAGCTGTCCTTGGCGAAGATCACCACCGCAACCCGGTTGTTGCCGCTACGCTGAACGAACTCCCGGGCGATCCTGCGCAGCGCTTCGAGGCGATTGGGCTCGAAGTCCTCAGCCAGCATGCTGAGCGATACGTCTAGCACCAGGGCGACGTCGATGCCCTCGTCCTCGATCAACTCCAGTTCGGTGCGGCGATACGGCCCGGCGATCCCGGTCAGGGTCAGGGTGAGGGCTAGCAGTTCGAGCGGCACCAGAAGCCGCGCCGCCAGTCGCCCGCGCTTGGGCGCCGCGCCGTACTGAAGCGGCGAGTAGGCGACCCCGGCACCGCGCTCGAATCGCAGCCGCAGGTAGCCGTAGATCGGGACGATCAGGAGCGCCCAGAGCACCCACGGTCGGCTGAAGTGGAGCCAGTCGATCACGAGCCCTTCTCCCGCACGATCTCGATCGCCAGGTCGCACACGTCGTCGAGCTCGTTGCGGCTCGGGCGCCCGCGACCGAACTGGAGCTCGGTCAGGAAGCCGAAGAAGCGCGAGATCCGGCTCTCGCCGAGCTGGCGATGGATCTCGCCCGCGGTCAGAGTCGAGAAGCGCCGCCGGCCGGAGCGCTCGAAGTAGCCGCGCAGCAGGGAGGAGAGCTCATGACATGCAATCCGGAACGACCCGCTCTCGGCGTAGCGCCCACGGATCCCCTCGATCTCGTCGAAGATGCTGCTCGGGCCGGTCGGAACCGGCGCCGGCAGGGCCCGCTTTGGCGCCCTGCGGCGGCGGTTCAGCCAGTTCCGCAGGAGCACCCACCCGATCGCGAACAGGAAGATCGCGCCGAGGATCGCCACCAGCCTCCACGGCACCTCGAACGGCAGGTGCAGCGGATCGGCGAGTCCCGAGGGCAGAGGTCTCACCGGAACAGGAGCCTCCGCTTGAGATGGAAGAACTCGCCCAGCGAGGCGCCCACGGCGCTGTCGGTCGAGAACGAGCGCTGCGCCAGTCGGTAGCGGCCCGCCTCGCGGCGCAGAAACGACTGCATCTCCTCTAGCGAGCCGGTGACCCCCGGCGAAATCCAACGGCGCTCGCCGCCGCTCTCGGGCGAATAGGCGCCGAAGACCACCGAGCGGTCGAGCTCGAACTCGGCCGGGTCATAGATATGGAGCAGCGAGACGTCGTGTTGCGGGCGCAGATACTTGAGGTCCTCGGGGATGTCGTGGTCGATGAAATCGGAGATCAGGAAGACGACGTAGCGACCGCGTCGCGAGCCCTGGATCGCGTGCACCGCCGATCGGGGGTCCGACTCGGCGACCGGTCGCTCCCAGGGGTGGGTGCGAGAGAGCATCGCCTTGAGGAAGCGGAAGAGCTGGCGTCCGCCGCCGCGCGGCCGATCGACCTCGAGCGCCCGATCGGCGAACAGCACGTAGCCGAGCCGGTCGCCGCCCTCGATGGCTGTGACCGCCAGGGTGGCGGCCAGTTCGACCGCGTACTCGAGCTTGGTTCGCTCCTGAAAGCCGGTGTGCATCGACGGGCTCACGTCCAGAGCGATCACCACGTCCCGCTGTCGCTCCTCGAGGTTGACCTTGACGTAGGGCTCACCGAGACGCGCGGTGACGTTCCAGTCGATGGACCGCACCGGCTCGCCGGGAACGTACTTGCGCGACTCGTGGAAGATCATCCCGGCGCCGCGGATCGAGGTCTCGAAGTCGCCGCTCAGCAGGCTCGCGGCACTGTCGCGCGCGACCAGCTCGAGCAGTTGGATGTCGCGTAGGAGCTGCGGGATACGCGGGTCGTTGCGGCCCGCTCGGTTCACGGCACTTTCACCGTGCCCAGGATCTCGTCGACCATCTTCTCGGTCGTGATCTGCTCCGCCAAGGCGTAGTAGGTCGGGATGATCCGATGTCGCAGCACGGCGTGGGCTACGGCTTTGACGTCGTCGGGGGTGACGGCGTCGCGGCCGTCGAGCAGCGCCCGGGCACGCCCCGCCTGAGCGAGCGCGATCGAGGCCCGCGGCGAGGCGCCGAAGTCGATGTACTGCGCCAGCTCGAGGCGGAAATCCGCCGGCCGCCGGGTCGCCTGCACCAACTCGGTGACGTAGCCGATCAACCGCTCGTCGATGTAGACCGCCCGCGTCGCCTTCTGGATCTGATTGATCTTCTCCTGGTCCAGCAGGTCGCCGACCGCCGGCAGCCGCTCCTCGTCGATCACCATCGAGACGATCGCCCGCTCTTCCTCTTGACTCGGATAGGTGACCACCAGCTTGAGCAGAAAACGATCGAGCTGAGCTTCGGGCAGCGGGTAGGTGCCCTCCTGCTCGATCGGGTTCTGGGTCGCGAATACCAGGAACGGCGGCTCGAGCTTGATGGTCTCCTTGCCGATCGTCACCTGCCGCTCCTGCATGGTCTCGAGCAGCGCCGACTGCACCTTCGCCGGCGCGCGGTTGATCTCGTCGGCGAGCACGAAGTTGGCGAAGATCGGGCCGCGCGAGGTCTCGAAGCTGGCGGTGGACTGGTTGTAGATCCGGGTGCCGATGACGTCCGCCGGTAGCAGGTCGGGCGTGAACTGGATGCGTTTGAAGTCGAGCTTGCAGATGCGCGCCAACAGGTTGACCGCGCGCGTCTTGGCCAACCCGGGCACTCCCTCGATCAGCAGGTGCCCGTTGGCGGCGACGCCCACGAGGAGCCCGCGCACGAAGTCTTCCTGGCCGACGATGCCGCGGTGGATCTCCTTCTCGACGGCGGCCAGCAGCTGCGCGGCGTCGGCGATTCTTCCGGTGTCATTGCCCATGGTGTGTAGTCCATCCCATCGCCCGACGGAGTCGTTTCCGGGGGCGTCGGGCTCGCGCGCTGATTCTGGTCCGGGTGATGATACCGAAGCGGTCAGTCGCGCCAGTACTCGACTTCCGATCGCAGTCGCTCGATCGCCCGCGCCTGCTCTCCGGAGCGGGCGATCGTGCTCAGGGCGGTGAGCCGTTCGAGCGCCAGATCGAGCTGGTCGTTGTTGTAGGCCTCGACCGCCGCGTTGTACGCGCCGACAAACGCGTTGTAGTCACGGGTCGCCTGGACGCGGGCGATCCACTCGGTCGCCGTGGCTCGGAGCTGGTCGCTGGTGGTGCGGGCTTGAACCTCGGCCAGGACGCCGATCGCATCGTCGAGGCGGTCGGCTCGCATGAGATCCCG
>JAJCXP010000440.1 GCA_029263375.1 Acidobacteriota bacterium | reverse complement strand
GGAGCGCAGCCTCGACCAGGCGCCCCCCGCGAGACCCAGGAGCGACTGTCCGACCGCGGCCGGAACCGCCTTGGGGAGCGATGCGAGATCGCGCCCGGCGCGAGCCAGGAGCTCGAGCGCGCGGGGCGGACGCCCGGCGTCACTCGACCCGTCGGAGCCACCCGTGCCAGAACCGGCCGGCGGTGAAGTCTCCGACCGATGCCCGACGTCGAACAGTGCCCCCAGGATCTCGGCGCCCGAGACGCCGTCGACCGCCGCATGGTGTACCCGTCCGATCAGAGCCACCGCGTCCTTGGGCGCGCCCGAGATGGTCTGGAGTCCCTCGACGAACAGGATCTGCCAGAGCGGCAGCGTGCGATCGAGCGGCCGGCTGAGCTCGTAGGCCATGAGCTCAGAGAGCTCATGCCAGCCGCCCGGCTCGGGCAGTTGGGTGCGCTGCACGTGAACGTCGAGATCGACCTCGTCAGGCTCGAGTTCCACCCAGTAGGGCCTCGACAGATCGAGCGGCAGGGATGCCAGCCGCCGGCGCAGCGCCACTGCGCCCTGCAGCCGCGCGCCGAGCAACGCGCGAAAGCCCTCGACCGTGAGCCGTCCGTTCGGCGTCTCGGGATCCAGAACCGAGACCGAGCCGATCAGCATCGGCGCGTTCTTGGTCTCGAGTGTCAGGAAACCGGCGTCCAAGCCAGAGAGCTGACGCACAGCTAGCTCACTCCGGTCATGAGGCGGGCTCAGCCCGCGCCTCGTCCGGCCGGTGGATGCCCGGAGGGTGAACGGCCCCAGGGCGGAAGAACGGCTTCCACTCCCCTTCGGACTGCGCCAGCCGATCGGCGATGACGCACAGGACCAGCGGGTTGAAGCCCAGACCGAGATGACTGCCGGGAACCTCGACGCTTTCGGCCAGCGGACCCTCCTTCTCGATCGACGCCCGCCAGGCGGTGATGCCATCGGTACGGCTGAAGATCGAGGTGGTTGGGACCGGCGGCGTCCGACGCACGTCGGCCAGCTTCTCGGGATCTATGTCCGCAATCCGCTGCCGGGTCACGAACTCGAACAGCCGCGCGCTGTTGGTGGACTCGGCGTCGCCGTTGATCGGACTGCCGAGCGAGATCACGCTGCGGACCTTCTCGGGGTGACGGTTCGCGAGCAACCGCGCGTAGACCCCGCCCAGGCTCCAGCCGATCAGGCTCACCGTCCGTCCGTGCCGCTCGACCAACTCGTCCAGCCGCTCGACCATCCGCTGCTCGAGATCGCCCCGCGGCCCGAGGTTGCGACCCAGCGCCCAGCGGTGCGCCGAGTACCCCAGGTCACGCAGGAAGATCCTCAGCGGCCGGGTCGAGAGATCGCTCGCCATGAAGCCCGGCAGGAGCAGCACGGGATGACCGTCGCCGCGCTCGCGGCGCCGGAGCATCGGCCGTAGCAGCAGCGTGGTCGCCAGCTCGCCCATCGCCCGGCCTTCGAAGAGGAGTAGGAACTTCGAAGGCGCGCGCACTTGGGAGGTCTCTCGTCGCGCCACCGCCGCATCGTATCCCGAGGGAACGTCGGCGGGCGTGGTCAGGTCACCCTGGTGCGCGAGGGCGGGAGCCTGAAAGTGGACGAGTGTCCTGGGCGACGGGGGGAGTAGAGTCACACGAGGGACAAAGACTCGCTCGAAACGAACCTGCGAAGGAAGTCTATCGATGGTGCGATCACGCAGCGCAAAGACCATCCGAGTCCTCTCAACTTCCGCCATACTCTTCTCCTCGCTGCTGGCGCTCTGCGCGACGGCGCCCGCCGCAGCCGTCGAGCTCGGTGCGAACGGCGAAGTCACCCTGACCGGCGATTTCAGGTTCCGACTCGAACAGGACTGGGACTCGCGGCGGGCCGACGGAGCTCCGCGCGACGACCGCGGACGCGCCCGGGTGCGTCTTCGGCTCGGGCTCGGCTGGCAGATCTCCGACGTGCTGAACGTCGGCTTCCGGGCGCGCAGCGGCTCGGAAACCAACCACCAGAGCCCCCACCTCACGATCGTCGACTTCGACGGCAACGACACCGGTGACGCCGACTTCAACCCGGACAAGTGGTTCCTCCAGGCGAAGAACGAGCACCTCTGGGGCTGGGTGGGACGCAACGGCTTCCCGTTCTGGAAGCAGAACGAGTTCCTCTGGGACGACGACGCCACTCTCGCCGGCGCAGCCGGCGGTTGGACCGGCGCGGCCGGCGAGCACGGGAACCTGTCGCTGAACTTCGGATACCTGTCGCCGCCCGTCGGGATGAAGTCCTTCACCGGTAGCCTGGCCGCAGGTCAGTTGGTCTACCAGAACGACCGCTCACCCCTCGGCCTGACCCTGGCCGCGGGCCTCTACGCGATCGACGCCGATCCCGGCGACCCCGACGCGGCGGTTCTGGCCAACGGCAACGGGCTGCGCGACTACTCGATCGTCATGGTGAGCGCCCAGGCCCGGCGCACCGCCGGGGGCAGGCCCCTGGTCCTGGGTCTCGACTACCTCGACAACGGCAAGAGCTACGGTCAGGACGATCCCTATGCCTTCGCCAACCGCACCGAGACCGACGGCTACGCGGCGTCGATCGCCTGGGGATCGAGCTCCGGCCGCGGCGACTGGCTGCTGGGCTACCGGTACGCGAAGATCGGCGCGCTGGCGATCAACGGCTCGTACGGCCAGGACGACTGGGTTCGCTGGGGGTCGAGTGCCGAGACCGAAACCAGCGATCTCAAAGGCCACGAGCTGCGCTTCGGCTTCGGCCTCGGCGCGACCGGCAGCCTGCTCGCCCGGCTCTATCTGGTCGAAGCCATCACCAGCGTCCAGGACGGAAAGCGGTTCAGGCTCGACTACAACTTGACGTTCTAGCGAGTCAGGCTAGAACGTGACGCTCCTGGTCAGAACTGAATTGTCCCGATCGAACGTGAAGCCGGTCTTGACCACATCGGTCACCGTGAGCGTGTAGGCGCCCAGGCTGTCGCGGACGTTGAACCTCACGGTGCCGCTGCCGTCGGTCACCCCGCTCTGCACCGAGGTGCCGCCGCCCGGCAGGGTCCAGGTGATGACCACGTCGGCGCCCGAAACGGCAGCGCCGGTCTCGTCCTGGATCGCGACCCGAGAGCCGACGCGAGCGCTGCTGCCGATGACGCGGCCACGCAGGTCGATGCGACTCGAGCGCAGGCAGCTCTCGACGCACGAGCCCTCGGCCGAGATGTCGATCGCGTACAGGTAGCCCGACTGCGTACTGCTCGAAAACTCGGTCGTGACGTAGGCGGTCTGGCTGTCGGGCGTGAAGCCCGGCTCGAAGAACGCCGCGAACTCGTTGAGACCGTTCTCGACGTGGAAGCTCTGCAGCCACAGCAGCGTGCCGTCGGCGGTGTCGAAGCCCCTCAGGAAGCTCGGGTTGCCGAATCCCGGTGAGCCACCGTCCACCAGCACGCGATCGTCCGGCGTGACCGCTAGCGCGCCGAGGAAGCCCGAGATCTGGTCCTCGAGCAGCCACCGGGTGGTGCCGTCGGGGTGGACCGAGAAGAGGTCGCCGCCGAGCCAGGTGCCGGCGTAGATGTTGCCGTCCGACGCCACGGCGGGCGGAACCGCAAGGCCGAGTGTACCCGGAGGATCGTAGATCCATTCGACCGAGCCGTCAGGCCGCCACGCCTGCGTGCCGGGCATCGCCCACTGGAGGATCAGCCGGCCCGAGGGATCGAGCTCGGGCTTCGACCCGGTCGCCTGTCCCAGATCACCGCTGTGCCAGAGCTGATTGCCCGCGTAGTCGTAGGCGCGAAACGCCGGACCGCCGCTCGCGTCGGCGTTGTAGGTGACGAAAAAGCGGTCCGAGCTGAACTGAATGTCGTAGAAGCCGCCGGTGGTGCTGGTTGGTCCGGGAGTGTTCCAGAGCAGGTTGCCATCCGAATCCAGAGCGAACGTGCCGAGGCCCCCGAAGAAGCTCCCCTGGGTCGCGTAGATCCTGCCATCGGGACCGACGCTGGGACCGGCCAGGATGTCGAAGCCGTCGGCCGGCGAGAACAGCCAGCGCACCGAGCCGTCGGGATTAATCGCCATGATCCCCTGCGGTTGCCCGGCGACCAGGGCCTGGGCCGCGTAGATCGTGCCGTCGGCGCCAAAGTCGATCGGCCAGCCGCCGCCGGCGCCGTTGAGCGCCCATACCAGGCCGCCATCGGGCGTCAGAGCGTACAGATGCCCGAGGTCGGAGGTGTACACGGTGCCGTCGGGGCCGGGTACCGACCACGCACCGGCATGCGGCGAGTCGAGCTGAAACCGCCAACGGATCCGATCCTCGGACACTCGCAACGTGACCTCGAGCGCCATCGGATTGCTGAGGCCAGCGAGCGTCTGAACCTCGACGGTCACGCTCCCGAGCTGAGCTGCTTCCGGCACGTAGGCGTGGATCTCGCTATCGGTCCAGGTGGTGGCGACGGCCGTCAAGCCACCGATCATCACCTGCCCCGAGCCCTGCTCGGCGCCAAAGTCGGTGCCGAAGATCAACAGGCGGCCGCTGCGGGCTAGAGTGGCGTCGGACAAGCTCGTGATCTGCTGCCCCCAGGCCGCCGGGGCCATCGTCAAAAGAGTGAGGCCCAGAGCGATTCGGACAAGGTATGAGATGGCTCGAGTCATTGGCACGGCTTCCTGTAGGTGTGGAAAGGAGGGGTACGACTTCCCCCCATGTCTATCGCGAGCCGCATGACAGTGGGATTACACGGCTGGGGGTGCCGACCGGCAGATCGACGTCCTTGCCCTTCTCGGCCAGCAGAGTTCCACCGCGCCATTCGGTCTGGCTCGACGGCCGGCCGGTCTCGACCGCCGAGCTGCGCACCGAACTGGCCGCCAACAGCGAGAACACACCGATGGACGGCATGGCCGGAGCCGACGCCTCGACCCAGCTCTTCGCGGCCGGCTTCGTCTTCGTACTCGCGGCGGCGTCGCCCTTCCTCGGCCTGCCGGAGAACCTGATCGGACTGGCCATCATCGGCTTCGCGCTCTATCAGGCGTGGTCGATGAATCGGAGAGCGAAGCTCGAGATCGAGGGGCCGCTAGAGATCCGGGCCTCGTAGGCCCATAGCGCTCCTAACCGGAGAGGTACGGGCCGACCAGACTCACCAGTCCGATCGCGTACAGCACGATCAGGGCAGCGAGTCGAAGGCGTGCGCGATCCCAGCGCCGCGTCACGGCGATCCCGAGGCGGGTTCCCGCCCAGACCAGCGGCGCCATCGCGACGCCCAGACCGAACCAGGTCAGGATCGGCAGCCCGAACCGGATCACCAGGGCCGCTTCGAGGACCGGAATCACGAGCAGGAACTGGGACCAAAGGAAGGCGCGGAACTCGTCAGGGCGCCAGCGATGGGCGAGCGCGAAGAGCACCAGGGGCGGTCCGCCGATCCCGACCGCTCCTGCCAGAAAGCCGGCGCTGCCGGCGGCCGCCACGCCCCAGCCGGGTGCCAGTCGATCGCGTGGCTCCGGGCGGAAGACCCACTGGGCGGTCACCGCGAGCACTACGGCGAGGCCGACCACCTGCTTGACTCGGGCTGGATCGCTCCGCACGAGAAGACTCATGCACGCCACGCCGGCAAACAGCGTGATCCACTGGATCGCCGCAAGAAACGCGGCGAGCCGCCAGCGCACGTCAGGGCCCGCGACGTAGCTGCCGTAAGCCGTCTGCACCAGCGCCGCTCCGAGCACCAGCGACAGCGCGTTGGGAAGCGGCTGGCCCGCGAGGACCAGCAACGGAATCGAGATCAGCGGCATCCCGAAGCCGACCGCGCTCTGCAGCACCGCGCCGAG
>JAJCXP010000439.1 GCA_029263375.1 Acidobacteriota bacterium | reverse complement strand
CGAAGACGACGCGCGCCGTCTGGCCGCCTCGATCATCGAGGTCAAGGAGAAGCTCTTCCACTGCTCGGTGTGCAACGGCATCACCGCCGTCGACCCGTGCTCGATCTGCACCGACCCCGAGCGCCAGCGCACGACGATCTGCGTCGTCGAGGAGCCCTTCAACATCCAACCGCTCGAGCGCACCGGCGAGTACCGAGGTCTCTACCACGTGCTGATGGGCGCCCTTTCGCCGCAGCGCGGCATCGGTCCTGACCAGCTGCGAGTGGCCGGCCTACTGGCTCGACTCGAGGGGATCGAAGAGGTGCTGCTGGCCACCAACCCCGACGTCGAGGGCGAAGCCACCGCGCTCTACCTGGCCCGCCTGATCAAGCCGCGCGGCGTGCGTCTCACCCGCCTGGCATTCGGCATGCCGGTGGGCGGTGACATCGAGTACACCGACGAGGTAACGCTGGCGAGGTCGCTGAGTGGGCGGCGGGAGGTCTGACGGGGCGCCGGAAGCGGGTATCCTTTCTGAAGACCGGATGACCAGCTCTCCGAACCGCCTCAAGATCGCCTTCATCGGCACGCACGGCGTCGGTAAGACGACGCTCTGCTACGGCCTGGCGGCGCGGCTCAAGGCGCGCGATCTGTCGGTCGAGGTCGTGCGTGAGGTGGCGCGGCGCTGTCCGCTGCCGATCAATCAGGAGACCGGCGTCGCCGCGCAGTCGTGGATCCTTCATACCCAGATCGCCGAGGAGATCACTGCCCAGGCGCTCTATCCGGTCGTGATCTGCGACCGCAGCGTGCTCGACAACTACGTCTACATGCTGCTGTCGGCGGGGCCGCAGGACGACCTCGAGCCGCTGCTCGACGCCTGGCTGCGCTCGTACGGGCTCCTGGTTCACATTCCGGTCGTCGACACGCCTTCCGCGGACGGCGTCCGGGCGACCGATCCGGTGTTCCAACGCGCCATCGACGAGCGCTTGCAGAGTGAGCTCGAGAAGCGCGGCCTCTCGGTCCTCCCGTTGAGCGCCGATGCGCGCGACGGTTGGATCGACGTGGTCGAGGAGGAGGCCTACCGCCTGCTCCAGCCACCTCAAATGCAGCTGCTCTGAGCCATGGGCATGCTAGAGATGATGACCCTGGGGGTGACCGTCCTGGTCGCCGCGGTGGTCGTCGTGGTGCTGGTCGCGGTCGTCAGGCACGCGCCGAGAAGCGCGGCCGGAACGCTGGTCGGACAGGGAGACTTCGAGGCCGCGCTTTCGGCCGCGAACACCGGTTCAAGCGCCGAGCGCGACGAGCTTCTGGCCGCGGCTTTCGCGGCCAAGCATATGCGCGAGCTGGAGCGCGCGGCCGAACTGGTCGAGCGCGTGCTCGAGCTCGACCGAGATGACGGCGAGGCCTGGATGGAGCGCGGCCTGATCGCCGCCTACGACGGCGACTTCGTGCACGCGCTCGAGTGGCTCGAGACCGCGGAGCGCCGCCGCTCCGATCTGTTCGAGTCGATCTCTCTGCACCGCGCCTGGGTCGAGCTCCGAGCCGGCGACGCGTTCGCCGCCGCGCGGCGCTTCGAAGAGATCTCGGCGCCGCTCGAGTCGAAGCTGCGCACCGATCTGGGCCCCGGCGATCCGCTGTTCGCAGAGTGGTTTTTTCAGGCCGCGGACCTGTGGGAAGAAAGTGGCGCACTCGAAAAATGTGCCTGGGCGCGCCAGGAAGCCCGACGCTCCGCGCCCGCGAGCGAGTTGGTCGCCGAATTCACTCGCCCGGCCTAGTCGAGGCTCCGTTTTTCTGGAGCCTCGCGCTCGGAATAATGGAGGTTTTGGCAGGGAATCCTTAACAGACGCGCGCCTCTCGGACGGTCACAATTCGACCGTGCCGAACGCCGACAAACTGGAGGGCCTGGAGCTCTTCGCGCACCTCACCGAGCCTCAGAAGGGGCAGCTCCTCAGCAGCCTGAGCGAGATGTCGTTCCCTGCCGGATCGACGCTCGTCTCTCGCGACGACCAATCGTGTGAGGTCTACCTCCTGACGGCTGGCTCGCTCCGGGTCTGGGCCTCGACGCCGATCGGCGATTTCGAGTTCACCCGGCTGGTGAAGGGCGACCTGTTCGGCGAGGTCAACTTCATCGATCGCCTCGGCAGGATGGGTGAGGTACAGGCGCTGTCGGACGTCGAGCTCCTGGTCTTCGGGCACTCAGATCTCGCCGCGCTGGCCGATCTCGATCCCGGCTTCGAGCGGGCCCTCTACTGGTGCTTCTGGAAGAGCCTATCCGCCAAACTTCGGGCGGCCAACCTCCACTTGACCCGGTTCTTCTCACCGGGCGTCACCGCCGGGTCGCGCACCGGCTCGCCGGCCCCGAGAACGGCAGCCGGGGAGACTCGCGTCGACATGGCGGCTCGCCGCAGCCTCTTCCGTGAGCAGCGCCTGCCCAGCATGGAGATCAACTTCCTCTCGTCGCTGGCGACCGAGGAAGCCTACCGGCCCGGCGAGACCATCTTTCTCGAGGGCAACGACGGCGACAAGATGTACGTCATCGCAGAGGGCCAGGTGATGATCAGCAAGTCGATCGACGGCGCCGGCGAAGAGGCACTGTCGTTCCTGACGCGCGGCGACTACTTCGGCGAGATGTCGCTGATCGACAAGCGACCGCGCTCGGCCGACGCCAAGGCCCATCCGGAGGAGGGCGCGGTGGTCCTCGGCCTCCGGCACGAGGTGGTCGAGCAGATCCTGGACATCGATCGCCTCTCCTCGATCCGACTGCTCAAGATCCTCTGTCGCCTGGCCTCCGAACGGCTGCGCAAGATCAACGAGAAGCTGCTCGGCTGGCATCTGGTGAGCGGCGGTGGAGTCGAGGCGCCGGCGCCGGACGCCGCGCACCACCAGCGCCTGCAGGCGCTCTAGCCGATAAGCGGACCCCTCTCGCCGACTCCGCGGCTAGACCTTCCCGGCGCGCCGCAGGATCTTCCCGACCAGCGAAGAGCTGGGCAGTCCCGCGATCTCGTCGAGCGTGAACCAGCCCGCCTCCCGCCCTTCGCCCAGCGAGCCGGCCGCGTCGACCTCTCCAAGCACGACATCTATCTCGAGCGCGCGGTAGGTGATGGAATGGCGTACCCGGCCCAGGTGCCGGCCGAGGCTCCAGCTGCCACCGTAGGTTTCCTCCAGCCGCAGCTCCGGTCTCGACGAGCTCTCCGCAGGCACCCAGGGAATCTCCCAGATCCCGGCCAGGAGCTCGCTGTCATCCGGACGTCGGAAGAGCAGAATCCGCGTGCCGTTGCTGGCCACCACGCAGACGTGGCGCTGCCGCACCTGTTTCCTGCGCGCAGCCATAAACGGATAGCTCTCCGGAGCTCCGGTCGCGAGCGCCCGGCAGCCGGGCGTGAGCGGACACTCGTCGCAGCGCGGCGCGCGCGGCTTGCAGATGGTGGCGCCGAGCTCCATCAGCGCCTGGTTGCTGTCGCCGGGCCGCGTGGGATCGAGCAGGGTTGCCGCCGCCGCAGTCAACCGTCGCCTGCCGGCACTCTTCTTGGGGTCGAGCTCGAGGGCGAGATGGCGGCTCATGACTCGCTCGACGTTGCCGTCGAGGACCGGCACCACCTGCCCGAAGGCGATGCTGGCGACCGCGGCCGCGGTGTATGGGCCGATGCCGGGCAGTTTCAGCAGTTCCTCGGTGGTGGACGGGAACCCGCCGCCGCCGGCGACGATCTCACGCGCCGCGGCATGGAGTTGGCGCGCGCGGCGGTAATAGCCCAGCCCGGACCAAAGACCCAGGACCGGCTCGATCTCTGCCGCCGCCAAGGCGTCCACGGTCGGGAAGCGCTCCACGAAGCGCTCGAAGTACGGCCGCGCCGTCTCCACCCGCGTCTGCTGCAACATCACTTCCGAGAGCCAGATCCGGTAGGGATCACGGCTCCGACGCCAGGGCAGGTCGCGTCTCTCGGCGTCGAACCATCGCAGCAGGTCGTCGGCTTCGGACATGTCCGGCAACGGTATCCGATGGCCGGCCAATTTGGCGTCAAAAACGTCAGCTCATCGAGCGACGGTTCGCTTTCTTCGCCGATGCTCGCGCGGCGCTGGGGGCGCTGGCTCGAGACTTTATTTGTTCAGGATGCGAAAGGTTGGTTTTGGGGGAGGTTCTCGGAAGGTGGGTTGTTGGATTCTACCCCTGTCTGAATAAGGGGACTTAGGTGAGATCTTTATCAGGTGTGTTGAAGCCAATAGACCTCGTTAGGAGGTGAGAAATTTCTGGAAAGGGAACCTCCCCGCAAACCAGGTTCTAAACTACACTCCTTCCAAGCAAGTCGCATGCCAGAGACGTCCACACGATCTGGGTGTGACAAATCGCCAGAGATGCACGAGATCGTATTGCACGGCCGACAACACTGTTGCTATCATCGCGCCCGTTCCGGCGGGAAATATCATCACCCTCGGCTGACCGATTAAAGCCAAGTCTTTTGTTTTCCACAGGTTGTGGATCCCTTGTGGAAAACGAGGTGCCGTTGTCTCCGAATGTCTGATTCGCTCTGGAAACGCCTACAAGACCGCCTGCGGCGAGACCTCGATCCGGAAGAGTTTTCCACCTGGATCAAGCCCCTCAAAGTAAGGGCCGAAACGGCCGAATCGATCGAGCTGGAGGCGCCTAGTCAGCGTTTTTTACACACGTTGGAGGCAAGTTACAGACCTCAGGTCGATCGCGCCATCGCCGGTATCGCCGATGAGTCGTGCCAGGTGCTGTTCTCGGTCGAGGAGTTGGCTCTGCCGGCGCCGGTTCGATCGCGGACTGCTCCGACGAAGTTCAATCCGCGCTACGTCTTCGAGACCTTCGTGGTCGGCAATTCGAACCAGTTCGCTCACGCCGCCTGCCGGGCGGTCGCCGAGTCGCCCGCCAAGAGCTACAACCCGCTCTTTCTCTATGGCGGCGTCGGTCTGGGCAAGACGCACCTATTGAACGCGATCGGCTGCCAGATCGAGCGCGCCCGTCCGGATCTCAAGATCCTCTACTTGACCGCAGAGCAGTTCGTCAACGACCTGATCAGCTCGCTGCGCTTCAACCGGATGCCGGACTTTCGCGAGCGCTACCGCGGCATCGACCTCCTGCTGGTCGATGACATCCAGTTCCTGGCCAACAAGGAGCGAACTCAGGAGGAGTTCTTCCACACCTTCAACACGCTCTACACCAGCCAGAAACAGATCATCCTCTCGTCGGACTCGTCGCCGCGGAACATCCCGGCGCTCGAGGAGCGGCTGCGCAGTCGCTTCGAATGGGGGCTGATCGCGGACATCCAGCCGCCTGACCTCGAGACCAAGGTGGCCATCCTCCGGCGCAAGGCCGAGATCGACCAGGTCGAGCTCGACGACGAGGTGGCGCTGTTCATCGCGCGCCAGGTCAGATCCAACATTCGCGAGCTCGAAGGCCTGCTCAACCGAGTGGCCGCCTTCGCCTCGTTGACCGGCAAGCCGCTATCGCTGGATCTCGCCCGCGAGACCCTCAAAGACATCCTGCCGCCCGAGGATCAACGGACCAGCGCCGGCGAGATCATCAAGTTCGTCGCCCGGCACTACGGCCTGCGGGTGACCGAGATCAAGAGCCGTAAGAACTCGCACCAGATCGTCTTTCCGCGTCAGGTCGCCATGTACCTGTGCAAGAAGCTCACGGAGCTTTCATTCCCCGAGATCGGCAAGCAGTTCAACGACAAGCATCACTCGACGGTGATGTACTCGGTGGAGAAGATCGAACAGCAGCGGACCAGCAACGCCGACCTCGATCGGACGCTCCAGAAGATGGTCGAGCACTTCAGCTGACCTCCCCCGGCGCTTGGGGACACAGCACGAGTACTCGACGAAGCGTGGGCGTGGCCGAACGGCGATCCGCTATTCGAGGCGACCATCGTCACCGCAGAGCTCACGAGGTCGGACGAGAAGGCCGCTGGTCTGTGGATGGCGGAGTGGAGAAGCTGGCCAATCCGCTGCGGAGAAACTGTGGACTCTCGGCGCGCCGTCGGTTTCCGGTGGTGGTCCACAACCGCTCCACAGCCGTTTTCCGAAACCGCCGAGCTCGCTACGTTCTCAGTACAAAGGTCCCGAGAGCCGATATCCGAAGTTTCCGCAGCCCTCTACTACTACTACTTCTATACTAAGATCAAGATTCTCTAGTCGGAGAAGATCTCTATGGAAATTCGCGTAAATCGCAGTCAGTTTCTGGGAGAGTTGGGTCCCATGCAGGGGATCGTGGAGCGTCGAACGACGATTCCGGTGCTCTCACACATCCTCCTGACCTCGGCGGGCGACCGCTTCAACATGGCGGCCACCGATCTCGACGTGTCACTGACGACGTCGTGTGAAGCCGAGATCTCCGGCGAAGGC
>JAJCXP010000438.1 GCA_029263375.1 Acidobacteriota bacterium | reverse complement strand
GTGCCGCTTTCGCCCTTGAGTAAGATCGTGACCTTGCGTGGCGCCACCCGCTCGACCATGTTGATCACCTGCCGCATGGGGGGCGCCTGGGCGACAATTCGTTCGCCCGCGAACTCATCGACCAGTCGTCCTTTGAGGATTTTGTTTTCTTCCTGCAGGCGCTCGCGTTGGGTGGCGAGATCTTCCAGCTGTCGGGCGCTGTCGAGGGCGACGCCGGCGAGTGCCGCCACCGAATCGAGAAAACGTCGATCGGCGGCGCTGAATGCCGGATCGGGATCCCCGCGCGACTCTTTGTCGAGCAGCACGATGTAGCCGAGATAGACACCGCGGTAGGCGAGGGGGGTCGCGATTAAGTCACGATAGGAGCGCTGCATCCACTCGCCGTCGTGCCGGGCAATCCCTTTGCCTTGGGCCAGCAGATCGTTCCACAGCGTATCCGTGAACACCGCGTCACCCTCGGGCGCGGTTCCCGCCCAGCCGACGATCGCCAAAGACCGCGCGCCGCCGTAAGGATCGCGGGTGACGGCCACCGCCGCGGCCGGATCCAGCACTGCGCACACCCGCTGTAGCAGCTCCTCGACCAACTCCCCTTCCGGCCGATTGGCATGCAACGCCAAAGCCAGATCATAGAGCGTTTCGAGCTGAAGAATCCTCCGCTTTTCGGCAAAGTCGGAGGCCCGCCGGGTCTGGACATCCACAACCGTCCATTCTACACAGGCAGGCGGCGCGGTTTCTGCCGCGTCCGACTGTCCCGTCCGCAGCGTGCGCACTCCCCGCTAGACAGTAGAAGCCGAAAATCAGCCTCCGAGCCGCCTCAGCTTCCCTGCTTGCGGACAAGAATCGTCAATTCTCGCCTGGTTTTAGACCTCCTTTCCGGTTAGAGAGCACTGTCCTGTGTGGCACTGCCTTGGTGTGGCACTGTCTTGGCGTGGCACTGTCTTGGTGTGGCACTGTCTTGGCGTGCACTGATTTGGCGTGGCACTGATTTGGCGTGGTGCTAGATTCACACCATGTTGCCTGTCAAGAAGGTTTAGCGCAGCGACTGCTCGACGAACCTTCTCTTCAAGTTGGTTAAGCAGAATTCCTACGCCACTATCTTGTCTATGAAGTTGGTCAAGCATGTCATGCGTTTGACTTGGTTGATTGCGAAGCAGGTTATGCGAATCTCTCGATAGCCGCTCCTTTTGATCAATATTGCCAAAGGCAAGTAAACCTTCACCGCCTTTTCGTCTAAAGGAGTAAAGCGGCAGCTCTACTAACCTATATTGGCATGAATAAAGTCGAGCATTCGTGCCCCATCTCATGAGGATGATAGGCATCCTCTCGGCTACGGCCGCCAGGACATGCTCACGATCTATCAAACCAAGTTGTCTGCCGAGCGGCTCGGAGTGAGCAGCATCTGCCGCGGCACTCGCAATAGACTTACCCTGAGTGTTAAGAAACGTCAGAGAGAAATCACTCGCGGCATCCGCTGGCCGACTCATCTGTGCTAATCTCCTCGCTCTCAGCTAAGTTCATTCAACCGGTTAGAGACGGAGACGGATATGTATGGTTACTTCGGCAGAAGTCATCGAAGGGTTTCGCATATCGGGTCAACAGAAGCGAGCCTGGCTACTGCATGCCAGCGGCGGGCGCTATGGTGCCGAAGCTGCGGTTCTTCTTGACGGTGAGATCAATCGGGAAGCTCTTGACTCGGCCCTACGCGACCTCGTAGATCACAACGAGATCCTTCGCACTTCGTTCCGGCGGATCAGCGGCATGGAGCTACCGCTCCAGGTTGTCGATGGCGCCGCGGGACCGGTGCTCGAGGAGATCGAGGCGACGGACGCCGGTGAGCGCTGGTCGGAGCGAGTCCGTAGCGAGCTGCGCGATCTACGCGAGCGTCCATGGGACCTCGAGCAGGGGCCCGTGGTGCGTTTTGTGCTGCTTCGCTTCGGCGACCGTCGCCACGTCTTGCTGTGGAGCGCGCCGTTGCCGATCAGCGAGGAGACGACGGTCATCCCGCTGCTCGACCAGCTCGTGATCGCCTACCGCGCCCGTCTCGATGGCGAACCGGCTGAATTGAACACGGTTCAATACGTCGACTTCGCCGAATGGCAGTCCGATCTCGTCGAGGGAGAATCCTCGGCAACCGGTGCGGAGCTCTGGCGGGGACTCTGGGCGTCCGCTAGCGTCGCCGATCCGCTTCCCGGGAACCGAAACGCTCCCCGGGAAGCTCGTTTCGCCGCCGAGACGTGTATCCGGGAGCTCCCGCCGGCAATCTGCGACCGGATCGAAGCGGTTGCGAAAGCCGAGTCGACGACCTTCGGCACCGTCCTCTTCACCTGCTGGCAGCTTCTCGTCGGGCGTTTTTCTGGCCAGCGCGAGGTGCTGGTCGGCCGCTATTCGAACGGCCGTCCGGTCGCGCAACTGCAGGCGGCGCTCGGGATCTTCGGACGGTATTTGCCGGTGCCCTGCGCGGCCTGGCCAGATCTCCAGTACCGGGAGCTGCTCGGGACCCTGGAGCGGGAGATTTCTGACGGAGTCGCCGCGGAGGAGTTTTATGTCCTGGATGACGGCTTGCCCGCCGCGCGGGCCGAAACCGCCGACAAAACCCTGCCGGAGCTGCACTACCTGCCGATTCTCTTTGACGACATTCCGTGGCCCGACGAGCAACATGTCGGCGGCCTACGTTTCGAGCTGATCGCAAGGGAGGGGTGTTCGGAGCGCTTCGATCTGCGGCTCGCCGTGGCTCGCCGCGGCGAGGGTTGCCGGCTGGAGTTGCACTACGACCCCCACAGCCGATCGGCCGGCGATGTCGAGCGCCTCGCGGACTGTTATCTGACCTTGCTGGAAAGCGCCGTCGCCGACCCTGGCCGTACGCTTCTCGAGCTCGACTATCTGAGCCCCACCGAAAAACAACGACTTTTCATCGAGCGCAATCGGACCGAGCGCGACTTCCCGCGGCACACGACTCTCCACGGGCTGATCGAGGCCCAGACGGCGCGGACCCCCGAGGCGTTGGCGGTGGTCGGCGAAGGGTTGGCCTTGTCGTACGGCGAGCTCGAGCGCCGGACCCGGGAGCTCGCCGGCCGGCTCCAGCGGTCGGGGGTCGGCCCGGAACGGCTGGTGGCCCTGGTGATGGAGCGTTCTGCCGAGCAAGTTGTCGGCGCGCTCGCTGTTTTGAGAGCAGGCGGCGCTTTTGTCGCCGTTGATCCCTGGCAGCCGCCGGAACGGCTCACCCGGATGCTGAGCTCGGCGGGTGTCACATTGCTGATCTGCGATCCTAATCTGCGCCCGACCCTGCCATCGGTTGGAATCGAGGTGCTCGAGCTCGGGTCGGCTTCCGACACTGCCGATGATTCCGGCGCGGCCGGCGCTTTCGGCCACCTCGGGTCGGACGCCGCCCCAGCACCGCCGGTTGATGCCTGCCACCTGGCTTACGCCATCTTCACCTCCGGGTCGACGGGGCGGCCGAAGGGCGTCCTGATCCAGCACCGTTCGGTGGTCCATCTCGCCACCGCCCTCGAAGAGGCAGTCTATCGCCACGAGCCGGCGCCCCTGCGGGTCAGCCTGAACGCGCCCCTGTCATTCGACGCTTCGATCAAACAGTTGATTCAGCTGACTCGTGGCCACACGCTGTGCGTGATTCCAGAAGAGATCCGGCCGGTTGGCGAAGCGCTGCTCCGGTTCCTCGAGGAACGCCGCATCGATGTGCTCGACACCACTCCGGCCCAGTTGCGGCTGCTTCAAGGCGCCGGCCTGAGCCAGAGTTCGGCCGGGGCTCCGCGGCGCCTGCTGATCGGCGGCGAGGCGATCGATCCCGATCTCTGGAGCAGCCTGGCGGCCGACGGCGCGCGGCACTACGACAACGTTTACGGCCCCACTGAGTGTACGGTCGACGCCACGTTGGCGCCGGTGACGGCGACGGCGCCCGGGCCGACGATCGGGCGCCCGCTCGCCAACGTGCGGGTCTACCTCCTCGATCCATTCGCGACGCCGGTGCCGGACGGCGTTGTCGGCGAGCTCCATGTGGGTGGTGAAGGTCTGGCTCGGGGTTACGCCGCCGATCCCTCCGCCACGGCGGCGAGCTTCGTTCCCGACGCTTTTTCCGAGCGCGCCGGGGGCCGCCTCTATCGCACCGGCGACCTGGCGCGTTATCAGGCGGACGGCGCCCTCGAGTTCATCGGTCGGCGGGATCACCAGATCAAGCTCCGTGGTTATCGGATCGAGCTCGGCGAGATCGAGTCGGTCTTCCGCCACCATCCGGCGGTGGAGCAGGCGGTGGTGACGGTGCGCGAGGACTCCCCCGGCGACCGGCGGCTGGTCGCCTACCTGGCCCCGGTGAATCGGGCCGTCGCGAGCGTCGACCCGGAAAGTCGTTATCGATTGGAGAACGGCCTGGCGGTGGTTCACCACAACCGCAACGAGACGGAGTATCTCTACGAAGAGATTTTCATCCGCCGGGCCTACGCCCGCCATGGCGTGACGCTGCCGCCGGACGCCGTGGTGCTCGACGTCGGCGCCAATATCGGGATGTTCTCGATGTTTGTCGCCCTGCACCGGCCGGCGGCGCGGATTTACGCCTTCGAACCGGTCGCCGAGCTCTTCGAAACCCTGGCGCAGAACACCCGGCTCTACGCTCCCCGCACCCGGCTCTTCCAGTTCGGTCTCTCGGATCGGCCGCGGGAGGAGCGCTTCACCTATTACCCCCGGTACACCATGATGTCGGGGCAGAGCGCTTATGCCGACGCCCCGGGCGAGATGGAGGTCATCCGCCGCTTCCTGGAGAACGAACGTCAGCAGGGCGAGGCCGAGCGCGCCGAGGCGCTGCTCGGACAGTTCGACGAGCTGCTCGCCGGGCGTTTTGAAGCCCAGCGGCTGGAGGTTGAGCTGCGGGAGCTCTCGGAGGTGATCGAGAGCGAGGGCATCGAGCGTGTCGACCTGCTCAAGATCGATGTCCAGCGGGCCGAGCTCGATGTTTTGCAGGGCCTCCGCGAGAAGGATTGGAAGCGGATTCGCCAGGTTGTCATGGAGGTTCACGACGGTGGCGGAGAGGCCACCGAAGGACGGGTCGACCAGCTCCGCGGGATGCTCGAGGAGCGCGGCTTCGAG
>JAJCXP010000437.1 GCA_029263375.1 Acidobacteriota bacterium | reverse complement strand
ACGAACGGCCGGGTCAACCGCCCGACGAGCAGCAGCGCCGCCAGACCCATGAACACGCCAGCCAGAGCCGAGGGCAGGCGCAGCGCCCACTCGCTGTCACCGAAGATGCCGATGCTGAGCGCTGACAACCAGTAGGCCATCGGCGGCTTGTAGGTGTAGACCTCGCCGTACAGCCGCGGCACCAGCAGCTCGCCGGTCTCGAGCATGTGACGCGCGGAGTCCGCCACCATGCCCTCCATCGTGACGGCGCCGGTGGCGCCGAGTCCGGTCAGCGAGAGCGGCAGGGCGAGGAGCAGGAAGGCGAGGAGAGCGCCGACTGTCGTGTCGAGGTCCAGTAACCGATGGCTTGAGCGGGACGGCGCCGCAAGGTCTCGGGCTCTGATTGTCGAAGGCATCCGAAGCTGGGGTCGGAACACGGCGGAGGTGCCGGGCTCTTCGCTCGCTTGGATGCACGACGTTCATATCCCCTTCGCGGGCAAGTAAGTCTGGAGGTCGAGTGCGCGCTCAGTTCGGTCGCACCGGGTCCTCGGAGCCTCCCGCCAGCTGCTCCACTTCGGCCTCGCCAATCCAGCGCTCCTCTTCCTCCCAGCGCCGCTTCTGCTCCTCGATCAGCCTCCTCTTCCGCCACGCCGCCAGCAAGAACAGCAGCGTGATGAACGTCCACCCCGTGACCGAACTCGAGATGATCGGAAACCACCGGTACCAGAACGAGTGCCGGCGCCAGAACGAGCGCTCGGCCTGAAGCACGGTCCGCCCCGTGCCGCGCAGGAACGCGTCGTCGAACGGCACGCCGATCGAGACCAGGTGGAGCACGCGCGCGATGGCGTCCTGGCGATAGCGGAGCGCGATGTCGCGCACGAAGGCGCTCGATATCGCGTAGGCACGGGCGATGTCGGAGCGCTCGCCCGTGAACAGGCGCTCGACCTCGGCGATCGCGATCTCGCCCTGGAAGACCAGCGTCGCGGCCAGCCTCGAGCGATCGTTCAGTCGCCAGACGTCGGCAGCCAGGGTCGCCAGCCCTTCGTTGAACCAGCGCGGTACCGGCTGTCCACCGGCAGCGCGGGCGACCAGCACGTGGGCCACCTCGTGGCGCAGTAGCTCGGCCAGGGTCGAGTCGGGATAGCTCGGGGAGCGCTCCGGAAACAAAACAACTACCCCCAAAGAGCCGTAGGCATATCCAGAGACCCAGGTCGGGGCGGTGGAGGCCGTTTCCGAGCCCTCAGGTGCGAGAATGACCCGTATCGGTGCCCCAGGTTCGGCAAGGCCGACCAGTTCGACGATGCCCGCGAGCTTCTGCGAGTCGATGACCCGCAAGCGCTGGGCGGTCGCTTCGAGCTCGGACGGTGCTTCGACAACGATCTCAGGGACCGTGGCGGAGGCTCCGACAGAGAACAGGAGGGCGAGACAGATCGACGTCAGCAGCTTCATGGAGACCGGCCGCTCACGCTATCAGCCGAGGGTCGCGAGACCATGAAACAAGGGGCTCCCCCAGGTGTCCTAGTAGCAGTGGGCGAGACTCCGTCGCCGGAAACCGAGATGACAGCGATCAGTGACACTTTTTGGCAGAGCACCTATCGACGGCACGCGCCGTCGTTGTTGGCGTTTCTGTCGAGTCGCATCGGTCGCAGGGACCTCGCCGAGGACCTGCTCCAGGAGACCTTCGTGCGCGCGATTCGCGCTCAGAAGAAGCTCCGCGACACGAGCAAGGTCCGGTCGTATCTGTTCTCGACGGCACACCGTCTCGTTCTCAACCAGTTTCGTCGCAAGCGCCCGGTGCTGTTCTCGGAGGTGACCTCCGAGGCCAGTCTCGACCGGGCGGACGAGACGATCGCGGCGCCCGACGAGGCGGCCGATCTGTCTCGAGCCGAGAGCCGCCTGCGGGCGGTGGTAGACGAGATGACCCCGGCCCTCCGCACGGCCTTCCGGGCGGCGATCTTCGAGCACAAGCCGTACGCTCAGATCGCCACCGAGAACGGCTGGACGGAGGGGCAGGTACGGGTCAATGTCTGCCGCGCGCGCAAGCAGGCGGTCGCGGAGCTGCGCGACCTGCTGAACCTGGAAGGAGTCTCCTGATGAGCACCGAGGATCGACTGAGCTGTGAGACCTACGAGATCCTGATCTCGACCTGGATCGATGAAGAGATCGAACGCGACCAGCAGCGCGAGCTGCTCGACCACCTGGTCCGATGCCCGGCCTGCCGCGAGTTCTACATCGAGTCGCGCGCGCTCGACGGGCTGGTGGCCCTGGCCGGCGAGGGAGCCCGAGCCCAGGAACCGCCGCCGGGGCTCTGGGATCGAATCCAGACGCGCGCGGCGGAGCCGACGGCCACTGCTGAGAACCGGTCGGGCTGGGTCTGGCGCGCCGCCGCTGCCCTGCTTCTTGGAGCGGCGCTCGCTTTCGTTCCTTGGCCGGCGGCGCGGCCCGCCGACCGACCGGCCCGCCAGATGGAGATCGTCCTCGAGGCGGACAAGGGCAGCATGAGTGACCAACGCTTCCTGCAGCTGGCGGCGGAGATCCTGCGCGCCGATCGCCGCTATCACTACGCGATGCAGAAGGTGATGGAGAAGGTGGTCGACGACGAGTGGGAGCCCGAGGGCGCCAGCTCGGAGGGGTTCACCGAGGACCGTACGAAAGATCAAGACGGGGACTCACCGTTCCGCGTCTGAGAGGAGTTGAAGAGATGACCATCAAGACCCTGACCCTGCTGACCTTCGCCGGCATGATGCTCGCCGGCTCGGGCATGAGCGGCGCCGGAACCGACAATTCCGGATTTCTGTACGGGACGGTCGAGACTAATTCCCGCAACAAGTACACGGGCTTCCTGCGATGGGGTACCGAGGAGGCGTTCTGGGACGACCACTTCAACTCGACGAAGGACCAGCTCGACTACAAGCGCCACCGCCAGGGTGACGACGAGGATCGCGAGCGGATCGAGATCTTCGGCGTGACGATCGGCTTTCGCGACCACGGCTGGCACAGCAGTCGCGTGCTTACGCTGCGCTACGGTGAGATCACCAAGATCGAGCCCAGCCGCAGCGATCGCGCCAAGGTCACGCTCAAGAACGGCCGCGTGCTGGAGCTCGACGGCGGCTCGAACGACATGGGCGCCACCATCGCCGTGCTCGATGCCGGCATCGGGGAGGTCAAGGTCCGCTGGCGCGAGATCGAGCGCATCACCTTCGCGCCGGCTCCCCCGGACGCCGAGCCTCCGGCCACCCGCCTCTACGGCAAGGTCAAGTCCCGCGCCGGCAATTTCGAGGGCTTCATCCAGTGGGATCTCCAGGAGTGCCTCTCCACCGACGAGCTCGACGGCGAGTCGGACGACGGCGACATGTCGATCGAGATGGGGCGCATCAAGGCGATCGAGAAGCGCAATCGCAACGGCGCCTACGTCGAGCTGCGCGACGGTCGCCGTCTGCTACTCGAAGACACGAACGACGTCGACCACTCGATCGACGGCATCTTCGTCGAGGACGAGCGCTTCGGTCGCGTCGAGCTCGACTGGGACACCTTCGAGCGCGTCGACTTCCAGGTCCCCGAATCGAGCGGCAGGGGCTACGACGACTACCGCCCGGCCAAGGCGCTGTCCGGCAAGGCCACCGACAAGGAGGGCAAGAGCTACAGCGGCCAGATCATCTTCGACATGGACGAAGCCGAGACCTGGGAGATGCTGCACGGCGATCTGGACGACGTCGAGTACAACATCCCGTTCGAGATGGTGAAGTCAGTGGCGCCGGCGAGCCGCGACTCGAGCCTCGTCGTGCTCAAGAACGGCCAGAAGCTCGAGCTCGAGGACACGCAGGACGTCTCATACGACAACGACGGCGTGCTGGTGATCGCCGCCGACGGGAGTGAGAAGCACATCCGGTGGCGGGACGTGAAGATCGTAGAGTTTGATTGATTGGAAGATCAGTCGCCCTGGCGATGCGCCAGCTCGAGCGAGAACGCCGGGATGCAGATCGCGTAGTACTCGGCTTCTTCGTCGAAGTCGTTGCGGTAGTGCACCGTGGCTCCGCCCTCGACCCAGAGCGACTGACCGGCGCGGATCTCGATCTCCTCGTCGTCGATCGAGATCTTGAGCGCGCCGCGGACCATGATCGTCAGCTCGCCGAATGCCGGCGTCTGTGGCGGCTCTGACCAGTGCCCCGGCGCGATCATGTGCGCGAGGCTGAAGTCCTCGTTGCCGGTGTGAACCCGACCGAAGATCTCCTCGATCTTCTTGCCGCCGGGGACGGGGACCATCGTGCCTTCGGAAACGACTCGGTATTTGCCCATAAGGTGGCTCAGCGTACCTTCTCGATCGAGATCAGCGTGTCGGTGCCCAGGTACTTGTCTTCCTTGTGCGTGAACCAGGCGCGGGTCTTCGGGAGGCTCAGGCCGGCGCCCTCGTGGGTGCCGGTGAGGGTGATGTACTCGCCGTCGTTGGCGGCTTCGTCGTGGTAGAAGCGGTAGCCGATCAGGTCGTGGCTCGCGGGATCAAAGTAGAAGTACCAGACGTCGCTGCCGACCCCCTCGGCGTAGCTGACCCGCAGCTCCAGCGCCGGCTTGCCCTCGAATTCCTTCTCGACCACGGAATCGCCGAGCCGAGTTCCCGGGTCGCGAAGCTTCATGGGCAGGCCCCAGAGGTAGGTGTAGTAGTTGCGGACCCGCTCGAGGCGGTCGCAGGTCAGCCGGTGGAGATCGCGCACCTCCTCCGGGAAGTCGGTCGAGCCGTTAACCAGGAAGGTGCAGCCGGCCGCGTCGATCGAGCTGACGAGCATGTCGCCCTCGCGCAGTGCCGTGGTTCGGAAGAGGGAGGCGAGATTGTCGATCAGGATCGTCGTGTCGTTGCTTGCGCCGTCGGGTCGGCTCTCTCGGATCACCATGCGGTAGGCATTCGAGTCCCACCCGCCGTCGGCGTCGTGACGGGCGATGGCTGAGGCGAGCAGGTCGTCTGGCGCGGGGGTGTCGGCAGCGATCGCCGGATTGCACAGCAGGGTCAGGAGGAGACAGGCCGGCAAGTGGTTCATCGCTCTACATTACTAGGGACCGGCGGTAAGATCGGAAGCTCCAGGGCGATTCTCTCTCATGAAGAGCTTCGACGGCTCTTCGATGCGGGGCGGTACGATGAATGCTTGGACGACTTCGCGAGGCTCGAGCTCCAGAGCGCAGTTCAGGCAATAGAACCTTGAGGGAGTTTTGGGCCATCGTCGTTCTGTTCGCCGGCATCTGTTTGAACGTGGGGGCCGTCCTGGCCTGTCACGAACGCTACAAGACGGTAAGCCTCTCACGCATAGTCCTGCGATCTGTGAGCACCATGGTCTTCTGGTACGGCAGGCAATTCAAAGACAGGGGAGTGGCCGCTCTTCGTGAGTCCCCGGCCGTCTTGTTCTTGACGATCTCGTACGCGATTTTCGCCGCAATCGTTGCCATTGGCCTGGTCGCGGCAATCGCCACACGAGTATGGTGACTACCGGCCCTGCAAGTGAGGAGAAGAACTCCGCGGGCGCTCCTGCGTATCGGGTGGAGACCATGATCTCGAAACCAGCGACCCTCCTCATGTTGGCGTTTGCGCTGACCTCGTCGGCCTGGGCTCAGACCGAGGGGCGCGAGGTCATGTTCTCCGGAGCCGAGTGGACCCTGCGCGGCGACGTCGCCCTCGAAACCCACCTCGGCCGCGAAGCGCTCCGGTTCCGAAATGGCGCGGCCAGCTTGAAGGGCGTCGACTTCGGCGACGGCACGATCGAGTATGACGTCGCCACGAGCGGTGATCGATCCTTCGTCGGGGTCGCCTTCCGGATTCAGGAGTCGCGTATCGATTACGAGAACTTCTACCTGCGTCCGCATCAGACGGGCCGCTTCGACGCCATGCAGTACACGCCGGTGCGCAACGGTGCCGCGGCGTGGCAGCTCTATCCGGAGTACAACGTCAGTCATGAGATCCCTCGGGATTCCTGGTTCCACGTGCGACTCGTCGTCGAAGGCTCGCGCATGGAGGTGTTTCTCGGCGGCGGAACGGAGCCGGCGCAGGTGATCGAGGACCTGCGGCTCGATCGGTCGCACGGCGAGGTCTCGCTACTGGCCTACTTTCCCGCCAACCAGCCGGAGGGCTTCTACCCGACCGCCTACTCGAACGTCGTCATCCGGGCGGTCGAGCGTGGCGAAGACACCTCGCCCCGGACTCGGCCGGAGGCGGACCCCGAGATGATCCAGGCGTGGAGCCTGTCGCCGTCGTTCGAGGCGACCGAGCTGCCGGTCCGGAAGATCCCGGCCGACGTTTTGTCCGAGCCCTGGACATCGGCGCACGTCGACGAGAAGGGTCGTTTGAACCTGTCAGAACATCGCGCCTTTCCGGAGGATGCCGAGGTTGCAACCGTGCTGGCTCGAGTCGCCCTCCATTCGGAGCACGCCCGCTCGGTGCCGCTCGACTTCGGGTTCAGCGATCGGGCCAGCATCTTCCTCAACGGCGAGCTGCTGTTCTCCGGCAACAACACCTACCGCTCGCGCTCCCTGCGCTATCTGGGTGTGATGACCATCGACAACGACACGTTGATCCTGCCCCTGAAGAGAGGCGAGAACGAGCTTCTCTTCGCGGTGAGCGAGTCGTTCGGTGGCTGGGGGTTGACCGCTCGACTGCCGGACCGCGCGGGCCTACGGATCACGGCGCCCTGAAGGCGCCACCACCGGCCACTCCATCTACTCCGACGCGAACGCGAACGGCAGCGGCTCCAGCTCGGTCGCACAGCTGATGTCCAGCCCGTCGAGCGACGAGGCTCGGGCGAACCCCTCGAACGCCGGCAGCCAACAGCCGATCGCCGCTTCGTCCAGAGCGCCATGGCCACGATGCGCGAGCACCATGTGCAGGCTCTGCGACAGCGTCCGCGCCACCAGGTCTCCGTTCTCGACCGGGGTGACGGGGTCGAGCTCGCCGCTGATGAGTAGCACCGGGATGTTCGAGGCCAGCGGCTCGTGCAGGCCGGGATCCGCCGTTCCCTGCGGCCAGATCTCGCAGGTGTCGAGCTGGCGCTGCATTCGATACATGCCCAGGACGGTCCCTCTGGAGGACTCGATCTCCTGGTCGATGTCTACGAACGGCAGATCCTCGGCGCAGGTCATCGAGTAGTACAGCCCGAAGAAGAAGTTCTGATGAATGTCGTGGTAGGCCAAGCTGATCAAACTCAGGATCGGTGCGTAGTCTCCCGCCATGGCGCTCGCGATGAGCTGCGGGAAGCGCGCCGCCAGGTCGGACCGGTAGGCGAGGAAACGGAGACCCATGACGAATTCGCCACGAGTTAGGCTGACCTCCTGCGGCTGATCGAAAGCCGGGTGCGTAATCGTTGCGGTCGCGGGCTCGGTCGACACGCGGTCGATCACCCGAGCGAGCTGATCGGCGAAGTCGGGGTACGACTTCCGGCAACCAGGATCCTCTGTGCACAAGTCGATCAATCGGTCGAGAGCCACCTGTTGCGACCTGGCGAATCC
>JAJCXP010000436.1 GCA_029263375.1 Acidobacteriota bacterium | reverse complement strand
GGTGGCGATCGTCGGGCTGGTCGGGCTGGCGCTGCTCTACGGGTACCATCTGGTCGCGCCGGGCACCGGCCAGGCGAGTTGGGCCGGAGTCGCGTACGCGCTCCTGATCGGCCAGCTCTTCCTGATCGCCCGGCTCGGCCTCCGCCTCACCCTGCTCGGCTCGCAGCTAGACCTCTACGAACGAACCTCGTCCTTCGGCGGTACCGTCCAGGACGACTGAGGAGCTTCATGATTCGACTAGCCAGACTACTGATCGTTGTCGCCCTGCTCACCCTGATTCCAACCACGGGCGGCGCCGCCGACCAGGGCCGCTACGTTTCTGAACCGGGGGCTGTACTCCCCGAGCGTGAGCGCGTGGCGCCCGTCAACCGAATCCTGCGCGAGCGGCTCGAGGGCCTGCTGCCCAAGCTGATGCGTGAGGCCGGCCTCGACATGTGGCTGGTGATCAACCGCGAATACGCCGAGGATCCGGTCTATCTGCGCCTCGTGCCCGAGCCGATCTTCGCCGCGCGGCGGACGACCATGCTGGTGTTCTTCGACCGTGGCCCCGAGCTCGGCGTCGAGCGGCTGACCGTCAGCCGCTATCCGCTCGGCGGCCTCTACGAGGCGGCCTGGGAGGGCGGCGATCTCACCGAGCAGTGGCGTCGCCTGGCCGAGGTCATCAAGGAGCGCAAGCCCAAGCGGATCGGGATCAACAAGAGCCGCATCTGGCCGGTCGCCGACGGCCTCACCGCGGCGCTCCACGAAATGCTCACCGACGCGCTCGGACCGAAGCTGTCGTCGCGCCTCGTGAGCGCCGAGGATCTGGCTGTTCGCTGGCTCGAGACCCGCAACGAGACCGAGCTCGAGAGCTGGCCGCACGTGGTGTCCTTGGCTCGCGGCGTGATCTCCGAGGCGTTCTCGAACCGCGTCATCACCCCCGGCGTGACGACCACCGACGACGTCGCCTGGTACATCCGCCAGCGGTTCACCGACCTGACCCTGCCGATCTGGTTCCAGCCGAGCGTCAACCTCCAGCGCCCCGGCGTCGACTGCGCCGTCGACAGCGCGTTCTGCGGCCGCACCGACGTGCCCATCGAGCGCGGCGACGTGCTGCACACCGACGTCGGCATCTGCTACCTGCGGCTGTGCACCGACACCCAGGAGATGGGCTACGTCCTGCGCATGGGAGAGACCGGGCCGCCCGCCGGCCTGGTGAAGGCACTCGCGGTCGGCAACCGCTGGCAGGACATCCTGACCGGCAACTACGCCACCGGCCGCACCGGCAACCAGATTCTGGCCGCGACCATCCAGCAGGCCGAGAGCGAAGGCATCGTCTCGAGCACCTACACCCATCCGCTCGGCCACTTCGGCCACGCCCCCGGCCCGACCATCGGCATGTGGGACAACCAGGGTCCGACGCCGGATCGCGGCGACTGGAAGCTGCACGCGAACACCGGCTACGCGATCGAAGGCAACGTGAAGGTCGCGGTGCCCGAGTGGGACGGCCAGATGGTGCAGATCAAGCTCGAGCAGAGCGCGGTGTTCGATGGCGAGACGGTCTGGTATCTGGCAGGGCGGCAGACGGAGTGGCATCTGGTGGAGTAGGGGCGGGTTTGAATCCCGTGCGGTCTACCAACTCCCTCACTGCGCTCGGTCGCTGGCAGCACCTCCGGGCTTCGGTCGTCAGACCTCGCGCCGTCGGCGCGAGGTCCTCAGGAGCGAATCCCTTGCCGGAGTTGGATCTTGTGAGCCTACGCTCCACCAATTCCTCGCTCCACTTCGTTCGCTCAGTCTTGGCACCGCGCACGCGCTTCGCCTGCGGCTCCGCGGTCTCGGCGCCCACCACCGCTCGCCCCGCCCGCCCCGCCGCCGCCACCTGCAGGTGGAGTGTCAGTCGCGCGGGTCGCTGGCGACGGCGTGAGGGCCAGCCGGTCTCGAGAGCGTGACCGACCGGTAGGCGCCGCCGAAGGCCGCAGGCTCGTCGCGGTCGACGATCAGGCCCGTGCCGTCGAGGAGCGGCTCGAGACGGCGATTGATGTCGGAGAAGAGGGTCTTCGTCGCGAGATTGAGGAGTCGTCTCGCCGCCGAGGGTTGGTCGCGCTCGCGCAGGAACTTGTCGAAAACCGAGATTCGTCCGCAGGATCTGAGGACGCGCGCGGCCTCCTTCAAACCCTTCTCCGGTTGCGGCATCACGGCGAGGATCAGGTGCAGGAGGACGGCGTCGAACGACCCGTCGGGGAAGCTCAGCTCCGACTTCAGCCGCTTCATCCAATCTCCGGGAGTGGCCTCGATGCGACCATTCACCTCGTCGACATGACGTTGACATTCAATCCAGGTGTAACGCCGGCCTCACGGCACCACGTCATTGACATGACGGTGCCTTCTCGATACCTACCTTGAGTCATGCATGCTGCGCGGGCCCTCAGCCGCGCTCAGGGATGGCGCGGCGAAGCAACAGGATGGCGATGAGCAGCCCGAGCGCGACGTCGATCGACCCGCAGAACGCCGGCCAGAACACCGGCATGCCAGGGTTTGCGATCAGGAGGGGGTGCACCACCCAGTCGAAGACTCCGTGACCGGCGATCCCGGCCGCGACCCACCACAGGCTGGTCCGGAACCCGACGATCGCGACGACGGCGAACACCGTCGCCGCAATCAACTCACTCGGCAGTGCCTGCGCTCCGCCCATGGTCGCGAACAGGACGTAGTACGCCGCGATCACGATGAGCGTGACCGGATACAGCGCGCGGTCGCGGTCGAGGCCCGATAGCCGTCCGAGCGCGACGATGGCCGGTGCGAGCGCGATGCCGATGAGTACCGGTGGGGTGAACATGCGGCAGGATTCACCAGCCCGGTGTGCGTGTCAACTGGGGAACCCGTGCATCCGGTGCCGGCGCGAGGTGCAGCACGCCGTATCGCCGGCCATCGTCGGCTTCCCGACCTGTCTTTTCCCTGCCCAGAGTCGTCTTCTCGGCCCGCTCCCGCCGTAGACCGACGGCTTGCAGGGGATGGCCCGGAGGTGCGACCTCTCCGGCGCAGACCGTGAGAGCTACCGGCGTCTCTGGGGTCTTTGCTCCAAGGCTCCCCGAGGACCTGACGGAGGGCGCTGAGGAACTTGCGCTTGAAGTTCTTTCGATCGTTGTACTCGGCGCCGAACTAGACCTGGAGCGCCGCCCAGGGGACGCGAGTTGGCTTCCGCAGGTAGCTGTTGCGGTAGGTCAGCCAGCAGTAGACGTCGATCGCGAGTGGACTACGCAGCACCTTCACCACGCGCTCGACGGCGTGGCATTGGAAATCTATCGGATCCGGCGCCTCGATCGCGAGCGTCGCGATCCCCTGGGAGTCGGCCCTTTTACTTTCTTGGAAAGAAAAGTTAATCTCAGTTAGTTATATTGCAATGCATCGATATACTTTCTAAGAGGAGGTTCGGTCATGTTCGGTAGATTGGGAGTGCTCGTTGCCGCGTGCCTGTGCCTCGCCATCGCGACACCATGGGCGGGGCGGGCGCAGGTCTGGAATCGTTCGTTGTTACCGACAACCGGATTCAACGATCTCTGTGGCGAGGCGATCTTTCCCTCGGCCCTGAACATCACCTTCACGGCCATGTTCAACCCTGACGGTCCGGATCCCATCGTCCTGACGCCCGAGGTCTGTGCCGAGAATCCGGACGGCTTTCTGGCCACCTGGGCCAACCCGGACTTCTATGCGGCGAATGGGTTCCCGTTGCCCGATCCGCGGCTGATGAACTTGCTCTACTCGCGGCTGCCGATCGTGATCGACCCGACTGGGCTGCGCGCCTTCGTGCCCGATCATCTGCCGGGCGGGCCGCAGCCGGTGCCGCCGACGCGGAGCCTGCCGAACGAGCCCGACACGCTGGCCTCCTTCCTGGATATCTCCGGCAAGATGAAGCTCCAGTGCTTTGGTGACGGCACCGCAGAGATCGACATCAAGGGGAGCGGCTACTCGCCGAACAGCGTGCTGACGCTCTGGGTGATCTGGGAGAATCCGCCGGACAGCGGGCTGCCGCCGATCCTGCCGCAGCCGCTGGGCGGCGCTCCGAACGCGGTCGTCGCCGACAAGAACGGCAAGTTCAAGTTCGCTCGCACGCTCAACTTCTGCCCGATGGAGGTGCAGAACGGCAGCGTGCCCCTGGCGATCGACATCGCCAAGCACCTGGACGGCGGCAACACCTACGGCGGTGTCCCCGAGCCGCCGCTGCAGGTGTTCAGCTTCATTGATCCGGGGACCGGCGATATCTTCACCAGTCAGGGACTCGGTGCCGGAATGGCGTCGGCCGATCAGGGTGTGATTCCGCTCCTGCTCGAGCCATAGGAGCGCCGGCGAGCGTCGTCGCACCGTCGCGCGGCCTTTACAGATCGGACTCGGCGCACTAGATTCGTCGCAACTCTAACGATCGAGAGGGGGTTGACGATGAAGCGAATCGTGCATCTGGCCGTCGCGGCGACGCTCATGGCTGGGGCCTGGTCGGTCGAACCGATCCGAGCCGAGATCTGCGCGATCGACGCGGTTCCGGCGGCGACGTTGCTGTTGCCCTATTTCGGCGTCGACCCTGACAAGAAGAACGCTCCGGATACGGTCTTCTCGCTCAACAACGCCAGCGCCACCACGGTGGAGGCACAGGTCACCGTCTGGACGACGGAGTCGTCGCCGGCGATCTCGTTCATCGTTCCGCTCACCGGCTACGACATCGAGACCATCAGCTTGCGGGATCTCTTCAATGGCAAGTTGCCGCCGAGCGTCGAAGAGGGCTGCATACTGCCGAACGCCGCGGTCCTCAAGAAGGCCAAGAACAAGCGGGGCAGGGGAGGTCGCCATACGCGCCTGGTGGAGAAGCTCACCGACAAGGGGGCCCTCGCTCTGGCGGAGGGGTACATCACGATCGACAGCGTGGACGGCACCTGCGCGAGCCTCCTCCCGAACGAGGAGGGCTACTTCGAGAACGGCGGCACCGGCATCGCCACCAACGAGAACAAGCTCTACGGCGAGGTCTACACGCTCAACAAGAAGAAGGTCGCGGCCTACCGGATGGTCTCGATCGAGGCCGCCGACTCGGTCGGCTCTCCGAACACCTACACCTTCTACGGCCGCTACTCCGGTTACGACGGACGCGATAACCGCGAGCCGCTGGCCGATGACTGGGCGGTGCGCTACTCGAACATCGGCAAGGGACAGGCCTATCTGCAGGTATGGCGTGACTCCGGCCCGCTCGCCTTCCCGCTGTCGCAGTCCCAAGTCGTCTTCTTCGATCTCGAGGAGAACCCGATGGAGGTCTCCGGGGACGACTATTTTCCGCTCGAGGCTCAAGAGGTCGAGATCGGCAAGGGGCTCCCAGCCCCCTACGACTCCGGATGGATCTTCCTCAATCTCAATGTCGACGACCCCTTCGCGATCCTCCAGTCGTTCGTGGTCGTGCGTCAGGATTTCAGGAAGCGCAGCAGCCTCTTCCCGGCTCTCAGCTACAACGAGAGCGAGTCGGGTCTCAGCCAGGCAGCGACGCTCTGTGGTGTCTCGCCACCCGCCACGCCGCCGTCGCAGCAGCTCACCGGGCGAACGGATTGATCAGGTCGTAGAACCCGCCGTAGAGGGTGACGAACGAGATCGTGTTCTGGATGCCGTGCACCAGAACGACCAGCCAGATACTCGACCGACCGCTCCAGAGGTAGAGGCCGCCGATCATCAGGCCGCCGGCGAACTTCTCGAGCACCCCGCGCGGGCCCTGGTAGGCGTGCGCCGCCGCGAACAGGGCCGCGGTAACGACGACGCCCAGCCACCAGGAGTGTCGGCCGAGCGCTGAGGTCCAGCCGACGCCGCGGAGAAGGAAGCCGCGCCAGAAGAACTCCTCGCCGAAGGCGGCGAGCGGCCACATGAAGGCCAGGTAGAGCGCCAGGGTCGGCAGGCTGCCCTCGAGTGCCGCGAAGGCGGACAGATCTTTGGGCTCAGGCGCGAGCCAGTGCGCGATCGGCATGACCGTCAGCGCCTTGATCGCGTAGATCGCCGGCGCGAGGATCAGCGCCAGGAGAATGCAACGGAGCCAGCCGCCCTCGGGCCGACCCAGTCCGGCTTCGGTCCGCGAGACCCGGCGGCGCCAGTAGAGGACTCCGACGAGCGCGATCGGGATGATCTGCTGAAGCAGTGCCCAGCGACCGGGGAAGGGCACGACGGCCGCTGCCACCACGACCAGGGCGACGGGAATCGAGAAGAAGCCGGCTCGGGGCACGGTGGCGAAGCTAACACGGGGCAAGTGCGAGAGGGCTCGCACAGGTGAGGTATATATAGGTATATACTGATTGCATGACGTTCTTGGCGAAGGTCTGTAGCGCCCTGAAGAGCGCTCGGGTCAGATACGCCGTAGTGGGGGGGTACGCCGTGGCGCTGCATGGCGCCGTCCGAGGAACGGTCGATATCGATGTTGCGCTCGAGTGGAGCGAGCGCTCACTCAAGCGTGCCGAGGAGGCGCTTGCCGGGATCGGGCTGGTCTCGCGGCTGCCGATCGACGCTGGCGATCTGTTTCGCTTCCGCGATGAGTACGTCGCGAAGCGTAGCCTGATCGCCTGGAACTTCTACAACCCCGAGAATTCCGTGGAACAGGTCGATATCGTCGTGACCTACGACCTGACCGGCAAGCGGCGAAAGCGGGTCGACACCCTCGACGGCCCGATCCTGATTCTGGCCCGGAAGGACCTGATCGAGATGAAGCGGTCCAGCGGGCGCCCGCAGGATCTCGAGGACGTGAGCGCTCTGGAGCGGTTGCGATGAAGACCGTGCAGAAGTTCAGCGACGAGTACCTGGAGAGCTGCCGAGGGATGAGCGCGGATCAGATCGTCGGCTTCCTGGACGATTTTCGCCGACTCCACGGAGCGCGACGAGCACCTTCCAAGCTAATCAGCCTGAAGGTGCCGGTCGACCTTCTCCGCGCTTTCAAGGCGGCTGCCTCGCTCGCCGGAACGCCGTACCAGACCCAGATCAAGCGCCTGATGAAGGCGTGGGTCGTCAGGCGGTCGTAGCGTCCAGCGCCAGCGCTTCGAGCGCCAGCTGCACCATCGTGTCGAACGTCGACTGCCGCTCGTCGGAGCTGGTCGACTCGCCGGTTACGATGTGATCGCTGACCGTCATGATCGCCAGCGCGCGCACGCCCAGCGCCGCAGCCAGGCCGTAGAGGCCGGCGCACTCCATCTCGACCGCCAGGACACCCATCTTCTTCATCGGCTCGAAGAAAGCGTCCTCGGGCGCGTAGAACAGGTCCGACGTGTGCACCAGGCCGGCCTGGGTGGAGATCTTGCGCGCGTCCGCCGCCTGGGCCGCGGTGCGCAGCAGACCGAAGTCGGCTACCGCCGCGAAGTCGTGACCGGCGTAGCGGCGTCGGTTGACCCTGGAGTCGGTGCAGGCGCCGACCGCGAGGATCACGTCGCGGATCTTGGCCTCGAGCGAGATGCCGCCGCAGCTGCCCACCCGCACCAGGCGCTTGACGCCGTACTCGGTGACCAACTCGTGAGCGTAGATCGATGCCGACGGCACGCCCATGCCGGTGCCCATGACCGAGACCGGCATCCCCTTGTAGTTACCGGTGAAGCCGAGCATGTTGCGCACCGCGGTGACCTCGCGCGCGTCTTCCAGATGGTTCTCGGCGATGTGCTGCGCCCGCAGCGGGTCGCCCGGCAGGAGCACCGCCTCGGCGAAGTCGCCGGGCGCGGCGCTGATGTGGGGGGTCGGTGTCGGCATGAGTCGCGGCTCCTGTGGTGGCGTGAATCCGACCGGACGGCCGGGCGGGCCGATTGTACAAGCCGGTGGGAAGGGCGGGAACCCCGCGCGAGCTTCCTACGCCTGTCCGAGAGCGGCGCGGACGCTTTCGATGCTCTGCCGCTGCTCTTCGAGCCATTCCTC
This sequence comes from Acidobacteriota bacterium, assembly GCA_029263375.1. GTDB lineage: Bacteria > Acidobacteriota > Thermoanaerobaculia > Multivoradales > JAHEKO01 > JAHEKO01. The sequence continues at coordinate 10,976 of JAJCXP010000436.1, read as the reverse complement.
TTGCTGGGGAAGTCCGTCGAGCGCGCTCGTGGTTGCCGGATCGCCCGGCGCTCCGAGGTGCTTGCGTGACTTCCAGCTCTCCGCCAGATCGCCGCCGAGCGCGGCTTCTGGATCCTCTGCGATCTCCCGGTAGGCACTTCGGAACGGCGTGCCCTCGGCGACCCGGGCGTAGAGCGCGTCGGTCGCACCGGTAGCGGGCCGGATCGCCGCTCGCGCGCGCTCGGCGTTTACGTCGAGGCCCTCGACCACAGCGCCCGTCGCTCGGGTCAGGTCGGCGGCGTGGCGGAGCCCCTCGAGGAACGGGCCCTTCGTGAGCTGGAGGTCGCGGTGGTAGCCCGAGGTGAGCTGCGAGTAGATTGCCCCGACCTCACCGTGCCGGGCGCGCAGACTCGCGGCGCCGGCCCGGATCAGCTCGAGGACGTCCGGGTTGCGCTTCTGGGGCATGATGCTGGAGCCGGTGGTGAGGGCGTCGGGCAGAGTGACGAAACCGAGCTCGTCGCTCGACAGCCAGATCAGGTCGCTCGCCAGCCGTCCGAGATCGTTAGCGACCGCCACCGCCGCGCCGAGCGCCAGCCACTCGCCCTTGCCGCGGTCGTTCTGGACCGCCAGAGTGTTCACCTGAACGCTGTCGAAGCCCAGCAGCTCGGCGACCATCGGCCGATCCAGCGCGAGCGCGACGCCGAAGCCGGAGGCGCTGCCGAGTGGCGATCGATTCAGGTGCTCGTACGCCCGGCGCAGCCAGGGCAGGTCGTCGGTGAGCGATTCCGCGTGCGCCGCCAGCCAGTGGCCGAGGGTGGTGGGCATCGCCTGGCGCGTGTGCGAATAGCCGGGGAGGGTGGTCTCGGCGTGCCGCGCAGAGAGGTCGGCGAGGCCGGAGATCAGGGTGATCGTCCGCGCGTAGAGCTCGAGCAGCGCCTCTCGTCCCCAGAGCCGCAGCGCGGCGATCACCTGGTCGTTGCGGCTCCGCCCGGTGTGGATCTTGCGACCGGCGTCGCCCAGCGCCTCGGTGAGTCGGTTCTCGATCGCGGTGTGGCCGTCCTCGTCGGCGGGATCGATCACGAACTCGCCGGCCCGGGCGTCATGCGCGATCGCGGCGAGCTCACGCCGGAGACCGGTCAATTCATCGGCGGTGAGGATGCCGATCGACTCGAGCATGGTGGCGTGTGCGGCCGAGGCCAGCGCGTCGTGCGGCACCAGCTCGAGATCGAGCTCCGGATCGCGTCCGACCGTCAGCCGCTCGACCACCGCGTCGAGCGGCGCGCCGCGGTCCCAGAGCCGTGTCACCCCGCGGCCGCCTTCTTGACGATCAGCTTGTGGGCCTTGAGTCGCAGTGCGTTGATGCGGATGAACCCGCGCGCGTCCTTCTGGTCGTAGCCGCCTTCGACGTCCATCGACGCCAGCTCGCGATCGTAGAGCGAGCTGGTCGACTCACGGCCCAGGATCACGACGTTGCCCTTGAACAGCTGGAGCCGCACGACGCCGTCGATCAGCTCCTCGGACTGGGCGAAGGCGGCGCGGATGAAGTCCATCTCGGGGCTGAACCAGAAGCCGTTGTAGATCAGCTCGGTGAACTTGGGAGAGAGCATGTCGCGCAGGCGGAGCACCTCGCGATCCATGGCGATGCCCTCGAGGTCGCGCAGCGCCCGGTGCAGGATCGTACCGCCCGGGGTCTCGTAGACCGCGCGCGACTTGATGCCGACGAAGCGGTTCTCGACCATGTCGACGCGGCCCACGCCGTGACGGCCGCCGACCTCGTTGAGGAACTGGAAGAGCGCCAGCGGATCCTCGTAGCTGGTCTCGGCGTCGCGATCGACCACCCGGATCGGGATCGCGTCCTTGAAGTGGATCGCCAGGTTGGTCGGCTGGTCGGGCGTCGAGGCGAGAGGCTGCACCAGCTTGTACATGTCGGCGGGCGGTTCGACCTGCGGGTCCTCGAGCAGGCCGGCCTCGTAGCTGCGGTGCATGATGTTCTCGTCGGTGCTGTACGGTTTCTCGGCGGTAGCCTCGATCTCGATGCCCTCCTGGCGGGCGAACGCGAGCAGGTCGCTGCGGCCCTTGAAGCGCTCGAGGAACTCGGACTCCTTCCAGGGCGCGATGACCTCGAGATCGGGCGCCAGAGCGGCGAAGGCGAGCTCGAAGCGGACCTGATCGTTGCCCTTGCCGGTCGCGCCGTGGGAGACGGCGTCGGCGCCTTCGCGCCGTGCCAGCTCGACCTGCTTCTTGGCGATCAGCGGCCGCGCGAGCGACGTGCCGAGCAGGTAGCGATTCTCGTAGACGGCGTTGCCGGCGACGGCAGGGAAGATGTACTCGCGCACGAACTCCTCCCGCAGATCCTCCTGGATGTACTTGGCGGCGCCGGTCTTCAGAGCGCGCTCTTCGATCTCGGTGAAGTTCTCCTGCTGGCCGACGTCGGCGGCGAATGCGATCACCTCGTGACCGCGTTGGATCAGCAGCTTGAGGATGCAGGCGGTGTCCAGACCGCCGCTGTAAGCGAGTACGACTTTCATCACGAAACTCCTCCGGTCCGGAGTCTAGAAGATCGGAGCCTCCCGGGGAGAGCTCGCGACCGGTTTTCTAGGGATGGTCAGGCTCGGTCAACGGGCAGCTTGCAGTGGCCAGGGCCCTTGTCTATGGTTCGCGAACACTTCGAAGGAGGTTCTTCATGTCTGTGGCCGATGCGCTGGGCTCGTTGGGAGTGGCACTGTTGTTGATCGCCTTCGCCCTCAACCTGAGCGGTGTGCTCGACCGTCGCTCGCGTTCGTACCACTCGCTCAACGGCGTCGGCGCGGGCCTGGCGTGCTACGCCTCCTGGCTGATCGGCTTCTTTCCGTTCGTCGTTCTCGAGGGCGTGTGGGCGGCGGTGGCGGTGGCGGCGCTGATTCGTGGCGGCCGCTCAGGGTAGGGCCCTCCGCCCCTGTGCTAGCCTGCTCGCCGTTCCCGCAACTCACTCACTTCTGGAGGTCGAACACATGAGGTTCCAGGTCCCCGCGAGGCTGTGCGCCCTGCTTGTCCTAGCGCTGTTCGCGACTCCGGCTCTGCTCCCCGCTGCCGGTAGCGCCCCGGTCAAGACGCCCGAAGCGAAGCTTGCCGAGCTCGGCATCGAGCTGCCGGAGATGCCGGCGCCGATCGCCAACTATGTGCGTACGGTGCGCACAGGCAACCTCGTGTTTCTGTCCGGGCACGGCCCGCTCAGGCCCGACGGCGGCTATGTCACCGGCAAAGTGGGGGGCGACCTGACCCTCGAACAGGGATACGCGGCGGCCCGGCTGACCGCGATCGCCCTGTTGAGCTCGCTCAAGGGTGAGATCGGCGAGCTCGACAAGGTCAAGCGCGTGGTCCGGGTGTTCGGTATGGTCAACACGACGCCCGGCTTCGTCGATCACTCGAAAGTGATCAACGGCGCGTCCGATCTGCTGGTGGAGGTGCTCGGCGACCGGGGCAAGCACGTGCGCGCCGCGGTCGGTATGGTATCGCTGCCGATCGGTCTCGCGGTCGAGATCGAGATGGTGGTCGAGGTCGAGGACTAGCTACGGTGAGGAGTGGAGCAACCGGATAACGCAGCAGATTCAGTGACCTACGGCCTCGCAGTAGCGATGGGGTGAGAAGGGCGGGCTCGCCTCGACTCGGGCGGTTCAGGTGCCGCCTCAGGGCGAGCACGAGCCGCAGCCGCTGACCGGTCCCTTGAGCGTGCTGGCGTCGCAGACGATGTCGCCGCCGAGCGCGCACATCAGCTCTTCGACCGCCGTGCCGTTGACCAGCCGGCCGGTGGAGAAGTCGGCGACCAGGGTGAGTCCGCCGAGCGTTGTCGAGAGCTGATTGGTCTCGAGGCGGTCGGCGATCAGCTTCGACGATTCGGTGACGAAGTTCTGAAGCTGATTGAGCACCTGGGTGGCGCCGATCAGCTCGATCGAGCTGAAGCTCTTGGCCAGCATCGGGCCCGAGATCGTGCCTCCGGTCAAGCGCGCGGTGCCGTAGGCGTTGGCCTGGAACGCCCAGGTGACGCCTACCAGCTCGGTATTCTCGATCAGCAAGCGGGCGTACGACTGGGCGAGCGCGGCGGTGTCGCCCTCGATTCTCGAGTCGAGCAATCGGAGGGTGGAGCCGCTGAAGGCGACCGCTCCGAGGTTGGCGCCCGACTGGGGATTGAGTGCGGAGACGCAGTTCGAGCACGCGACGTCGGAGCCGCGGGCCGCGATCAGGCCGCCGCCGATGGTGTCGATCAGCGCGCCGTTGCCGCTGAACTCCGAATCGACGAAAGCGACTGTCGAGTCGGTCACCGAGGCGCCCCAGACGCCGTTGCTCTCGAAGTTGCAGTTCGAGATGGTGACGTCGTCGGTCGAGTCGAGCACGCGCAGCCCCTCGCGACGGCCGCCGGAGATTCGCAGGTTGGCGACGGTCACCCTCCGTGCGCCTCGGATCAGCAGCGTCGCCTCGGCGCTGTCGGGCCCTCCCGGGGAGCGAATCCCGTCGCGCTGCGGGTCGATGCCGCGCAGGGTGACGCCGTCGCGACGCACGACCACGTCCTCGACGCACTGACCGCGGACTTCGATCGTCAGGAACGGCGAGGTCTGGGCGAGAGCTTCGTTGATGCTCTGGCCGGATTGACAGTCGACCGTGATCGTCCAACTGGTCTGGGTCTGCTGGGCGATTGCCGTACCACCGGCCAACGAGAGACAGATCCCGGCGACCAGGCAGCGGGTTGCGAGACGCGTGATTCCGTTCGACATGGTGGCGCCGGCAATGATACACCTGCCGCCGCGCCGGGCCCGTTTGACCGGCCGCTCGGAGCGCATCTATAGTCTGTGCATAATCTTGTGACGGGCGCTGTGAACCGCCCTACCTGTTCTAGGGGAAGGAGTTGTGCGATGAAGCAGTACCGAGCTCTGGGGGTGCTGGGCCTGGTGGCGGCGTTGTGGATCGTGTTGCCGGCGCCGGTCTCTGCCACTCTGGGGAGCAAGTTCGAAGAGGTCACCATGATCTACGTGGGCGGCGAGATCTGCGTCGAAGTCGACAAGCAGCGCGCCACGATCTACCGCGACCGCCGGCCGAAGCGGGTCAAATGGGTCGTCAAGCAGGACGGGAACTACTGGGAGATCCGCTATCAGGCGTCCGGTGCCACCGACCCCGACAAGGGTGAGGGTATGGGCGATTTCTTCTCGAGCAGCGGCAACCTCGACATCGGCTGCTCGGAGCACGCTACGCGCACAGAGCTGCCTGCCATGCTGGCTCCGGCGAATGCGAGCTGGCCGTACATGATCAAGGTCTATGAGTGCAACGGCGGCGTGAAGGGTAGACCCCTCTGCGAGCTCGACCCGATCATCGATTGGGGCGACGGCTAGCCCGTTCTTCTCACGCCGGGCTAGTCCGAGTCGACGATCTGCCGGAAGACCGGGTCGGTCGCGAGCGCCCGAAACTCGCGGTCCTGACCGATCATGTCGGTCGGCGCTCCCAGGCGCTTGGCGAGGGTGAGGGCGTCTAGCGCCGCCCGGTTCTCGCCGCACAGCGCGAACACCTTCGCGAGCTGATACGCCTTGGGGGCGGTCTGGGGTGGCGCCAGGACGAGAGCCGCGGCGTGGCGTACCGCGCTTTCACATTCGCCTCCCTTGGCCTCGTACTGAGCGCGTCGCAGCAGCAGTTGAGCGCTCTCGGGGTTGGCTTCCAGCTGCTCGTCGACCAGCGCCCAGGCGATCCGGTAGCTCTTGCGCGCCTCGTCCTCGCGGCCGAGCTCGAGATAGAGATCTGCCAGGTTGCTTCGGTACAGGTCGCGGCGCGGCGACAGCTCGACCGCCAGCTTGTAGTACCTCTCGGCGCGTTGCCACTTCTCCTTATGCGACGAGTAGTAGTAGGCGGTGCCGATATTGCTCGCCAGGCGTCCCTCGCGGATCGGCTTGGGAAGCTGCTCGAAGGCGGCGATCGCCTGGTCGAACCGACCCTGACTCAGGTCGAGCGTCGCCAGATTCTCCTGCGGTTGGGACAAGCCGGAGGGTGCCTTGGCCGCCGCGCTCTCGAAAGCGGCGCGTGAGTCCTCGTACCGGCCGTGCCGGGCCAGGAACATGCCGAGCGCGTTCCCGGCGAACCAGTCATCGCCGAGCAGGACGGCCGCGCGCAAGCTCTCCTCGGCGCTCTCGAGGTCGCCGGTCTGCTCGTAGCTGGCGGCCAGCTCCAGGTAAGCCTCGCCGGGCTTGGGATGGTGGGCCAGCGCTTCCTGGAGCTGGCCGATCGAGTCCGCCGAGCGTCCGCGGCTCCGCAGAACGCGCGCCAGAGCCACCTGGCCCGTGGGCAGCGCGGAGTCGATCGCGAGCGCCTGGCGGGCGGATTCCTCCGCCTGGATCAGAAGGTCGGCGGTCGGCTCGAACAGGTGCTGACGCCAGAGCGCCTCGCTCAGTCCAGCGTGGGCGAGCGCGAACTCGTGGTCGAGACGCAACGCCTGACGGAAGAAGGTTGCGGCCGACTTCGCGTCGTCGCTGGTGCGAACCGATTCGAGTCTCTCGAAACCGCGCATGAAGTACTCATACGCCTCGAACGAGCGGGTGGGGTCCCGAGCCATGCGCTCGAGCTCCTTCTGCGACAGCCGGATCGAGAGCACCGCGATCAGCTGCTCGGCGATCTCTCGCTGAAGGCTCATGAGACGGTCGCGCACGCCCTCGAAACGCCCGCTCCAGAGCACCAGGCTGGTGCCCACGTCGGTCAGGTGGACATCGACGACCAGCCCGTCGCCATCGCGCTGGACCTCGCCATCGACCAGCGAGCCGACCCCCAGCTCGCGCGCCAGCTTGGCCGGGCTGCCGGACTGACTCCAGGTGGCGGCGCGGCCGACGACCCGTATCGTCGAGGCTTCAGCGAGCTGAGTCAGGAGGCCGGCGCTCAGACCCTCGCCGAGATAGTTCTGCGCCGGGTCACCGGTCAGGTTGGCGAACGGCAGGATCGCCAGGCCGAGCCGATCCTGCGGTGGAGGGCTCGGCCGCTGCGTCCACCAGAAACCGAGCCCAACGAGCAGCAGCGTTGCGGTCGCCAGGAGCGGCCACTTCAGCGACCGCTCGGTCGCGCGCGCGGCCGGCGCCACCGTCTGAACGCTGACCGTGCCTGCTCGTAGGTCCTCGAGTTCCCGTCGGAGGTCCGCCGCCGACTGCAGGCGGTGGTCTCGGTTCTTCTCGAGGCAGAGCCCGATGACACGCCGCAGCTGCTCCGGCACGCCGTCGCGTTTCTCGCCGATCTCGGGGGGCGCATCGCGCAGGATCGAGGACACCAGCTCCGCAGACGAGTGGCCGGTGAACGGCCGCCGGCCGGTGGTCATCTCGAACAGCAGCACGCCGAGCGAAAAGATGTCGGTGCGATGATCCAGCTCGAGACCCTGGAGCTGCTCCGGCGACATGTAGGGCGCCGTGCCGAGCACCATCCCCTCCTGGGTGCGGAGCTCGGTCGCCGCGGTCGGGTCGGGGTCGTGGTCGGCCGAGTCCAGCCACTTGGCCAGGCCGAAGTCGAGAATCTTGGGCTGGCCCTCGGTCGAGATCATGACGTTCGAAGGCTTCAGGTCGCGGTGCACCACGCCGCGCTCATGAGCGGCGGCGAGCGCCGCGGCCAGCGGCACCCCGATCTCGAGAATCCGGTTGAGCGGTAGGCCGCTGGCCGGGATCGTGTCGCCGAGGGTCTTGCCGTCGACGTACTCCATGGTCAGGTAGTGAACATCGCCCTCGCTCTCGACCGAGAACAGGGTCACGATGTTCGGGTGGTTGAGTGCCGCGACCGCGCGCGCCTCGCGCCGGAAGCGCTCGATCCGTTCGTCGTCAGTGGCATCGACCGGCAGAACCTTGAGCGCGACCTTCCGCTGGAGCCGTGTGTCCTCTGCCAGGAAGACCTCACCCATGCCACCCAGGCCGAGATGGCGCAGGATGACGTAGTGCCCGAGCGTCTCGCCGATCATAGGAAGTGAAGGATATGGAGGCCTGCTCCCCGACAGGCACGCACCCGCAGCCCCCGATGTCGGAGAGATTACACTACCGTCAGGACGCGCCGCCCCCGCGACCAACCCCGTATGATCGATGGACATGGGCGAGTACGACGCGATCGTTGTGGGATCCGGGCCGAACGGGCTCGCGGCCGCGATCGCCATCGCCGAAGCCGGTCGCTCCGTTCTGGTGATCGAGGGCGCAGCGGGGATCGGCGGCGGCTGTCGCACGGCTGAGCTGACGTTGCCAGGATTTCGGCACGACGTCTGCTCGGCGATCCATCCGCTCGCGGCTGCATCGCCGTTCCTGCGCGAGTTGCCGCTCGGCGACCACGGTCTCGAGTGGGTCTTCCCGCCGGCGGCGTGCGCGCACCCGCCCGCCGACGGCACGGCGGTGACGCTCGAGCACTCGATCAGCGAAACCGCTGGGCAGCTGGCCGGGGCCGACGCCCACGCCTACCGGGTGCTCATGGAGCCGCCCGTTCGGGATTGGCCCAAGCTCGAGAACGACCTGCTCGGGCCGCTGCCGATCCTGCCAGGGAGTCCGCTGGCCCTCGCCCGCTTCGGCCTTACCGCGCTGCGCTCGGCGCGCGGACTCGCGGAGGCGCGATTCGATCGAGAGCCGGCCCGCGCTCTGCTCGCAGGGCTGGCCGCGCACACCGTGCTGCCGCTCGAACGCATGTCGACGGCGGCCATCACGATGGTCCTCGGTCTGCTCGGCCATCGAGTCGGTTGGCCGTTTCCACGCGGCGGGGCCGGACGACTGGCAAACGCGCTCGGCTCGTACCTGCGCGAGCTCGGAGGCCGGATCGAAACCGGGCGTTGGATCGCCTCGCTGGACGAGCTGCCGGACTCGGAGGCGGTGCTGCTGGACGTGACGCCGAGACAACTCGCCGCCATCGCGGGCGACCGGCTGCCGAGCAGCTACCGTCGGCGCCTCGGTCGCTACCGCTACGGACCGGGCGTCTTCAAACTCGATCTGGCGCTCGCTGGACCGATCCCGTGGCGGGCGGAGCGCTGCCTGCGGGCGGGCACGGTCCACGTCGGCGGCACCATGGCAGAGATCGCGGATGCCGAAGCCGCGGTCTGGCGCGGCGAGCACCCCGAGCGGCCGTTCGTCCTCCTCGCCCAGCAGAGTCTGTTCGACGACAGCCGTGCCCCCGCGGGGCAGCACACGGCATGGGCCTACTGCCACGTCCCGCACGGCTCGACGATCGACATGACGGCGGCGATCGAGGGGCAGATCGAGCGCTTCGCACCGGGGTTCCGGGATCTGATCCTGGCCCGCTCGGCACGAACCACCGCCGATCTCGAGTCGGCCAATCCGAACCTGGTCGGCGGCGATCTCGCCGGCGGCGTCACCGATCTGGGCCAGCTCTGGACCCGCCCGGTTGCGCGCTGGGTGCCCTATTCGACGCCGGTTCGCGGACTCTACGTGTGCTCCTCGTCGACTCCGCCGGGCGGCGGTGTGCACGGCATGTGTGGCTACCATGCGGCGTGCGCCGCTCTGCGCCGTGAGCTCAGGGAATGACGACGCGATCGCAGATCACGGTTTATCTGGTCGATGCCAGTCCCTACATCTTTCGCGCCTTCTTCTCCCTGCCGAAGTCGATCGTCGATCCCGTCGGGCGCCCCGTCAACGCCGTCCACGGGTTTGCCGGCTTCCTCCTGAGGTTGATCGCCGAGGAGCGCCCGAGCCACCTCGGCCTGGCCTTCGACGGCAGCTTGACAACCAGCTTCCGCAACCGGATCTATCCTGAGTACAAGGCGCAGCGTGAGCCGCCGCCGCCGGCGCTCGAGGCGCAGCTCGACGATTGCCGCGAGCTCGGCGCGGCGCTCGGCGCGGCGACCTACGTCGATTCGACCTTCGAGGCCGACGACCTGATCGCCACGCTGGCTCTGCAGCTCGGGCGCGACGGTCATCGCGTGGTGGTGGTGAGCTCCGACAAGGACATGGCGCAGCTGGTCGGAGATCGCTGCGAGCTGTACGACTTCGCGAAGGGGACACGCTACGACGCCGAGGGCGTGGCCGGGAAGTTCTCGGTGCGGCCCGAGCAGATCGTCGACCTGCTCGCGCTGGCCGGCGACAGCGTCGACAACATTCCGGGGGTGCGCGGAGTCGGGCCGAAGTCGGCCGTCGCACTGCTGGAGCGCTTCGGCGCGCTCGAGGACGTCTACGAGCGCCTGGCCGAGGTCGAGGAGCTGCCGCTGCGGGGCGCCAGGTCCCTACGCCGGAAGCTCGAGGACCAACGCGAGGAAGCGTTCCTGTCGCAGCGCCTGGCCGCGGTGTCCCACGAAGCCCCGGTCGCGGCCGACCTCGATGAGCTGCGGCTGGACGGCGCGCGGGCGGCGCGCGTGGACGGCCTGTTCGGGCGACTCGGCTTTCAGACCCTGCGCGATCGGATCGAGCTCTGGGCAGGCTGAGCGGCGCTACTCCTGGGGCACCCAGCTCTCGGTGAACAGGGCCTCGGTGTGGAGGTCGTTCCAGATGAAGCCGTCGGCCCAGGTGATGGTGTCGCTCCAGATGAAGCCGTCGTTCCAGATGAAGCCGTCGGACCAGACGAAGCCGTCCGACCAGATGAAGGCATCGTTCCAGATGAAGCCGTCCTGGAATGCGTACTGGCCGTTCCAGAGGTAGCCGTCGTCCTCGATCGGGTGGCCGGAGGCGTCGCGAATGAAGAAGGTGAGGGTCGAGTTCTTGCCCTTGCCCTTGTAGGCGTCCGCCGGTCCGCGGAAGTGCTGCTGGCCGAGCAGGTCAGCCGAGATGTCGAGACCGGCGTTGGCGGCGCCGGAACTGTTGGAATGAACCGCGCCGTAGGCGTCCACGCGGCCGGCGCCTTGCTGAAACAGGGTGTAGGTTGGGCTGCCGCCGCTGAAGCTGGCCAGATTGGCCGATTCCAGAAGCCGCATCTTGACCTGATCCGGTGTCAGGCCGGGGTTGACCTCGAGCATCAGCGCCACCGTACCGCTGACGAAGGCGGTCGCCTGCGAGGTGCCCGACATGTTGAAGTAGTAGCCGCCGTCGTGGAAC
>JAJCXP010000435.1 GCA_029263375.1 Acidobacteriota bacterium | reverse complement strand
GCGGCCGTAGCCGCGTTGGTCGTCGGGCAGGCCGCAGCCGCCGGCGGCGTCGATGGCGACGCTTCCGGCGAGGAGGGCGTGGGTCTCGGTCGGTCCGCCGTTGTCGGCCAACGTGAGGTCGATGTCAGTACCCGGCGTGATGGCGGCGCTACCGGCGCAGGATAGATCGCTGCTGAAGTTGCCCCCCAGGTCGACGAGGCCGGGGCCGCCCGGGCAGTCAGCGGTCGAGTTGTCGGCGACCACCGAGTTGGCCATCTCCGTGACGCCACCGTAGGTGGTGTAGACCCCGCCGCCGAGATACCCGTCCGGTCCGCTGTTGCCGACGACGGTGGTGTTGTGCAGCGTCAGCAGGGTGCCTTCGTAGACCGAGTATGCGCCGCTGCCCCAGCTCGCGTAGTTCCCGGAGATCGTGCTGTTGGAGACCATCGCCTCGGCGAAGCCGACGATGAGGCCGCCGCCGCTGCCGTTGATGTAGCCCAGGGCGTTCCCGGAGATGGTGCTGTCATCGATGGTGACTTTGCTTCCGAAGGCATCGACGACGCCGGCGCCGTTGTAGTAGGCGTAGTTCTCGGCGATCGTGCTGCCCTTGAGCGTTGCCGTGGCGAGGTACGCGACGAAGATGCCGCCGCCGGCTATTGAAGCGGAGTTGCCGGAGAGCGACACGTTCTCGAGTGCCGCGGTGCTCGGAACATAAGCGGCCGAGTAGTCGACGATACTGACACCGCCGCCGAACGCGGCTTCGTTGCCCGTGGCTGCGCAGTCGGCCATCGTCACGCTGCCACCAAGGTCGGTGCACATGCCGCCGCCGTTGTAGGCGGAGTTGCCAGAGAGCGTGCTGTTGGTCATGGCCAGGGTGGCGCCGTTGTTCCAGACTCCGCCGCCCGACTCGCTGGTCGCACCATTCGAGACGGTGGTGTTGTGGAGGGTCAGCGCACCGTCCGGCGGGACGACCTTGAAGATCCCGAAGTCGGGAGCGGCGTCGTCCCGGGCGACCGTGAAGCCGCCGCCGTCGACGGTGATGTCGGACTCGATGAGCGGCAGACCGCGGTCGCCGTTGTCGAGCTCGGTGAGCGTTACGTCGCCCTTGAGCTCGAGGGTGTCGGCCCCGGAGCCGGCCTCGCAGTCGTCGTTCGTGGCTGCGTCGTCGTTGGCGTTCTGGATCGCCTCGCGCAACGAGCAGACGCCGTCGTCCGCGATCGGGCTGTCGGCGCCGTCGACCACGATGACCGCGGGCGTCGCCGTTTGCGCCAGAAGCAACAGCGCCGCGAGCGTCAGGCGAGATGCTCGCTGGAGACGCCCCGGATCGTGCGAACGACCTCCTAACCTGGTGAGAACCCCTGGTTTCTTCATGCTCAACCCCTTTCTGGAGCGCTTCGGTTCTTGGCTCGTCGGCGCGAGACGGGAGTCTCGTGTCGTCTCTGCCTCTACCTATGCAATCGAGAAACGGGGCTGTGGAGTGCCATCCAGTCGAGTTGCAAAACTCTTGGCTCGCCGCGAGAAGGCGGATCGGCTCGCTGGCGGGCTAGAACCGGATCCCGAGGGAAACCAGGAACTCCCGCCCTGGATACAGGTCGTCCGGAGAGAGCGCCTGGCCGTAGGTCGGTGAGCGGATGAACTCGGTCGGGATGCCGTTGGCGTCGACGGGGCCGGCGAAGTCGGGGACGATCTGCGTGTCGAAGGTGCGCTTGGGCGTCGAGTGGAAGATGTTTCGCACCTGGAGCTTGATCCACGGCTCGAGGGACTGCCAGATGCCGATTCGGTAGATGCCCGCGAAGTCGAAGACCGAGAGGTCATCGAACTCCTGAGACCCCCGACCCCCGAAGAAGATCTGCTGAAAGAAAGGTGGCGCTGCGTAGCCCGGGTCTCGGGCGATCTGTTGGGGGAATATCGGCGCGAAGGATGTGTGGCTGTAGGTCCGTGGCGAGTCGTAGCGGAAGAGCAACGTGAGGTCGAGGTCCCCGGGCCTGCCGAGCTCCACGGCGTAGTGGCTCCAGATGCGGAGCTTGTGCTCGAGGTGGCTGGGCAGCGGCCCGGTAGGGAAGTTGCGGTCGGCGACGAAGATCTCGGCATAGTCGCCGATCGGGGATGCCGCGTACGGGTTGCCGAAGTTCTCGCCGACGTAGTTGCCGTCGTTCTCGATCTCCCACGTCCAGTGCCCGTTCAGAGTCAGGTTGGGGCGCAGGTCGTAGCGACCCTGGATCTGAAGGGCCAGATACTCGCGCTCGGTGAGATCGGTGTTTCGGTAGACGACGTTGTCGGTGACGAACGAGGTTCCGTCGACGGTGAGTTCGGTCGTGCCGTTGCCGAACTCGATGAAGCTCTCGAAGCCGTCCTCGAACGATCGGTCGATGAGGGACGCCTGCAGGTACCCATTGCGTGGTAGCTGCATCGCGAACGAGACCGATAGCTCAACGCTCTTCGGGACCTTCACTCCGGGGGCGAAGGAGGAGGCGCTGGTCGAGGCCGCGGAGACCGGGAAGTAGTTTCCGAGGTCGAAGCCGGGGGCGAAGTCGAGGCCGATCCCAGAGGGGCCGGCGTAGAGGAAGTCGATGAAGTTGTTGTTGGAGTTCCGTGAAGAAGTGATGATCTTGAAGAGCTCGGAGTTCGCGCGCCCCTTGTACTCAGCGTAGCCGAGGGTTACTCGGTAGTTGCCGTCTCCGGGACTGTAGGTGGCGGCCAATCGGGGCACCAGCGAGTCGAAGTCTGCGGCCTCTACACCGGGTGTGGCATCGACCTTCACATCCTCGTAGCGGAACCCGAGGTTGAAGCTCCAGTGATCGTTGAGGCGCCAGACGTCGTTGACGAAGACCGAGGTGGTGGTGGCCTCGAGCCGTCCGTCGCGATCGGTGAAGAAGAGCGTGGCGAAAGCGTTGAAGGGCTCGAAGACGGGTTGGTAGGCGCCTCGATCGTCGAAGACGGGCGCTCCTTCGATGTCGAAGAGCGGGTCGACGAAGAAGACGTAGTCGGTCGGCGACTGGGAGTTGCCGCCGAACTGCGTGAAGTCGAAACGCTCGAGCCCGTAGCGCAGATCGTGGCTCCCGAGTGCCTCCGTGGCCAGGAACTGCGAGAGGACGACGGCCAGGGTCTCGTCATCGAAGCTCTGCGACGGGTCTCCCTCGTCAAAGATCGGTGCGTTGTAGATACCGGGAATGTTGAGACCGAAGAAGGGCGAGTCTCGAAGGTCGGTACCCGTGCCGCCGAGGCCCTGGGGCCGCACCTGGCGCTCGGAGTAGCGTCCCTCTGCCAACAGTTTGTTGCCGAGCACTCCCGTGTACCGCAACGCCAGATAGTCGTTGTCGATCGAGGCGGAATCGATCGTGCGCGCATCGATACCGAAGATGGAAAAGACCAGGTCGCTGCTGTTCTCGAGGGCGACACCCTCGATCGTGTGCCGGTCGTTGATCGCGCCGGTCAGCTTGAGCTCGTAGCGCTGATTGTCGAGATCGTTTGGTCGAGGTGCATTCGAGAAGGCGAAGGTCGTCGGATCGGAGCGCGAGGTATCCGAACCGGCGGCGAAGAACCAGAGTCGATCCTTCACGAGGTAGCCACCGAGCGTCGCTGAGAACAGGTCGTTGCGATCGCTCTCGTTCCGGAGACCCAAACGATCCTGGAGCGAGGACTCCTCGCGCCAGGAGGGATTTGTCATGTCGACCCGCACGCTGCCCTTGAGCCGGTTGCCGCCCCGCTTGGTGACGGCGTTGACCACACCGCCGCTGAAGCGCCCGTACTCGGCCGAGATCGTTCCCGTGAGCACCTGGGTCTCGTCGATCGCGTCCTCGATGAAGAGACCGACCTCGGTGGGGAAGATCGACGGCCCGCTGGCGTTGCCGAAGATCCCGAACCCGATGTCGACGCCGTCGAGCGCGATCAGGTTGTCGTAGCCGATGCCGCCGCTCACCGAGATCTGTCCGGGGACCTCGCTTCTGTCGCTCACTCCAGGGGAGAAGTTGGCGATCGAGATCGGTTCGCGGTTGATGGGTAGTTCGTCGGCAGCCTCGTCCGTGAGATTGATGCCGACCTGATCGTTGGCCAGGGCACTCGGTGTCTCGGCAATCACATCGATGCTCTCTTCGATCTCGCGCAGCTCCAGGCTCGCGTCGGCCCTCGATGAGAGCCCCAAATCGACCCTGACCGTCTGCTTGACGGTGGTCATCCCTTCGAGGGCGAAGACCACGCTGTAGGTCCCGGCGGGCAAGCTCTGCAGGAGGTAGTCGCCGTTGACGCCGCCAATGACGACGCGACTGCCCTGAAGGGCCTCGGAGGTAGCGGTGACCGAAACGCCCGGCAACGGATCGCCGTCCGGGCCCTCCACGTTGCCTGCGATGGCCCCCGTCAAACGTGCCTGTGCGTTCAAGCCCGATACCCCGATCGTCGAGAGAACGACGACGAAGATGAACCTCGACCACTGACCTCGTAGAAGAATCGTCATGCGGTGTCCTTTGCGAGTTCCGCTCGCCTAGCCCAATGAAAGTGTGGATTCGAGCGTCTCATAGCGCGCGCCCGAAGATTGCGGGTCTGCTGGAGTGAACGAGTTCTCACGCTAAAACGTGACATCGAGGCGAGAATCGCGTTGCGCCGGCTCGTCGGCCGCTGTACCCTGCCGTGAAACCTGTAGGAAGCTGGCTTGGACGAGGGAGAAATCCAGGAGATTCTCGCGGCGGCGCGAGGCGGCGATGACACCGCCGCCGAGCGTCTGTTCCCGTTGGTCTACAAGCAGTTACGCGGAACGGCGCGCCGTCAGCTACGACGATGGCGCCCCGGCGACTCGCTCAACACCACGGCACTCGTGCACGAGGCGTACATCAAGCTCCTGGGCCGCTCCAAGCTCGAGGTCCAGGATCGTCATCACTTCTTCGCGCTCGCGGCGCGCGCCATGAGGCAGATCGTGGTCGACCACGCTCGAGGCCGAAGCGCTCAGAAGCGCGGCGGGAACGATGCGCCTGTCACGCTGCACGAGTCGAAGCAGGGCGCGGAGACTCGGGTGGTCGAGGTCCTCGCCCTCGACCGCGCGCTCGAAGCCCTGACCCGCCGGAGCGAGCGGCTCGCCAAGCTGGTCGAGCTGCGCTTCTTCGGGGGGTTCACGTTCGAGGAGTCCGCCGAGGTCCTCGGCCTCTCGCGCCGGACGGCACACCGGGACTGGCGCAAGGCGCGCGCCTTCCTCTACAACGAGCTCGGCGGGGAATCGGCTTGAGCGCCGGCGAGCGCGAGCGGTGGCAGCGAGTCGAGGAGCTCTTCGACCGCGTGGCCGATCTCGCGGAAGACCGGCGCGCCGAGGTGCTCGATCGCGAGTGTGGCGATGACCCCGAGCTTCGTGCCGAGGTCGAAGCGCTACTCCAAGCCGACGAGCGGGGCGAGGGCTTTCTCGAAGCGCCGATCGACGAGGCCGCGCCGACCCTCCTAGGCGAGATAGCGGCCGCTAGCGAAGGCACGCAGACCGGCGAGGCCGACCCGACTGCTGGGTTCGACCCGGAGGCGACCGAGATCTACTCGGACGAACCGGCTCGGGATCCGTCCCTACCTCCGGTGATCGGCCGATACGAGATCGTCGGCAAGCTCGGTGAGGGTGGCATGGGGGTCGTCTACGAAGCCGAGCAGCGGCAGCCGCGGCGGCGAGTGGCCCTCAAAGTGATCCGGGGAGGCCAGTTCGTCGCTGAGGATCAGATCAAGATGTTCCAGCGGGAAGCCGACACGCTGGCGCGGCTCAAGCACCCGAACATCGGTGGGATCTACGAGGCGGGTCGCACCGAGGACGGCCAGCACTTTTTCGCCATGGAGCTCGTGCGCGGCGAGACCCTCGCCGACTTCCTAGCGCGCGGCTCCGGGCCGCTCTCCGACTCGGAGGTGAACCGCCGACTCGATCTCTTTCGCTCGATCGCCGACGCCGTCCACTACGCCCATCAACGAGGTGTCATCCATCGGGACCTGAAGCCCGGGAACATCATCGTCACCGAGGAGCGAGCCGACGACAGCGATTCCGGCTCCGGTCTTCCGAAGATCAAGATCCTCGACTTCGGACTGGCCCGTATGACGGAGGTCGACGTCGCGGCCGCCACGATGGTGACGGAGGTCGGCGCGATCAAGGGGACGCTGCCCTACATGAGTCCCGAACAGGCGCGAGGCAATCCGGAGGAGCTCGACCTGCGGACCGACGTCTACGCCCTCGGAGTGATCCTCTACGAGATGCTGACGGAGCAGCGGCCGTACGACCTCGAGGGCTCCTTGGTCGAAGCGGTGCGGGTGATCTGCGAGACGCCGCCCAGACCGCTGCGGACGGCATGGCGGGGCGCGCGGAAGGTCGACCCCGATCTCGAGACCATCATCGGCAAGGCGCTCGAGAAGGACGCGGATCGACGCTACGCGAGCGCCTTCGCTCTGTCGGAGGACGTCGGGCGCTTCCAGGCCAAGCAGCCGATCCTGGCCCGTCCGCCGAGCACGATGTACCAGCTCCAGAAGCTGGTGGCGCGCAACCGGCTCGGGACCGGCTTCGCCGCCACGCTGCTGGCGCTCCTGATCGGCTTCGGCATCTGGATGAACGTCCTCTGGCGGCGGAGCGAAGTGCAACGCGCGCGGGCGGAGGCAGCCAGCGTGCTCACCCTGGGTCGGTTCGAGATCGAGGAGAGTCCTTCCTCGGCTCTCGCCTATGCCCTCAGGTCGATCGAGATCTCGGACAGCCCGGCGGCTCGCAGGTTCGCACTCGAGGCACTCTGGCGCGGCCCTCCCGCGCGGGTGATCTACAGAGAGCCGGGCGTTGCACCCGCATTCAGCCCCGACGGTCGCTACCTGGCGATCGACGGCGCGGACTTCGAGGCGGTCAAGACCCGTCTCGTCCTGTTCGCCTCTGAGGGCGGTGAGCCCCTCGAGATCGAGCGAATGCCGCCGAAGCCGGCGCTCCTGAGCGCCTTCGACGCCGAGTCCCAGAGGCTCTTCACGGCGCGGTTGAACGGGCCTTTGACCTCATGGAGCCTGCCCGACGGCAAGCCGTTGGCGAGCCGCGAGGTCGAGGAAGAGACCGTTTTCCTAGGCGCCTCGGACGGGCAGACGCTCATCTCGCTCACCGCAACCGGGGACGATCGCTCTCTGGTCCGCGCATGGCCGATGGATGGGGGTGAACCGACGGTCCTCGGACACATCGAGGGCTGGCCCTTATTCCACGTTTTCGTCTTCGCGGATCACGATCCCGAGGAATCGACCCTCGTTCACGTCGTCGACGGCCAGATCTTCGTGAGGTCACTCGCCGACCTCGAGGCGGCTGTGCGGCCGGTCGGCCGTCACGGGACCGGGATGGGTCACGTCTTCTTGAACCCGGACCGGATGATCGTCGGGTCGGCCCTGCCGGGTGAGGCAGAGGTTCGTCTCTGGAGCCTCGATCGTGGATCGCCCGGCCTCATTCGATCGCTGGCGTTCGAGCCCCTGGGACAGGCGCCGCCGGTCTTCGATCAGAGCGGGCGCTACCTGGCCGCTGGGGGCCTCGAGGGGACCATGTGGTTCTGGGACCTCGAAGCGCCGCCGGACGCCCAGCCGATCGCTCTTCGGCAGGCCGGCCAACAGCATGTCCTGGGATTGGCCTTCCACCCGGAGAGCACCTGGCTGTTGACGGGTGACAACGCGAGCGCGGTGCTCTGGCCGATCGACCGCTACGCGTTCGAGCTTCGAGGTCACGATGCACCGGTTACGTCGCTGGACTTCGATCCACTGGGCCGCTGGCTC
>JAJCXP010000434.1 GCA_029263375.1 Acidobacteriota bacterium | reverse complement strand
AACTTCACGCTCGATCCGGCATTCATCGCCACCCTGCCGGCAGACGATCCCCTCTTCGTAGCGGAGTTCATTCCTGAGCTCAATCACGAGCTCAACGGCGGCCTGTTCTTCGAGAATCCGGTCCTGATGCGCGAGTTCGCGCTGATCGTCGAGAACCCCGATGGCTTCGAGGACCTGGCCAACAAGTTCGTCCTCCGGTCGGTGAACCACCTCTTCGCGCTCGCGCTCTCGATCGACCCGAACCTGACCACGCAGTGCGAGGCCATCCCGCCGCTCCACCGTGTGGGCTGGGGCGGAGACGGGGCCTCCGGCAGCGGGACGCTCAGGGAGTTCTCGACCGATGCGGTCATCCAGCACACGCCCCTCACCCTGGGGCGAGTCGCGGGGGTGGACTTCCGGCTGCCGACCGACGAGGAGCTCGACGCGCTCGAGGCGTTCCAGCTCACTCTGGGTCGAACCGAAGAACTGGACCTGAGGCGGGCGGAGTTCACCGATCCCAACGTCGCCAGAGGCAGGACAGTCTTTATCCAGCCCAATCTGGGCAGATGCCACGGTTGCCACCAGAATGCCGGGGCGCGGCGCCTCGACCCGGGTACCCCGAATCTGACGAACCACAACTTCGACATCGGCATCGGCCAGGTGGCGCATCCGGCCCTGCCCCTCGGCGAGCCGATGCCGTTCGACGACGGCTTCTCGGGGCACGTGGACGCCCCTCGCTGTAGGGTCACCTTCAGCACGCCGTCGCTCCACGAGGCCGCCGACACGCCGCCGTTCGAGCACAACAACGTCTTCGCGACGCTCGAGGAAGCAATCGGTCACTACACCACGCCCGAGTTCAACGAGCAGTCGACCGCGGGGCAGAGGATTTCGATAACCGTCACTGGCCCGATCGTCCTCTCGGAAACCGAGATTAGCCAGCTTGGCGCCATGCTGCGGGTGGTGAACGCGCTCCAAAATATCGACGAAGTGAAGAAATGTGACGCACGCGTCGTGGCCGCCGCCGGGCAGGCCGAAGGGCGCCGCCTTCTGAAGTTGTGCGCGGCCGACAACGAGGATGCGATCCAGGTCCTGTCGGAGGGCCCGCTCGCGCCACTCCATCCGACCGCCGTGGGTCACCTGAACACGAGCCTGCAGCTGCACATAACTGCCTCTCAAGCATCCACTCCTGCGGCGCGCGATGCCGCGCTGGCTGCGGCCGAGGTGGAGCTGACCGCTGCGCGGGCGGACATGATCACAGACACTCCCTGACTCGTTAGGTCTCAGCGCCTTCCCTGATTCTTCGGCGACGCTGACTGGGATAACCTCTCAGAAGAAGCCTCTCTCCTCTCGTGCAATGCTTGCGCCGTGAGTCTTCAGACTTTGTCTCCCGTCGCAGTGCTCTGCGCCCTCCAGAACCTGATGCCGAATCCCGGTCTCGCGGTCACCGTTGCCTCGCTGAAAGGACTCTTCTCGCCCACGGTATTGACGTGGGTCGGAATCGCCTTCTGCCTTTCGCAGTCGGCGATGTTCTCGGGGCTCAACCTCGGCCTCTTCTCAGTCGGCCGGCTACGCCTCGAAGCGGAAGCGGAGAACGGGAGTGTCGCGGCGAAGAAAGTCCTGCGCTTGCGCGAGGACGCGAACCTCCTCCTGTGCACCATCCTCTGGGGCAACGTCAGCGTCAACGTGCTTCTCGCTCTCCTCAGCGATTCGATCATGGCGGGGGTGGGCGCCTTCGCCTTCAGCACCGTCGGGATCACCCTGTTCGGGGAGATCTTTCCGCAGGCCTACTTTTCTCGGCACGGAATCCGCGTCGGAGCTCTCCTGGCTCCAGTAATTCATTTCTACCAGGTGGCTCTTTTTCTCGTCGCCAAGCCAACTGCGATCCTGCTGGACGCGTGGGTCGGCCCGGAAGGTCCGACCTTCTTGCGCGAGCGGGACATGGAGATCGTTCTCCAGAGACACATTCGGGAAGCCGACTCGGAGATCGGAGCCATCGAAGGACAGGGCGCTCTGAACTTCCTGGGCCTCGACGACCGGATCATCGCAGCGGAAGGCGCCGAGATCGCACCAGGAACGGTGTTTTCCTTTGCGGCGAAGCTCGACCTTCCGATCATCCCCAGCCCAGGCAAGCCGGGCGGTGACGAGTTCGTCAAGGCGATTGAACAAACTCACCTCAAGTGGGCTGTCATCACGGACGAGACCGGTGATCCGAAACTGGTTCTGGAAACCGATCGCTATCTGCGCGAGGTGTTGGCCGGACGGGCTGACGTCGACGTCTACGCCTACTGCCACCGGCCGATCGTGGTCACCGATCCGACGGAAACTCTCGACCACGTTCTCGACCAGTTCGTCGTCGAGGCCCACCACGGCGAAGACCTGGTTGTCGATCGCGATGTCGTTCTCTACTGGACCGATGATTCGCGGCGCATCGTTACAGGCGCCGACATACTCGGTCGTCTCCTTGAGGGCATCGCCAGGCGCGCGACTCCCCGCTTCGACGGGGCCGCCGGACCCATGAAATCCGAGGCGGGCGCACCGGCGCGAAGAGAGTAGGAAGCCCTCGTCCACTCGATCAGCACGGTCCTAGAAACGATCTTCGCGAGCAGCGGGGTCCTCTGAATCGACTTTCGGTCTGGGTCATCCTCGAGAGGACGATAGCCTGAGGGCAACATTGAGATGCGGCGTCCGTAACTACGGGCAACCTTGAAGGAGGTTTCGATGCTCGGATCCCGTTCCTCGGCCGTGGTTGCGGCCGCACTGTTCTCCCTTGTGCTCTGTTCCCAGGTCGGCTTCGCGGTGGATTCGACCGCGATCGCCAGGGTGGTGAGCGAGTTCCACGTCGAACAGCGGTTCAGCGGCACGGTTCTGGTCGCCGAGGGCGACCGGGTGATCTACGAAGGCGGCTTCGGCGAAGCGGACCGCACCTGGCACATCCCCAACCGGGCCGACACGGTGTTCCTGGTCGGCTCGGTGAGCAAGCAGTTCACGTCGATGCTGATCCTGCAGCTGGTCGCCGAAGGCAAGCTGTCGCTCGACGACACTCTGGCCAAGCACCTGCCGGACTATCCATCGGATAAGGCCGGGATCACCATCCACCAACTGCTCTGTCACGGCTCGGGGCTGCCGCACTACGGTAGCTTCCACGAGATCGGTATCGATCTCGGCGACTACCTGCGCCTCGATCGACCGGTGAGCTCCTACGTCGAGCTGATCGGCAAGCTGAAGCTCCGATCGGCGCCTGGCACCGAGCACTACTACAGCAGCATGGGCTACATCGTGCTGGCGTACATCGCCGAGCAGGTCACCGGCAAGAGCTACGGCCGGCTGATCGAGGAGCGGATTGCCGGGCCGCTCGAGGTCGATGATCTCGGCTTCGCCTACAACAACCAGCCTGTCGACCGGTTGGCGCACGGCTACGAGTACGAGATGCGCTCTCTCGACGACGGCTCGCTGGAGCTGCGCTACGAGCCCGAGGGCTACCGCGACCAATCGAACAAGTACTCGACCGGCGGCGTTCACGCTTCAGTGCGTGCGCTGTTCAAATGGGCTCGAGCCGTGGTCTCGGACCGACTGCTCGCCCCGGAGCTGCGCGAGCGCATGTTCACGCCGCAGATGGACGACTATGGCTACGGCTGGCGGATCCATCCGGGCGACGAGTGGCAGCTGCCGGAGGAGGTCGAGGTGATCTCGCACGGCGGTTCGCTCTCCGGCTACCAGGCGTCGATCGTGATCATCGATCGCGGTCGCTACACGATCGCGGTGCTCGGCAACTCCAGCAGCAGTCGATCCGGCAGCGTGGCCCAGGAGATCGCGCGCGTTCTCTACGGCGATGAGCCGGGGCCGGCCAACATCCTCGGCACCGCGATCGCGTGGACCATGGTGCGCGACGGCGTCGAGGCCGGGCGTTCGATGTTCGAGCGCGAGAAGAAGAACGGCTTCCCGAGCTACCACAACAACGATTTCGCGTTCTACGCCTACGCCGAGACCTTCGCGGAGCTCGAGCGCCCCGACCTGGGAACCGCGCTCGCCGAGCTCGGGCTCGATGCCCACCCCGACTCGCCGATGCTTCACCTGGGCCTGGCGCTCAATCACCGCGTCGCCGGACGTGTCGATTCGGCGGTCGCGGCGGCTGAGAAGGCGCTGGCGCTCATCGAAGCCGGTGGCGACGATTCCGGTTTCGTAGGGCGGGCGGCGCGAGAGCTGGTCGAGGAGCTGGCGGCCGAGTTGACCAAGGCCGCGGCCTAGCAGGCTGGCGGCGCGAGCGGGGCCGGCTGGCACACCCCGTGCTAGGAAGTGGGTCAATGAGACCTTTGAACACCGTTCCGTCCGTTCTGATCCTGGCGGCTTGTCTATCCCTGACCGCCTGCGCCACCAACTTCTCGCCCGAGCTCGTGCGCTCGGAGATTACGCGTCAACGCAGCGTCGACCCGCTGAGCGCGTTCGAGCTCAGCCTCGGCCGATTCACCACCTACATGATCAAGAGTGCCCTCGCCGGCGAGGACGGCGAGCTGCCATTCGCCGGGCTTGCCAGCCTGGAGATCGCCGTCTACCAGGCGCCGAACGAGCTCGGCCCGGCGATCGATGTCACGCGGATCGCGGTCCGCGGCTGGGAGCAGGTCGTGCGCATGCACAACCCGAATCGCTCGGGCATGGTTCTGATCCAGCCACGCCGTGACGCGATCGGGGACCTGGTAGTGATCGGGGCCGGTCCGCAGAAGGTGATCTATGCGCGCCTCACCGGCAGCCTGAGCCGTGACCTGCCGGGCCGCCTCGGCGACGTGTTGCGCGAAGGCGGCCCGGACGAGGTTCAGCGGGTGCTGAGCCAGCTCGGCGAGTAGGGTTCGGGGGGCAAGCCGCTCCTCTACTGTTGACTGAGCCGCAGCAGCTTCTTGCGATACCGCGATTGCACGACGTCGGTGATCACCAGGATGCCGATCACGAAATAGAACGTGGTCTTCGTCATCGGCGTGATCGCCTTGCCGAACAGCTCGAGGTGCGCCAGGTGCCCGCCCTCGGTCACCAGCATGATGCCGACCACGAACAGCACGAACAGGCCGAGCACCTCGTACATGCGGTTTTTCTGCAGGAACTCCGAGACCCGGTCGGCAAGCGAGATCATCAGTATGCCGCCGATCACGATCGCGGTTGCCATCACCCAGAAGACGTCGGTCAGGGCGATCGCGCTGAGGATCGAATCGAACGAGAACACCAGGTTCATCAAGACGATCCAGAAGATGATCTGGCCGACCGACTTCGGCTTGCGGTCGGCGTGCTGATCCTGCTCGAGCGCCATCATGTGGAAGATCTCTTTGGTGGCGGTGTAGATGATGAAGCCGCCGCCGAGCAGCACGATCACGCTGTGGAGGTTGATGTCGCCTTCGACGACGCCCGTCCAGCCGAGCGAGAAGAACGGATCCTGGACGTAGCGGATCAGGTTCATCAACGCGAACAGCAGAAGGATTCTGAGGCCGACTGCCAGCCCGATGCCTACTTTTCGGACCTTGGATTGTTGGTCCTCGGGCGCCCGCTTCGATTCGAGCGAGATGTAGAGCAGATTGTCGAAGCCCAGCACCGCCTGGAGCAGGGTGAGCATGACGAGCGTGAACAGGTTGCCGAGCAGGGTCGTTTCCATCCGAGTCTCCTTCTCCGGGTTCGGGCGATCCTCTCAGAAACCGGACCGCGGACCGAACGGCGTCCCGCGGGGCCGCTACGGGGTCAGGTCGGCGAGCAGTTCGTAGTGCTGCGAGCGCTGGTCGAACCGGGCCAGAACCTCACGGGCGGCCGCGGGTACGTGGGCGGCCGCATAGTCCTCGCCGCCGAACGCCTTGACCGCGTCCCAGGAGTCGAACCGCATCAGGGTGACGAACTCGACTTCGCCGGCGTTGGCGGGTGATCGGCGCAGGAGCTGAATGCCGCGGTAGCCGTCGACGCCCATCGCGGCGATGCTCGGGAAGATCTCCTCCCGGAGCAGTTGTTCATATCGGTCCGCATTCTCCGGGGTGGTCCAGCCATGCCAGATTCTGGCGATCATCGTCTGCTCCTTGGCTCCTCAGCGACCTCGGAATCCGGGCCGATTGCGAAGCGCTTCATTCCTGGAATGGTGCGTCAATGCTAGGGTTTGTCCGCCTCCGCGTCACCTCTTGACAATACCTCCAGCTCACTCTCGATGAACCTTTCTGAGTTCGTACTGCCGCTCGCCGCCGTCGGCCTGATCGCTCTGGCCGCGAGCTCGATCGGCGAGGCTTTCACCCGCTGGCGACTACCGCTGATCACCGGATTCCTGGTCACCGGGATCCTGGCCGGTCCCTACGTTCTCGGTCTGGT
>JAJCXP010000433.1 GCA_029263375.1 Acidobacteriota bacterium | reverse complement strand
CCGCCGGCCGATGCGCAGCACCGCCTCACAGACGATTGCCACGACCACCGGGCGGAAGCCGTAGAGGAGTCCCGCGACCACCGTCGTCTCACCGTGGGCGGCGTAGGCCCATGAGAGGCCGAAGAGGACGAAGACGGACGGAAGCACGAACAGGCCACCGGCGACCAGACCTCCGCGCACCCGATGGAGCAGCCAGCCGATATAGGTGGCCAGCTGCTGTGCTTCCGGCCCGGGCAGCAGCATGCAGTAGTTGAGGGCATGCAGGAAGCGATCCTCGGAGAGCCAGCGCCGCCGTTCCACCAGTTCGCGATGCATGATCGCGATCTGGCCCGCCGGCCCGCCGAAGGAGATGAAGCCGAGCTTGAGCCAGAAGCGGGTGGCTTCGAGGAAGGTGACCGTTCTCGGAATGGTCGGCGAGGGGTCTTGGGCTTCGGGCTCCAGCACGCGGGTGATCCTCCGGATCGTCGAGCGTTACGCAGATGAATGTAACACATGTTGCATTATTCTAGAACCTGCGGTACGTTCACCGGCATGAAAGCGAATGGAACCGACGTCCGGCCGTGGCTCGCAGCCCTGGTGATTGGAGTGACTGGAATCGCGTTCGGCGCGTGCGATCGACGCGGTGCGGATGACGAGCAGGTCGCTGCCGTCGAGGTCGCCGCGAGCTGGCGGTCGATCGCCGAGGGGGTGCGTGGCGACCGGATACGCCGGGATGCCGAGATGCTCGCCGATGACGCCATGGCGGGCCGCGAGGCGGGCACCGAGGGGTTCGACCTGGCGGCATCCTTCGTCGCCGAACGATTCGCCGCCCTCGGACTCGCACCTCTGAGTGACGGCTCGTATCTGCAGGAGGTCGAGCTGTTCTGGACCCGGCTGCTGCCCGAGTCGGCCCGGATCACCCTGCAGGCCGGCGACACGGAGATCGACCTCACCATTCGAGAGGACTTCGTTCGGTCGGGCGGCTTCGGCCCAGGAGAGGAGCGGGTCGACGCCGAGGTGGTGTTCGCGGGCCACGGCATCGCCGCTCCCGAGTACGAGCATGACGATTTCGCCGGCATCGACCCCGCCGGCGTGATCCTGGTCGTGTTGAGCGGCGCGCCGCCGCACTTCGAGACCGACCTGCGGGCCTACTATTCATCGTCCACCGTCAAGCAGACCGAAGCCGCGAGCCGCGGCGCCCTCGGGCTGCTCGTGGTGCGAACACCGGTCGACCAGCGACGCCGCCCGTGGGACAGGTACCTGCCGGGCGTGGGGCGGACGGATATGGAATGGGTCGACTCCGGAGGCGTTCCGTTCGGGGGGTACCCAGAGCTCGCTGGGAGCGCAGTGCTGAGCCAAGGGGCGGCCGAGCGTCTGTTCGAGCTTGCCGGACGCGATCTGTCCGAGCTGTTCGTACACCACGGGGCCGGCGAGACCGGCAGCTTCCCGCTCGGAGTCTCTGCGGTTCTGGAGCGTTCGTCGGATCAGGGGCGCACGGTCTCGGCGAACGTAGTCGGAATCCTCGCGGGCGACGATCCCCGGCTGCGCGATGAGTACGTCGTCTACACCGCTCATCTGGATCACCTCGGCACCCTGGACGATGGCGACGACCAGATTCACAACGGTTTCTACGACAACGCCGTTGGCGTGGCGACCCTGCTCGAGGTCGCTCGGGCGATGACGAAGCTGCCCGTGCCGCCGCGCCGCTCGATTCTGTTCGTGGCGTTGACCGCCGAAGAGAAGGGCCTGCTGGGCTCGAGCTTCTTCGCTCAGAACCCACCGGTTCCGATCGAGCGGATCGTCGCCAATCTGAACATCGACATGCCGTTTCTCGGCTTTCCGATCGGCGACGTCGAGGCGTTCGGAGTCGAGCACTCGACACTGCGGAGCTCGGTCGAGAAGGCCGCGCACGCCGCCGGTATCGTGCTGTCGCCCGACTCGATGCCGGAACGTGTGCGTTTCGTGCGCTCGGATCAGTTCTCGTTCGTCCAGCGCGGCATCCCGGCGCTGAACTTGAAACCAGGCTCGATCTCGACCGACGACTCCTTCGACGGGCCGGCCATGCTGGCCGATTTCCTGGACAACCACTACCACCGGTCTAGCGACGCGGGGGACCAGCCGTTCAGCGAGTCGGGCGCCGAGCGCTTTGCCCGCACTGCACTGCTGACCGGACTGTGGGTCGCATCCGACAAGGATCGTCCGAGTTGGAACGAGGGCGACTTCTTTGGTGAGAAGTTCGCGACCGGCCGCGTCGCTCCGGTCTCAGCGCCCTGAGAGCTCGCTGCGGAACGACCTGTAGAGCGCATCGAAAAGCGTGATGCCGCTTTCCAGGAGGCCGGCGTCGTCGAGGCCCTGCTCGCGAAGTCCGAACACCAGTCGACCGATGGTCGAGGTCTCGCTGTCGTTGGGAGCGTCCTTGCGCAGGTCGAGGTCGTGGACGATCCGGGCCATTCGGGCGAGCGCGGGATCGTCGAGCTCGAAGGTCGCGAGCAGCGTCTCGAAGGTGCACCGGTCGGCCTGGTGACCGAGCGCGACGCCGAACATGTCGAACGGCACTGTGTCGCCCTTCGGCGGTACCTCTTCGGCGAAGTGGAACTCCGCCTCCGGATCCACGAAGCTGCGGATGAGCCAGGCCGAGGCCATGCGATCGACGCCGGGGTGGGGGCGGGTCAGCCAGCGGTGGCTCGAGAAGTCGGGCGCCGAAGCCGCTGGCTCCGGCGACGGGTCGACCGCCGCGGGTCGCAGCGCTCGGGTCAGTTCGTCGAGCGCCTCGAGCGCTTCGCTCCGACCCGGAGCCTGAAAGAAGTCCAACTTGTCGACCTGGGCGAAGCGGTTGCGCAGCGTCTTGAGCTCACGATTCGCTTCGCCACGATCCGTCGCCTCGCGGGCCTCCGCCAGCCGATCCCGCAGGGTGTTCGCCCGGTCGAGTAGGTCTTGCCAGTCCTCCGCCCGCACGCTGACGAACGATTCGACGATCTCGTCGGTGCCGAGATCGTCGACGGTATCGGCGGCGAGAATCATCGCCTCACCGCCGTCGCCGACGATCTCCTTGCGCAGCCACTCGAAGTCCTCACGGCATTCAGTCGTGTTGGGGAGCACGTAGACCGAGTTCTTCACCTTGACCGCGCCGGCGTTCTGTAGTCGCCGCCAGGCCTTGACCCGCAGCTTGGAGGGCTGGGTCGGGAGCTGGTGCACGAACAGCAGCCAACGCTTGGAAGTGTCGTGTGACATGGGTTCGAAGGGCGTTCGCGGTTGTTGTAACAGCGGTTTCATCACTAGTGTACCGGGTCCAGGCGGCGGTGGCAGTACCATCAGAGACGGAATGGAGCGTTCTCACGACTCACGATCCGACGCCGCCGAGCTCGACGAGCTGGGCCAACCGATCGGCCGCGCGGTCGACGGTTGGTCGACAAGAGAGTTGCCGGGGGACGAGGTGTTGGAGGGGAGGCACTGCCGTGTCGAGCCGCTCGACCCGGCCCGTCATCTGGAGGACCTCTGGGCAGCCGTTTCGCTCGATACGACGGGCGGCATGTTCACCTACCTGCCCTACGGTCCTTTCGGGACGTTGGCGAGCTACCGCTCCTGGATGGAGTCGACCTGCCTCGGCGCCGATCCGCTTTTTCGGGCGATCGTCGCCGGGGCGCCGGCGCGCGCGGTCGGTGTGGCCAGCTTCCTGCGGCCCCACCCGGAGGTCGGTGTGATCGAGGTGGGCCATCTTCAGTACTCGCCGGTGCTTCAGCGAACGACTGCGGCCACCGAAGCGATGTACCTGATGATGCGGCGGGTGTTCACCGAGCTCGGCTATCGGCGCTACGAGTGGAAGTGCGACAGCTTGAACGCTCCCTCGCGCCGGGCCGCCGATCGACTGGGCTTCCGCTTCGAAGGAATCTTCCGGCAGGCGACGATGTACAAGGGGCGCAACCGCGACACCGCCTGGTACGCGATCGTGGACTCGGAATGGCCGGCGCTCGACCGCGCGTTCCGAGCGTGGCTCGACGAGACGAACTTCACCGCCGACGGAACGCAACGGAGGGCGCTCGAGTCGTTCCGCTGACGCGGGCATCCGCTCGTGGCCCGACCCGGTCGCACCTATACTCCGCTCGATGCCGACGCCGGAGGATCGCCTGCGCGCCCTGGTTGCGGAGATCGGGCCGATCCCGTTCGCCCGCTTCATGGAGGAGGCCCTCTACGGCGCGGGCGGCTACTACGCGCAGGAGTCGCTGCCGATCGGCGAAGCGGGAGATTTCGTCACCGGGTCGTCGTTGTCGCCGCTCTTCGGTCGCGCCACCGCGCGGCTGCTCGAAGCGCTGGACGAGGTGATCGGTGCCCCCGCCGAGCTGCTCGAGGCGGGTTATGGAACCGGGGCCCATCTACGCGCGGTACGCGACTCGCTCGGCGGTTCGCACGAGCGGCGCCTCGCCGGGTGGGATCGGATCGGGCGAGAGCTGCCGGCGGGAGTGGACCGGCTGGCCGACCTGGACGGACAGCGAGTCGAGGGGGTCGTCTTCTCGTACGAGCTGTTCGACGCGCTGCCGGTGCACCGCCTGGTGCGCCGCGGTGACGCTCTGCTCGAGGTTCTGGTCGGACTCGACGCCGAGGGCCGGTTCAGCTGGATCGAAGGACCGCTCAGCTCCGAGGCGCTGGCCGAACTGCCACGCGCCGATCTCGTCGAAGGCCAGATCGTCGATCTCGCGCCCGGCTGGCGTCCGCTCTACCGGCGCCTGGCCGACACGCTCGAACGCGGACTTCTGGTCACCTGCGACTACGGTTTCGACACTGAGCGCCTTTACGATTCCCGGGTGCGTATGCACGGCACGCTCGCCTGCTACCGCGAGCAGCGGGTGCATCGCGACCCGTTCGTCGAGGTCGGTGGCCAGGATCTGACCGCACACGTCGACCTCTCGGTGCTGATCGAAGAGGGCGAGCGTGCCGGCCTGGGGACCATCGTCTTCACCCGGCAGGCGCCCTGGCTCGCCGCTTGCGGCATCCTCGATGGGATGGAGGACGCCGCCGGCGCCGAGCGCTTCGCGGCCCTTCAGCTCATGCAGCTCGACGGCATGGGCGAGGAGATCCGGGTACTTGTCCAGGGGAGGGGCGTGGCTTGGGACGGGCTGATCGAGGAGCTTCCAGGCCTCGAGCATCTGTAGGAAACAGCGGAATGCAATTCAGCGCCTGCCTTCTGGCTTCCTCCTCTGTTGACACCCCCCCGGGCAT
>JAJCXP010000432.1 GCA_029263375.1 Acidobacteriota bacterium | reverse complement strand
TCCTGATCCAGCTGCTGGTCGGCATGCCGCTGTTCATCGTTTCGCCCGAGCCGCTGGCCGACGAGTGGCAGGTGCCGCGCTCGTTCCCGTACCTGCACATCGCCCACGTTCTGGTGGCGGCGCTGATCTTCGCGCACGCGGTCGCGCTCGAGGTGCGCGCCAGGCGCCGGGCGGGGTAGGGGCCGATCAGGCGTCGTCGGCGCCGACGACGATCATCATGCCGCGCCGCCGGGGCGTCTTGTCGAAGCTGATGAACAGCGCCCGACGCATCAGGATCGTGTGCCCCCAGCCGCGCTTGCTCTCCTCGAGAGTCTCGGCGCTCTTTTCCCTGAGCGACAGCGGATCGAAGACGCGCAGTCGCGAGCCGAGCGGACGGATGATCGCGTAGCCGAGGTTGTCCTCGGTGTGGAACAGATGTGCCGCCACCCGCCGGCGGAGTGACCACCGTTTGAAGGAGTACTCGGCGTAGTTGATGATCGCTTCGTTGACGGTGTTCATGAGCGGCTCGGCGACCGGTCCGAACTCGGCTTCGATCACCGGCACCGCGTCGCGCCAGAAGTGCGCGTCGCAGCGATCGCGGAAGCGCACCGCGTCCGCGCCACGGAGCCAGGCCACGAGATCCGCCAGTGCACGCAGCGGCCGCTTCAGCCTGCGCAGGGGCTCGGCGGTGGGCAGCAGGAACCGTCGGTTGCGCAGCAATTTTCGACGGCTCAACTCGGAGATCTCCCCGAGCTCGTTCTTGAGGATGTGGATCGCGGCGACGCTCAGAACCGGCGAGCGTTCGGCCAGCCTTTCGAGATCCGAGACCGCCTCCTCGAGGCTCTGTTCCTGGATGACGCCGTCGAACTCGTTCACGTGGGAGGTCCTCTCATCGAGCGGGGCGGCGCCGAGCGTACCAGGCGAGCTCGGGAATCCACCGGTCGGGTCACAGGTTGTAGACTTCACGCGTGAGCGATTCCCTGGTCAAGATCGGTGCGCCCCCCACCCAGCCGCCGCGCGAGCCGCGTCCGGACTGGCTACGCATCCGGCTCAAGACGCCGCCTCGGTTCCACGAGGTGCGCAGGCTGGTCGAGGATCTGAATCTCAACACCGTCTGCCAGGAGGCGCGCTGCCCGAACATCTATGAATGCTGGGGCGAGCATGGGACGGCGACCTTCATGATTCTCGGCGACATCTGTACCCGACGGTGCGGATTCTGCGCCGTCACCAGCGGTCGGCCCGCAGCGGGCGTCGATGCCGACGAACCGGACCACGTCGCCGAAGCGGTCGAGACCATGGGCATCCGCCACGCGGTGATCACCTCGGTCGACAGAGACGATCTGCCCGATGGCGGTGCGCGCCACTTCGCCGACGTCACCCGGGCGATCCACCGCCGTAACCCGGACACCGCGGTCGAGCTCCTGACGCCCGATTTTCGGGGTGTTCCAGAGGCGCTCGACATCGTCCTGGGCGCCAAGCCGGAAGTCTTCTCGCACAACATGGAGACGGTGCCGCGCCTCTACCGGAGCGCCCGCCCCGGCAGTCGCTACCATCGCTCGATCGAGCTGCTGGCCGACTGCGCCAGCCGGCGCGAGCGCGGCAGCTACGCCGGCCGGGTCAAGACCGGCATCATGATCGGCATCGGCGAGACCCCGGACGAGATCGTCGAGACGATCCGCGACATCCGCGCGGCCGGCGTCGAGATCCTGACCATCGGTCAGTACCTGCAGCCGACCGCCCAGCACCTGCCGGTCGACCGTTGGGTGCATCCCGACGAGTTCGCCTCCTATCGCGAAGAGGCACTCCGGCTCGGCTTCAGCCACTGCGAATCGGGACCGTTGGTGCGCTCGAGCTACCACGCGCACGAAGCGCTCGCGCCCTAGTCCGCAAAGCCGCTCTCCTCTCCAGCGGCCCCCGCAACCCGCAGCCGGACCGCTCTCCTAGGACTTCAGCTGGCGGGTCTGGGACCGTCCGGCGATGAGTACACCCCCGGAGATCAGGACGAAGCCGATCAGCTCCGGCACGCCCACCGATTCGCCGAGCAGGGTGATCGCGGCCAGGGCGGCGACCAGCGGTTGGGTGGTGGTGTAGATCGCCACCAGTGACGGTGTCGAGCGGCGTACGGCCCAGGTACTCAGCGCGTAGCCGAGGAAGGTCGGAAACAGCACGATGAAGGCGAGGCCGAGCCAGGCGCTGAACGGCACGGCCGCCGGTTCGAGCCGGGTCAGCGACCGTCCGCTGGTGAGCAGGATTCCGACGGTGCCGAAGAGGAAGGCCCAGGCGATGACCGTTCGCCAGGGCACCCGTCGGAGAATCGGGCGCTGAACGACCAGGAACGCGGCGTAGCTCAGGCAGTTGAGCAGGATCAACAGGTTGCCGACCGCGGTCTCGCGTGCCAGGTCGAAACGGGTCGGGTCGAGCAGAGCGAGGCAGCCGCCCACCGTGAGCGCGACGCCCGCCAGCCGACGTGGCCCGATGCCTTCGATCCCGAGCGCCGCGCCGATCGCGATCGCGAACACCGGGATCGAGGGCATCAGGATCGCGGCGTTGCTGGCGGTGGTGTGGTCGAGTCCGACGATGAACAGCACCTGGTTGAGGAAGACGCCGAGCCCGCCGAGCAGGGCGAGCATCGGCAGGTCGGCCCGCGAGGGCACTATCCGATCGTGGCGCCAGGCCATCCAGAGCAGGAGCGGACTGGCCGCGAGGGCACGCAGCCCGGCGAGCTGCAGCGGCTCGAGAGACTCGAGCACGCCTTTGGCCACGACGTGCATCAGGCCGAAGGTGGCCGAAACGAAGACCAGAACCAGATGAACCCGCAGCGGCGGGCTGGCCTCGTTGGGTTCCGACACCCGGGCAGGATACTCGGCCGGCACCACTCGTTGCCATGAGGAGATCGAGGGACTCACGGCGTCCAGGGAGGTGATGCCCATGTTGCCGTTTGCCCCGACTCGCCGTAGAATCAGAGCCATATTTGAATCCAGCGAAGCAACCGGGTAGGGCGTTCGAGCCGTACCGGCCGCCTCGGCTTGGCGTGGAGTGCCGACTGTGAGCGAAGTAAGTGTCAGGCGACTGCGAGCCCTTGGCGGGTGGCTGGTGTCCATGCTGCCGCTGGGGATCGTGGCTGTCGTCGCTCTCGTGGGCTGCTACGGACTGTGGCGGCTGACCGACGACGAGCCGATCACCTTTCCGGATTCGGACGAGGAGCACTTCAAGTACGGCTCGACCGGCGGCGAGCGCGGTTGGCAGCTGCAGTTCGGCTTCGGCATCCCGTACTGGATGTGGATCGCGCTGCCCGAGCTGGTGCCGGATCTGCTGCCCGGCTTCGAGCCCGGCTCCGGCTACCGCGCGATCGGGTTCATCTACGAAGAGGGGCGCAACCCGCGCTTCGATCTGCCGGTCGGTACCCAGATGCGTCGCTTCCAGGGATTGGACCGCGTCTATGTCAACTGCGCGTTCTGCCACACCGGCTCGGTTCGCGAGGCGCCCGGCGCGGCGCCGATGGTCGTTGCGGGAATGCCCTCCAACACGCTCAACCTGGGCGCCTTCACCCGCTTTCTCGACGACGCCGCGAAGGCGCGGCAGTTCCGCGATCGCGAGCTGATGGCGAAGATCAAGGAGCTCGAAGGTGACCGTGAGGAGTGGCTCGAGGAGCTCGAGCGGAGCGGCCAGGCGGTCGATCGCTACCGGCCAGCGCGGTGGGGGATCGTGGACGAGGCGGTCATGCGCTGGGTCGGCGTGATGGCGATGCGCGACCAGCTCCTGTCGCTCATGGGGCGGCTCCAGTTCATCGACTTTTCGACCACGGGCCCCGGGCGGGTCGACACGTGGAACTCGCCCAAGGCGCTGCTCGGGTTCGACATGTACGGCGACAAGGTCGATCCGGCCGAGACCCGGGGCAATGTCGACTTTCCATCGATCTGGAACCAGAAGAGTCGCCGTGGCATGAACCTGCACTGGACCGGCAACCAGTGCTCGACCGACGAGCGCAACCTGAGCGCCGGCTACGGCACCGGCGCGACGCCGGCGACTCTCGACCGCGAAAAGCTGCTGCGCGTCGCGGACTGGCTCTGGGACGACGCCGAGCCGCCCGACTTCCCACGCCGGCACATCGACGAGACCCAGCTGCAGCGCGGCGGCCAGGTCTATCGCCGCTACTGCTGGCAATGTCACGGCAACCGCACGACCCCGTATCGGGAGCCGGGCGATGGCGGCCGGGTCGGCGAGGTCGAGCCGATCGAGGCGATTCGCACCGACCGCAACCACCTCGATTCCTACACGCCGGAGCTGGCGATGAACCAGAACACGCTCTACGCGGGATTCCCGAGCGGCGGCGAAGAGGATTGCCGGGTCTACCGCGACGCCCTCTGCGATACCTCGATCTCCGAGGACGAGTTCGAGGAGATTCGGGACCGCTATCGCGCCGACTGCTACCCGGCCCGGTTCAGCCACTTTCGCAAGACGTACGGCTATGCCAACGCGCCGCTCGACGGGATCTGGCTGCGCGCTCCCTATCTCCACAACGGCTCGGTCCCCAATCTGCGCTACCTCCTGGAGCCCGCCGCCAACCGCCCGGCCGAGTTCTACACCGGCTACGAGGTCTACGACTACGACAACGTCGGCTTCGTCACCAAGCCGCTCTGCGGCGGCGATGCAAGCCCCGAGTGGTGCGTCGGCCTCGCGAGTGATGAGCACCACGTGCCTGCCGGCGCCGGCTGGCGCTATCGGACGGCGGAGCGCGGCAACGGCAACGCCGGCCACGAGGGACCGGAGTACGGCACCGAGCTCGCGCCCGAGGACAAGCAGGCGCTGCTCGAGTACCTCAAGACGTTCTGATCGGAGCGACCATGTCGAAGCCCAAGAGCTGGAAACGCAGGCTGATGCGCTGGATCGTAGTGCTGATCGTCGTCGCGATTCCGCTGGCCTACTTCGGCTGGTACAACTTCTTCCGGCAGGAGCTGCAGCCGGCGTGGATCACCGACGATCCGGCGATGAACTTTCTCTACGGCTCGATCGGTGGCGAGGCGGTATCGGGCTTCCCCTACTGGTTGATCGTGGTCATGCCGAGGGTCTTCGGCGAGTACATCCCGGCGCCCGGCGGCTACGCTGCGTTCGGACTGCCGTGGGAAGAGGGCCGCGAGCTGCCGGTCGGTTTTTCGAAGAAGACCGTCGGTTTCGAGCGCGTCGGCTTCAACTGCGCGATCTGCCACTCGACCCAGTACCGGATCACCGAGAACGAGACTCCGACCATCGTCGCCGGTGGCGGCAGTCACACGACCGACGTCCAGGGGATCCTCGAGTTCCTGTCGCGCTGCGCCGAGGACGAGCGGTTCAATGCCGACAACCTGCTCTACGAGATCGACCTGGCCTACCGACTCAGCTTCGTCGAGCGCGCGATCTACAAGTACCTGCTGATTCCGGTCGTTCGTGACCTGCTGAGGGCCCAGGGAGAGTCGTGGGCGTGGACCCGCGACCGGCCGCGCTGGGGACCGGGGCGAGACGCGCCGATGAATCTGACCAAGTTCAACTTCCTCGGCCTCGAAGACGACGGCAGCATCGACCACACCGACTTCCCGTCGCTCTGGAATCTGCAGACCCGGATACAACCCGGTCGGATCTGGCCGCCCGACGACCACAGCCTGACCGCCGACTTCAGCAAGCTGTCGACGCCACTCGATCGCCTGATGCTGATGAACTTGGCCGGCGACACGACTTCCTATCGGTCGGTGATCATCGATTCGGCCCTCGGCCTGCAGCCGCCGACGGACGGCGGTCTGCCGACGCCCGATCCGGTGACGCCCTTCTTTCGCCGGCGGGTGGCCGAGATCGAAGAGTGGATCCTGAACGTGCCGGCGCCGGCCTATCCGCTCGACTTCGACGCCGATCAGGCGGAGGAGGGCGCCGGACTGTTCGAGACCCACTGTGCAGAGTGCCACGAGAGCGGTCGCGACAACCGGCTGGGCACTGTGATCCCGCTCGCGGAGGTCGGCACCGACCCGGGGCGTGCCCGGGCCTGGACCCAGGAGGCGGCCGACACCGCCAACGACAAGGTCGTCAACGAGCTCGGAATGGAGCGGACGCCGATGAGCAAGCCGTACGACGGCTACATCGCGCTGCAGCTCGACGGTCTCTGGCTGCGGGCGCCCTATCTGCACAACGGCTCGGTGC
>JAJCXP010000431.1 GCA_029263375.1 Acidobacteriota bacterium | reverse complement strand
ATGTCCTCGAGCTCGGGGTGCCCCATCTGCCGGTAGATCGCGGTGCGCCAGTCGCGGCCGTAGCCGGCTGACGCGCGGTAGTCCATGTCGAGCACCAGGTAGCCGTGCTCGGCGAGCACCGTGTGGAACATGAACTCGCGGAAGTAGCCCGCCCACCCCTTGTGCGAGTTCTGCAGGTAGCCGGCGCCGTGGACGAACACCACCGCCGGGTAGCTCTGGGCGGGATCGAAATCCCGCGGCTTGTAGAGCTTCGAGTAGATCGGCCGGTCGACGTGGGCCGATGGCACCTCGACGATCTCGGGGATGACCCAGTCCACGGACTGGAACTCGGGCGAGACCGTGAAGGTGAGACGGCGGGCCTCCGCGCCGGCCGTCACCGGCTGTTCGTACAGCTCCGGGTGCTGATCGATCTCCGAGTGCACGACCAGCAGCCGGCGCTCATCGGGCGACAGGACGAAGTCGTTGACGCCGCCGAGGGTGGTCAAGCGCTCGATCTCGCCCGAGTCCGCCGCCACCCGGTAGATCTCGTACACGCCGGGGTGCTCGACGTTGGCCCGGTAGTAGACGTGCCCGCCGCCCCGGTCGACGTGCGGCGAGGAGACCTCGTAGTCGCCCGCGGTCAGGGCGCGTGACTTACCGGCCGCGACGTCGCGCAGGTATAGGTGCGAGTAGCCGGTCTCCTCGGAGAGGTACCAGAGCGTCTCGCCGCCGGGCAGCCAGCCCATCTCGTTGTAGCGCCAGTTGATCCAGCCAGGGTCGGTCAGGCGATGCTGGAGGACCAGCTCGTGCTCGTCCAGATCGACGGTGGCGATCCAGCGGTCCTTGTTGTCGATCGAGTGGAGCTGCACAGCCAGCTGCCAGCCGTCCTCCGCCCACTCGACCTGGGCGACTCTCACGGCACGGGTCTCGGGCGCCTCGAGCGACTTCTCGACCTTCTCCCGGTCGGCGCCGCGCTCGACGTGCCAGTCGATGGCGCTCGCGCGGAGCTCGGCGAGCGGGTCCTCCTGGATGCCCGGCAACTTCGTGAGGTCGAGCTCGTGGGACTCGTGCGCGCCGAGGTCGAGTAGCAGGAGCGACTCGCCGGCGGGCGAGTCGCGTCCGACCCGGGTTCTCAGCTCGCTGGTCTCGACGTAGCCGCTCTCGGTGACGTAGTTGGGCATCGTGCCGCTGCGGCCGCGCTCCTCCGACTCGGCGCGGGTGACGAGCAGCATCCAATCGCCGTCGGGCGACAACGATCGCGACAGGATCTCGATCTTGTCGCCGAGATACCAGGGTAGCGGTGGCCGCGCGGGATCCTCGCGCTGGAGCTGGCGCTCGTGCTCGCGCTCGGCGTCTTCGTCCTCTCTGGCCTCGGCGACCTTGCGGTAGAGCCGGCGGTGCTTGGCCGCCAGATAGTCGAACTCCTTCTCGTCCTCGCCAGGATCGTCCTCCAGTCGCAGGTCGGCGGGCTCGGAGATGAGACCGGTCTCGAGGTCGAACATCAGCGTCCGGTCGCCGCGCTCGAACGCGACCCGGAGGTCGCTGAGCAGAAACTTCGGTGACCGCTCACGCTCCGACGTGCGGGTCAGCTGGCGCACCGCGCGACTCTCGACGTCGAGCACGAACAGGTCGCCCTCGTGCTCGTAGACGTGCAGCGAGTAATCGTGGCTGTAGTCGCCCCCTGGGCGCGGGAAGCCCGACAACTCCCGGGCCGGGATCCGTCGCAGGCCGGAGCCGTCTACATCCACGCCCCATAAGTCACTGACCTTCTCGCCCGGCCGCTTGCGCTCGAAGAATACGGTCCGCCCATACTCGTCCCAGAAGGGGTTCTCGGGTCCGTTGCCGATCCAGTCGGGGTCGGCCATGATCATCTCCAGGGTGACGCCGTCCGCCGCCGTCGACGGACTCACCCCGACCAAAGCGGCAACCAGTACACACAGCACGACCCTCGTCGAGCTCCACATCATCGACTTCTCCTGTCTTTTAGCTACGCGCTCGCGGCCCGGCCCCGCAAGAGCAGGGCGGTCCACATCACCACGATGAAAACGATCGGCCGCAGCACCTCGACGCCTTCGCCGTTGGCGATGTGCGTGTAGGCCGCACCGAGCATGACGGCGCTCAGTCCGTAGACCGCCCAGCGGGTGGTCCTGGGAACCAGCAGCCCGATGGCGCCCGCCAGCTCGGCGACGCCAATCAGCGTCGCGAACCATGGCGGATAACCCCAGGTCGCGAACATCTCGGTCATCTGACCTCCGAGCTTGGCAAGCCCGGACATGGCAAACATCGCCGCGACCAGCGCGACCAGAACCCACGACAGCACGCTTCGCACCTTCGACTGATTCATGACCTCTCCTCCCTCTGACGTTCTCGAGCCGACCGATCAATCGTACCTGCCCAGCGCCTGACCACGATCGCCGAGATCACCAACACGCCGGCGGAGACGTTCAGCGCGACGTCCCGAAGCTCGTAGACGCGCTCCGGCAACAGCGCCTGGATGCCCTCGTCGCCCCAGCCCGCCAGGCCGGTGATGACGATCGCCACCGGCGCGGCGAAGCGCGTCGCCAGGCCGAGCGGCTCGCCGGCGTCGAGATGGTTGCGCCGGCGCGCGCGCAGGGCCGAGTACACCAGTCCGCCGACCAGTCCGTACTCGAGAAAGTGGACTCGCTCCTCGACCTGCCTGAGACTGAGCAGGACTATCAGGTAGATCACGCCGAAGGCGACCAGGACCAGGACCTCACGGATTCCCGGGCGGCGCCGACCGACCT
Source organism: Acidobacteriota bacterium (assembly GCA_029263375.1). Taxonomy (GTDB): domain Bacteria; phylum Acidobacteriota; class Thermoanaerobaculia; order Multivoradales; family JAHEKO01; genus JAHEKO01. The sequence goes on along the minus strand of JAJCXP010000431.1, from coordinate 426 downwards.
TCCACAGGATCACCACCGCCGCCGCCAGGAAGAGGGCACCGACCGTCAGGCGCAGCAGATTGTTGGCGCGCAGCCAATCCGACGGCCCGCGCACATAGGCCAGCGACGCGTAGATCGCCAGCTGCACGAGCGCCGCCTGCCACCACAATCGCCTCTCGCGGGCGGATGTCTGGGCCATCGAGGTCGAAGGTTACTGTATCGACGCCCACTTCACCCGGTTGGCTCGTCGGATCGTGCCGCGCCCTCTAGAGCTCACCGAATTCAGCCGCACCCGGCATCAGCTCTCCTACTCGGCTGCGATCGCCGGCCGGACGTTCGCCAGTCGGTTCCGCTACGACTCGATCGATCTGCTGGAGCTCGAGCGCAGGCACGGCGCCGAGGCACTGCGCTCGCTCTACTTCCACGCCGTCGCGTTCGATCTCAATC
>JAJCXP010000430.1 GCA_029263375.1 Acidobacteriota bacterium | reverse complement strand
CCTCACCGACGAGCTCATCTCGCAGTTCGCGCAGGCGTTTCAGGGCCAGCTGGCGGTGATCGCTCGCAGCTCATCGAGTCGCTACGCGGACAACGACGGCGGCGCGGCCGAGATCGGCACCGAGCTCGGTGTCGACTATCTCCTGACCGGCAGCGTTCAGCGCGTGGACTCGATCTCGCGGGTCTCCATGCAGCTGGTCCGAGTGGCCGACGAGACCAACCTCTGGGGGGACGTCTACGATCACGAGACCGCCAACTCGGACTGGGCCCTCTGGTCGCACCGCGTGACGACCGCGGTCGGCAGCACCCTGGAGCTCTCGCCGGTCGGCAACGCGAGCACCCCTCCAGAGCTCGGCGCCGAGCTCTACGAGCTGTACCTGGAAGGGATCTACCACGCGAACGGCAGCGACGATGCGACGCGGGCGCGCGGCCTGGAGATGATGGGACGCGTCCTGAAGTCCCAACCCGACTTCGCCTCGGCGATCCTGGTCTGGGCTCGACTGAAACGTGAGCTCGAGGCGCCGCTGACGTTCATCCCGGAGGTGGAGGCGGCCTTGCGGCGCGCGATCCAGATCGACCCGGGCTCGGCAGACGCTCACCTCGAGCTGGCGAGGCTCCAGCTCCTTCACCTCCGAGACCGGCAAGGTGCGGAACGAAGCGTACTCAGGGCCCTGGAGTTGAGTCCCCGTCTGGCCAAGGGCCACCACACGCATGCCATGGTCCTGTCGGCTCAGGGTCGGCACGAGCAGTCTCTCGAAGCGATGCGGCGAGCCCTGATCTACGATCCGCTCTCTTCCGAGCTGACTTCGCATCAGGGTTGGGCGCACCTCCTGGCCAGGAGATACGAGCAGGCGCTGGAACACTCGATACGCGCCCTCGAGATCGGGCCCGCATCGAATCTGGCCAGACTCTGCATCGTCTATTCTGCGCTCGCGCTCGGGGACGAGGCTGCGGCACTGGAGCAGGCGGAGCTGCTCGTCGACAGCGAGTTGAGCTCCTTCGAAGAGTTCTGGCAAGGCCAGCATGCCATGCTGAGCGCAATATCCGCCGACCGCGGGTTCACTCTCGGCACCCAGGCGATCCCACTGATCTACCTCGGGCGCAACGACGAGGCGCTCGAGACGCTGCTCCGAGCCTGCCGCGAGGGGTCCAGCTGGCCGGTCGCGTTCCTGGACGTCGACCCCCGGCTCGATCCGCTGCGCGATCACCCCCGGTTTCACGAGCTCCTCGAGTGCTCGCGGCGCCCCCCCTCTTCAAGCCTCTGAATCGCCAGCGCCCAACCAATTGAAGCGCGGCTTGAAGCAAGCCCGTGGCACCGGAACGGTCCTGAAACGGACCTGAAACGCAGCGGAGGCGCACCGCCGCCGAGCGCAACCCCAGCGCGCGGCCGCGCACGGCACCCGCTGAAAGCGCGCTGAAACAGCGCGGAGGGCTCAGGGTCGGGCGCGATTGTGGCGCTCCGGTTGCTCCTGTCGAGGGCATGTCGAAACCGCTTCGCACCGTAGCCAGGACTCATCGTCGCGATCTCGTCGCGGAGCTTCGGTCGGGGCACAACACGATCCTGCCCAACGAAAAGGAGACAGGCTTGAACCAAAAGAAGAGTGCAAGGTTGTTCAGTCTCACGCTCGGCCTCATCTTGGTCCTCAGTGCGACGATCGCGTTCGCCCAGGACGAGACCGGCAACGTTCACGTCAAGGTGACCGACACCGAGGGCAATCCTCTGCCCGGCGTCACCGTCGAGCTCAGCGGCTTCGGCGCGCCACAGCTCCAGGTGACCACCGCGACCGGCGGGGCGCGGTTCCTGAGTCTCGACCCGGGCGACTGGTCGCTCACCGCGACTCTTGAAGGGTTCTCCACGGTCGAGTACCCGCGCATCAACGTCCGGGTGGCTCGCAGCACCAGCGTCGAGATCCAGCTCAGTACGGCGATCGAAGAGGTCATCACCGTAACCTCCGAGAGCCCGCTGCTGGATGCGCGCAAGGTCGACGCCGGGACTACGATCAGCCAGATCGAGCTCGAGAAGATCCCTACCGCTCGGGACCCCTGGTCGGTGCTGACCCAGACTCCCGGTGTCGTCGTCGATCGCATCAATGTCGGCGGCAACGAGAGTGGCCAACAGTCGTACTTCTCTGGCCCCGCTGTGTCGACGGATGAGAACACCTTCCTGGTCGATGGCGTCGAAGTGACGGACATGGCCGCGGTCGGAGGGTCGTCGACCTACTACGACTTCGACCAGTTCACCGAGATGCAGTTCTCGACCGGTGGCACCTCGACCACCAAATCCTCGTCCGGCGTCGCCGTGAATCTGGTCACCAAGCGCGGCACCAACGAGTTTCGCGGGTCGGCGCGCTTCCTGGTGACCGATTCGGACGGTCTCCTGTTTCTCGACCAGTCCGGGCCGGACATCAGTCCCAGCGAGCTGGCTCCGAGCCAGAACGCGTTCATCGGCAACAGCATCAACAAGATCGAGGAGTGGGGCTTCGAGGCCGGCGGGCCGGTGATCAAGAACCGGCTCTGGTTCTGGGGCTCGCACGGCCAGAACGACATCAAGAATCTCTCCGGAGGCGCGAGCGCTGGAGACGTTCTCGCTGACGACACCATCCTGACCAACACCTCTTTCAAGGTCAACGCCCAGCTCTCCAACTCGAACTCCCTTACCGCTTCCTGGAACAACGGCGACAAGGAGAAGTTCGGCCGCAACGCAGGCCCAACCCGACCGCAGCCCACCTCCTGGGATCAGCGTGGGCCGACCGCGATCATGAAGTTCGAGGACACTCATGTCTTCAACTCGAGTTTCTTCCTGACCGGTGGCTACTCCAAGGTCGACGGTGGCTTCTCTCTGACCCCCAAGTCGGTCGTCGCGCTCGGTCTCGAGGTCCCCTTTACCTACCTCGACGACAACAACTCGTGGCAGGGTGCGTTCTGGGCCGGCAGCTCAAGCCGGCCGCAGGAGGCCTACACCGCCGATGGCTCCTACTTCTTCAACACCGCCGACGTGAGTCACGAGCTCAAGTTCGGCGCCCGCCTGCGCGAGTTCGACAAGGTCAGCCCCTTCTCATGGACCAACAACGGCGCTTGGGCCATCCAGGTTGGTGCCGGCTTCCAACCGGCCTTGCTGATCTCGCAGCGCGGCAACGATCGAGGCCCCGTGACGCAAGAGTACACCTCGGCTTGGCTCCAGGACACCATCTCCACGGGCAAGCTGACCATCAACGCGGGCATTCGTTGGGACCTGCAGGAGGGCCGCAACAATGCAGTTACTGCGCCCGCAAACTTCTGGTTTCCTGAGCTTCATCCGGAGCTCGCTTTCGGGGGCGCCGACGCGCCGTTCGACTGGGAGACGATCTTGCCGCGACTGGGCGTGACCTACGCCCTCGGCAAAGAGAGCAAGACCTTGCTCAGAGCAAGCTACTCGCAGTTCGCAGAGCAGCTCGAGACCGACGATCTCGATCGCGTCAACCCTGCCGGCACAAGCTACCTGACGGCGCTTTGGTACGACACCGACGGGAGCGGCACGTTCAACGGCTCGACTCTGGCGGGCAACGGTCCCGATCAGGTAGTCGTCATCAATACGAACGGCTTTGATATCACCAATCCGACGGCGCTCGTGAGCCCGAACGTCACCGACCCGAACCTCGATCCTCCGATCACGGATGAGCTGATTCTCTCGGCCGAGCATGCACTGATTCCCGAGTTCGTCGTCGGCGCACAGGTAACCTACCGAAAGGTCTCCGACCTCACCGAGTTCCGGACCTTCGTGCGGGATGCCGACGGCAACGTCCGCGTGAATCGGCGTGAAGACTACCTGCTCGACAGCGTAACTACTGGAGTACTGCCCAACGGCACCCCCTTCGAGGTGCCGGCATACGTGCTCAACCCGGCGCTGTCCTACACCGGCGGCGAGCTGTTCACCAACGGCGATCGAGAGCGCGAGTACCTCGGGTACAGCGTCAACTTCACCAAGCGGCTCTCCAACCAGTGGATGATGCGTGGCTACTTCCAGATCGGAGAGACCGAGTGGGACGTGCCAGCCAGCCACTTTGCGTTCCAGAGCCCCAACCTCTGCATCGAGGACGAGTTCGGTTGCAACGGCGCGGCCGGCGGATCGATCGACGGCGGCCTGTTCGCCGAGGTGAGCGCGGCCAAGGATGACGTCTGGCTGCAGAGCACCTGGCAGTACAACATCAACGGCATGTACCAGGTGGCGCCCGATAGGCCCTGGGGCTTCAACGTCGCGGCCAACATCTTCGGTCGCGAGGGCTACCCCCTGCCCTACTACGTCGACGTCACGACTTCGGATGAAGAAGACTGGGACCTGCTCGCCAGCACGAATCTGGACGACATCCGCGCCGACGACATCATGACGGTCGATCTGCGGCTCGACAAGGAGTTCGCAGCCAGCGGCAATGTCAGCTTCACCGTCGGAGTCGACGCCTTCAACGTTCTCAACGAGAACTACACGCTTCAGCGCGAGCGCGCGCTGTCCACCGGCCAGGCGAACTTCCTGCGCGAGACCCTGAGTCCCCGCATCTGGAGGCTCAGCGCCAGGATCAACTGGAAGTAGGGCTCTTACTCATGCTCCGGGGCGAGAGCCGGCAGGCTCTACGACCCTCGGGAACAAGCTTGAGTTAACCGGCCGGGGGAGGCATCCCCCGGCCATTTTCTTTGGACCTCACGCACCTGCGCCGAAGTCTGAGAAGACGCCGCAAGTCCAGATGATTCAGCGGATTGAAGACCAGCGAAACGGTCTGTTGGAACCGCAGTCGCGCGCATCGCCGGGTCGATCCGTAGCCGCTGAGCGACGGCTGAGTCGGAGATGAGCAGCGCGCTCCGAGCGCTCGGGATCGAACAGCTGATCTGCCGGAGATAACGCACCCGGCGAGTTGAGTGAGTCACTCACCCGCGATCGAGCCCGCCGTGAGGAAGGGCGTCGCGCCACCATTCGGCACTGCACTTGCGCTACCGATCCGAGATGTCGAAGCGCCCCGCACACCCGACCCGAGATCCCACCATCGTGCGGGGACAACGACACGTCTCTGGAAAGGAGAGGCAGATGAGATTCAGCAGTTGGAAGAGTTCGACAGCGCTGGTACTAGCGCTCCTGATCGGCAGCGCCGGCGCGGTGCTCGCCCAGGAGGAGACCGGCAACATCTACGTACAGGTAACCGATCCCAGCGGCGGCAAGCTGCCCGGAGTGACCGTGGAGCTCGCCGGCATCGGCGCTCCCAAGCTCCAGGTGACCGGCGGCGACGGCTCGGTGCGCTTCCTCGGCCTCGACCCGGGCGACTGGTCGCTCAAG
>JAJCXP010000429.1 GCA_029263375.1 Acidobacteriota bacterium | reverse complement strand
GAACTTTGATTCCTCCTTCGACACAAAGTCCGGATTGAGCTTTGGGTGTGCCGCGTAGGCATGCCGGGGGGATGTGTTCAAAAGCTTTGAGGCCAGTGAGCGGGAGAGTGACGGGGCAATACAAGGGTCACTATGATATTGTTCAGCCGTCATCAGATAAATGCCCGGCTCTGTGATAGGGAACGATGTTGGCGTTTTGATATCAAGCATGCTCGCCTCTCAGATATTCCGGTGCTTGGGCCTCAAACGCGGCCGCAGCTTCTTCGGGTGTTTTGTGGTAGCCAAAGCTGACCTGACGGGCGTTGATATTGAGGTAGGCGCGAAACAGCCCGCTTGCCTTATGGAACGTGACGCCTCGGGACCAACGGCACCGTCTCGGAGCATGTCGGTTCAGGGTGTTCTGGCTGCGCGTCACCTCACGTAAATTTACCCACCGATTGTCAGACCGGCTGCCGTTGATGTGGTCGATGTCCAGCGTCGGCCACTGCCCTGTCACCAAGGCCCAGATGATGCGATGTGCGCGAAGGGTATGCGGCCTCAACTTAACCTGCACATAGCCGTGCCGGTCGAGGGCTGTGATTTCTTTTCCGGCATATCGAGTGTTCCACCACTCTCCAACATCCAATCGTCTGCGCCACGTCAGCTTGCCTGTTTCAGGGTCGTAGTCGAACAACTCGCGCAACTGGGATGGTGCGGGATGCTTCATTGCGCCGCCACCTGCACCGGAGGGTTGTCGAGCACATTCAGCTCATCTTTCTGCGCCAGCTCCGTGAGTAAGCTCGCCGGCGTCGTGTCCCACCCAAGCCAGCGCATGCGGTCGGCGGCATCACTGTGGTCGATCTTGTTGAGCGCGTAGTCGGCCCAGATCTGCCGGTACTTCTCCATCCACTCGCTGCCGTCACATTGGGCGATGAAGAGCTTGAGCCGCCGTGCAACGCCAATCAGGCGGCGCTCATACGATCCCTGCTCCTGATACGACATGCGGCCGGCGCGCAGACATTCGGCGCGCTGGAGCAGGTTCGTGCGGCGGTTGATGAGAAGGTCGCGCTTGAACTCGGTGAGATGACGCTGCGGGGTGTGGACGTGCCGGGTGACGCCATATGCGCCGTTGCCGGAGACTGCTGGGAATGTTGCGTGGTTGGTCATAGTCGCGTCCTGTGATCAGGATCGCGACGATAGGAAAACTCCTATTTCATGTCAATAGGAAAATTCCTACTATGCAAAAATCCAATGGAGCACGCCCCAGTAAATGGGCCAAATAGACGCGAGGAACATGTTGATTGGAATGGCGATTATCCAGTTCCAGGCGTTGTATATGTAGCCATCAAAAAACATCAGATAGACGAAGGTTCCAATGTTGCCGATGCCATAGGTGCCCCAAAAAACTGTAGCCGCTGCTGTATCCATAATTTCACCCCCCGAGATCTACATCCTATGTGATCGCCAGCACACCCGGCCCACAATCATCACCTGTTCGGCCGGGACGGTATATTTGGAATGTAGCTGGTTGTCACTGATCAGCACTAGTTCGACGGGTTCTGAAAGAGGCACTTTTTCCAGGCGCTTAATCACAGTTCCGTCGCCATCGAAAATTACGAACACGCCTGGTTGAGTTGGGTCCTTGTCGCGCATGTTCACCATCACCATGTCCCCGGCGTTTAGGGTTGGCGCCATGCTGTCTCCGCGCACTTCCGCGATAGCTGCATCTTCATGATTGATGCCGATCACATGCCTTAGATAGTCAATTGGAAACGGCCATTCCCGCTTGACGTTTTCGGCCTCGACCAACTGACCGCCGCCGGCAGAAAGATGCACATCAAACTCGGGAACCGGCACAGTCAGGGCCTCGTTGCGCTGGCGGTCGAACGGCAAAATATTGTCAGCAAGATACTCCCTGGTGGCCCGATCGAGGCCTTCCGGCAGCAAGACAGACGCATCCAATTGCAGCAGCGGCGCGAGTTTGGCAGCCAGTTCTAGGGGGAGGGTTCGCGGCGATCCCTTCGTAATGAATTGCTGCAGATATGAGTGATTCTTACCAAGAGACAGTGACAAGTCCTTCAACGAAAAGCCCAGTTCTTCCGCGCGAGACTTTAGCAAAGTTCGTATATCTACCATGAGCTTAGCCTAGCCGATCCGACGCGCGCCGGGCCAATAGGTTTTTTCCTATTGACAGATAGGAAAGTGCCTCTATTTTCCTATGACATGCAGATTCTCGAACAGTTCCGCTCTGACATTGAGGAATTCCTGGTCGCACAGGAGATGCAACCGAGCGACTTTGGAGCGCAGTCCCTCGGTGACCCAAGTTTTGTTTTCGACGTTCGTAATGGCCGCGAGCCGCGACTGACAACGATGGATCGGGTGCGGCGGTGGATGGATAGTGTTTCATGCGAACCATCATAAGCCGCCCGCCGGCAACGTCTTTCGGCAAGCACCGCAAAACCTTTCGGTTGCATGGGTTTATCGCACGCGTGGCACGCAGATTGTGGCGCGGCAAACACGCGGCCGAGCTGGCTTTTCACGCCAAGGTCGAGGAACGCACGGCGGAATACTGGCTGGCCGGAGACACACAGCCATCGGCGCGCCACCTCACCAATCTGCTGCGCTCAGATGTCGGCTTCGATGTCCTGGCCGAGCTGATGGCCGATGGGGAGGCCGATTGGTGGCGGGACCTGGCGTTCAAACATGAAGTGGCAAGGCTCGACCGGCGCGCGGAGGCCAACTGGCGCGAGATCAGGCGTGTGAGCAGGGACATGGAGACCGGGGAGATGCGGAAATGCGGTTTTTATCAGGGGTGTTCTTGAGGCTGGCGGCGGCGCTTCAATGGACATCCGAATATTTCACCGACGTCGCCACAGCAGCACGAGAAGGAGATTTCCGTGAGCGAAGACACGCCCGTAAACACAACTACAGACGCAGATTTGGACGTCCGACTTGAAACCCTTCAGGGAGATGTCCGCGACGCCCTCCTGACCCACGTCCGCGATATGACGGATCCCTGGGGCAAGATGTCTGAGCAGCAGCAGGGCGACAAGATCTACGCCATTGAGAACATGGCCGAGCGGCTTGTCCGGCGCACCGCCCACCTCATGGCCAGCCGCGGTTTCGA
>JAJCXP010000428.1 GCA_029263375.1 Acidobacteriota bacterium | reverse complement strand
ACAGTGTTTCGGTGGCCGGGACACTCACGAAGAAATCGAGATCGTCGTCATCATCCAGGTCTCCGGGTTCGAAGACGATAGCCGTTTGGCCGGAACCGTCGATCTCATAGATCACCTGAGGTGTGAACGACTGGCCACTGCCGTTGTTCTCATGCCACACGAGCCGCTCTCGGAAGCTCTGAAGATCGGTGTTCCAGCTCAGAATGTCCTGGTCGCCGTCCCCGTCGAAGTCCCCACCTTTGAGGATATGGGATTGCCAGCCGTCCTCTTGGTAAACGGGTCGCTCCAGAAACACCAGAGGATCCCCTGGGACGTTCTGATGCCAGTTGATCAGATTCGAGTTGCCTCCGAAGGACGACACGACGTCTGGACGACCGTCGCTGTTCACATCTAACGCAACCGCAGCCAGCGCGTTGAACTCCCGGCCGAAGAGGTCGTGCTCCACAAACGTTGGAGGCTCGTCGGTCACGAACTCCAGCCACCTGAACTCGTCCTCCAGGATCAGATCCTGATCGCCATCGAGATCGAAGTCGGCGGCGTCGGCCTCCTGGTCGCCCCGATCCGAGATCTCGGACTCCACGAGGAGCGGCGCAACGCTCGAATTCCCGAGGCCTGCTTGCGGAGATCGTGAAGGCGGCTGCACGGGAACGCGGCCTCGCACCGAGAGGGCGACGAGATCTCCCGACTGCAGGGTCAGGCCAAGATCGACGCAGTCCCACTCCGTTGTGGAAACTGTAGAGCGCACCGTGCCGCCAGCCGAGAGATTCCGGCACTCGACACCGCTGACGTGAAGCCGGGTCGCTCCCGCGGGGAGCTGACCCTGGGCTGCTGAAGCTGTCAAGAGGGCCGCCCACGCAAACCCTCCCGCAAGTCGCTTCGGGGTTGATTTGTGCGTGGGTGTTCTCACGAGTGTCTTCCCTCTGAGCGTGCCTAAGGGATCGCGCCGCAATAGTCCGCCAGCCGCAGGAGAATCTCGGCCGTGCCCAGAGTATCTTCGTGCACCTTGTGCCCGACGAAAGCGAGCTCCGCGAAGTCGACATCATTCTCTACGTCAACCACGTCTTTGTAGATCTTCCCCTGAGGCCTGGCGGCGCCATCGTCCAACAAGCCAAAGATGAAGGAGATTCCGAGGCTCACCGGATACTCATAGTTCCACTTGGTGGTCTCTACTGCGACGCTGGTGTCTGGCAAGCTGTCCGCGAACTCTTGGTTCCCAGGAGGCGTGCCCTCATGTTGATGATGTATGCATAGGCTGTCGGGGAACTCAGTGTCGCCGCACTCCTCAGGGTCGGCATACGCTCCCGGACACAGGTCGTCCCAGCGCGGATCGTTCGGCGTGTCGTAGGAGGTGTCGACCCCCCATCTGCCCCGCGAGGAGAAGCAACCGTCCGCAGCTACGGGAGTGCCGCCGCAACTGCTGCAGCCCAACTCAAGATCGGCGTAGGGTGGCCCACTGGTGAAAACCACTCCGTCGTACCTATCGCCCATGTCGTAGTGGGTGAGGGTGTAGGCCAGTTGGTTGGCGCCACCCGATTGGCCCGTCGCGCACACCTTGGTGCACACAGACGGGAAGTTGTCGCAGTGATGGTAGGTCTCGTTCGCTAGCAATGCCGTGACAACCGTCGCCACGCGACAGGCCAGCTTGGCTGGTCCGATCAAGGTAGTGTCGTTGCCGTGGTTCCAAGCGTCCCTCCACTTGACTTCCACGATCTTGAAGTCGTTATCTCCGGTCGAGAGGTCCCGCTGCAGGAGATGTGAGGCGCGCGGAAACCCACTGAGCTTATCGACAGCCCACCAGCCTCTTCCGTTGCCAGAACTGAAGAAGATGATGGTCCCATCGAGGCCAGCGTTCAGAGTTACCCGAAGGGTGACCATTTCGTCCGGCCCAGGGCAGTTCTCAACGCGATAGTCCTTGCATTCTTGATCCGGCCCGGCGTCAGGGCTGATGTCGTTCAGGTGCCCGCACGCGTATGCAGGGTCCGACGTGGCGACGAGGCTTCCCGTCGAGTAAACCTCGGCGGCGGCCTCCCCTCCACTGCCCATCATGAGTACCACCATGAGGGATAGCAGTAAGCCTCCGTCAAGCCCAGACCGCAACCTGCGAGGGCACGACGGCTCCGGACCCAATTGCGTCGACACGACGTCTCTCTCTGCCGCATCATCTTCTCTTCTCCTCACACGGACGACACTATGCCTCGCTCGAGTGGCGCCTCTTTGTACAGCCGGATTACCTGAGATTCTAGCACGCCTCGGGCACCCTGACTCTCCAACCAGCCATTGCCAGCAGTCTGGTGGTGTCGCCTTCCACCAGAACCGCGCCACGCCGAGATCCTTGAGCGGGCTGACCTGATCCCACGGTAAGAGCGACAGCGTGGCGCCCTTCGGGGCGGGAAACGCCAACTCCCGATCCACAACTCTTGACAATTACTCTTCTGTCACCCACGGGTCGGCTTTCGGGCCAGCACGTCGCCTAATCCTGCTCGAACGAGATCCTCATGCTCTCGACAGGAGCCTGCCCGCGAGCCCGCCGGAACGCCAGCGCCGCCTCGACCACCAGCCACACCGCCATCACCAGCAGAATCGAGCCGACCGCGAACAGCGGCCCGGTGCCCTGATCGAGCTGCGCCCAGAAGTCCTTCAGGTTCGAAACCATCGCGAGAACCGTCGAGCCGAGCATGAACACCATCGGCACGCCGGTGAGCCAGGGGTTCCTGCCCCGCTGTTTGAGATAAAGCGTCACGGTCAGGAGCGCCAGGCCGGCGAGCAGCTGGTTGATGGTTCCGAACAGGGTCCAGAGCGCCAGGCCGGCGGGCTTGCCGCCGATTTCGTAGAACGCGAACCAGCCGATCACGCCGACCGCGAGCGCCGAGGCGACGTAGCGGTTGCCGAGGAATGTCAGACCCAGGGTTTCGCCGATCTCCGAGATGTTGAAGCGCAGCAACCGGGTGGCCGAGTCGAGCGTCGTCAGGGCGAACGAGACCACTACCACCGCGACGAAGGCGGTCGCCATCTTCTGGTCGACGACGCCCAGGCCGGCGATGAAGTGGCCGGCACCGGTGATGAACACGCCGAGCTTGCTGCCGAGCGCGGCCATCGAGTTCCAGTCGGCGTAGGTCGAAAGCCACACTTCGCTCGGCGACACGCCGTCGGCGCCGAGCACGCCGGCCGTGCACGCGAGCACGGCGAGCAGGCCGAGAAGGGATTCGCCGACCATGCCGCCGTAGCCGATGAGCCGGGCGTCGCGTTCGTTGTCGATCTGCTTCGCGGTGGTGCCTGACGAGACGAGAGAGTGGAAGCCGCTCGCGGCGCCGCACGCGATGACGATGAAGACGAACGGATAGAAGCTCGGGGCGCCCGGCGGGTCGGGCCGGAAGGCCGGAGCGCCGAACTCCGGTCGGGTGACGAAGATCCCGAGGTAGGCCATGAGCAGGCCGAGGTAGAGCAACAGGGAGTTCAGAAAGTCGCGCGCCTGGAGGAGGCTCCAGACCGGCAGCACGGAGGCCATGAACGAGTACCCGAGGAGGATCAGCGTCCAGCCCAAGCCACCGGGCCAGGCCGCCCGATCGAACCCGAGAAGCGGCAGCTGGACGCCCGCCCAGACCGCGACGAGCATCAGTACGAAGCCGACGGCGGTGGTCGGCAGCAGCGGGAACTTCTTCCGATAGAGCAGATACCCCATCACCATCGCCATCGCCACCAGAGCTCCGGAGGGCAGCACCGCGGTCGGAAACGACGCGGTGTCGGCCAGCGGCTCCTGGTGGCTCCAGGAGGGCGAGATGCTGAAGAGATCGGAGATCACGAACACGAAGACGCCCATCGCCAGCGCCACGCCGAAGAAGATCACCAGGTGGAAGAGCGACTTGGCGCGCTTGCCGATGATCCCTTCGGCCACCTTGCCGATCGACATGCCGCGCGCCCGCATGCTGACCACGAGCGCGCTGAAATCGTGCACGCAGCCGACCAGGAGCGCGCCGAGGACGACCCAGAGCATCGCCGGCGCCCAGCCCCAGATCACCGCGACCGCCGGACCGAGCATCGGCGACAGGCCGGTGATCGACGCCCAGTGGTGGCCGAACAGTACGAACCGGTTGGTCGGCACGTAGTCGATCCCGTCCTCGAGCTCGTGCGCCGGAGTGCGCGCGTTCGGATCGAGCGAGAACACCCGCTCGGCCAGATACTTCGAGTAGAAGCGGTAGCCGAGAACGTAGACCAGCAGGCAGACGGCGGTAGCTAAGGCAACCATGAGGTGATCGGCCCGGAGGATATCCCACCTTCCCCGCCGACCAGGTAACCCAACCCTTGTCCCTCGACGGAATTGTCAACAGACCTGGAACTCCTCGAACTCGGATCCGGCCACGTGGGGTTCTCAGCCAGAGAGACACCCTGGCCGGAAGTAGAGCGCAGCGCCCCAACCCGACACCACCGCCCTCTCGCTTTCAGAAGGGGCGCGAGCCATTCCGGCCAGGGTGTCTCTCTGGCTGAGAGCCCCGCGTCGCCGGATTCGACGACCGTCGCAAAACGCCAACGGGCCTCCGCCCCTCGGTGCGCCAAACTATCGAATGACCAGCAGTCTCTCGTTCGCCGGATAGAGCCACTCGACTCCGCGCTCGGTAACCACCGCATCATCCTCGAGCGGAATGCGCACCTTGGCGCCGCCCCAATCGGGGTTCGACGTGTAGGCAAAGAGCTCGATCGACAGCAGGTTCGTCGGCTGGAGGGTGTAGCCGATGCGGGTCGGGTTGAAGGTCGCGATCGAAGGACCGATCCCATGACCCGAGTTGCCCACCGAGTGGCAGCCGATCACCACGTCGGTCACCGCGGGGTCGTCCGTCGGCTGATTGAACCCGATCTGCTGGAAGCCGGCCGCGGTGAGAGCCGCGTAGACCTCGTCCATCGCCTCGGCCGCAGTGATCCCGGGACGGATCGCGCCCTTGACCACGGCACGCGCCTCCTTCGCACGTTCGAACGCGTGCCGCAGACCCGCCGGCGCCTCGTTCTCGTCCTCACGCAGAACGTAGACGATCCGCTTCATGTCGGTGTAGTAGTTCAGGAACCCGACGCCCCAGTCGATCATGATCAGATCGCCCCGGCGGATCACCCGATCGTTCGACATCGCCTCGATGCCGTTCGGCCCGGTGACGTAGATCGAGGGCAGCCCGAACGAAGTGTCGAGCCCCTGTTCGAGCAGACGATCCATCAGCCACCACGCGACGTCCTCGAGCGTGGTCACGTTCGGGGTGATCACCCGGTTCGAGAACGCCTCCTCGGCCAGCCGGCGCGAGATCTCGCCGGCGTCCGCGAAGGCCGCGATCTCGCTCGCCACACGGCGCGACCGAAAGTCCGAAACCAGCTTCTCCGCACTCACCAGCCTGGACGCCCACGGCTCGCCGAGGGTCTCGACGATCTGCTGATAGCCCGTGTGCGAGAGCAGATCGGCCGCGCCGATGGCGCGCGAGGTGTTGATTCCGATGCGCTTGGGATCGCGCTCGGCAACGAAGCTCGCGAAGTCGGATACCGGCAGGAAGAGATCCCACGCGCCGCTGCGCTCGAGCCGTGGCCCGTCGATGCCGAGCGCCGCCCGCTCGATCCGATCCCCGCCGCGATCTGTGAACACGTAGTAGCCGTGATCCATCGTGTAGCCGTGGCCGAAGTCGGGATGCAGCGTGCCGTAGTTCGCCTCGCGGATCATCGTGATCCACATGTCGATCTGGTTCTCCCGCATCACCTCGGGCAGCACCAGGTCGAACTTGTCACGACGGATCTCGTTCATCCGCTCCCAGCGCTGGCGCGCCTCCTGGGCGGCCACGGGCGCGACCACAAGGGCGTGGATCAGGATCAGGCCGATCAGCTTGGACATTCTCGCCTCCTCTTGGTGTTCGACATCGAGGGCACCGCGCCTCACCTCCCTACCGTCAGCGAGCCGCCGTTGTCGGACGGCCCGAGCGCCAGCAGGAAGGGCACAGCCCGTTTCGCCCAGGCGTCGGCCTTGGGATGGGCCGCGGCACTGTCGCCCCAGGCCGTGCGCAGCATGTCTGTATCGACCACGCCGGGGCTGAGAGCCACAGCTGCCAAGCCCGCGGGCAGATCGTCGGCCAGCGCTCTGGTCATCCCTTCGATCGCGAACTTACTGGCGCAGTAGGGCGCCACGCCGGGCGACGTCGAGCGGCCCCAGCCCGAACTGAAGTTCACCACCACGCCCCTCCCCCGTTCGATCATCGCCGGCAGGAAGGCCCGGAGGACCATGTAGGAGCCGTACACGTTGACCTCTAGAAGTCGGGCGAACTCCTCGGTGGGAACCTCCCAGAGCGGCCGGACCTCGTTGATCAGGGCCGCGTTGTTTATCAGGAGGTCGGGAGCTCCGTAACGCTCGATCAGGCCAGCGGCCCAGCCGCCAACCCGCTCACTCGCCACGTCGATCGCCTGGAAGTCGTGCGGCTCGCCCAGCTCTTCGGCGAGCGCCGTCTGGGCCTCGGCGCTACGGCCGCAACCGAGAACCGTGTGCCCGGCGCCGGCGAAGCCGAGCGCCATGGCTCTCCCCAGCCCGCGACTGGTACCGGTGATGACGACGTTCAGGCTCTCCACGGATGCGCGGATTGTAGCCCGATGGACTCTTCCGGCGTTGGCGGTACCGCCGGGCTCGCCTGGATCGCTTGGCTCGTCTGGATCGTCCAGATCAAGACGGCCGCGTCAGACTCTTCGACGCCTGCAGCACCTTTTCGGTCCGCTCGGCCCGGTAGCGCTGCACGGCGGCCCGGATCTCCGGGTCGGCGACCCCCAGGATCTGCGCTGCCAACAGCGCGGCGTTGATCGCTCCCGCCTTGCCGATCGCCAGCGTTCCGACCGGCACGCCGGCCGGCATCTGCACCATCGACAGCAGTGAATCGAGACCCTTGAGCGCTTTCGACTCGATCGGGATCCCCAGCACCGGTCGATCCGTGTGGGCGGCAACCACGCCGGCGAGGTGCGCGGCACCGCCGGCGGCGGCGATGAACACCTCCACCCCGTCGGCGTCCGACTCTTCGACGAATAACTGCAGCGCCGCGGGTGTGCGATGCGCCGAGAGCGCCCGCACCCGGCTGTCGATACCGAGCTGATCGAGGGTGGCGACGCAGTGCTCCATCGTCTCCCAGTCGGAGGTGGAGCCCATCAGGACGGCAACTCTGGGCGATCCGTTCACGGCGCGGAGGCTAGCACACGACCGCTCGCCGGCGAGCCACCAGCCAGGCGTATGCGGCCACGTTCAACCCCAGGACCATCAACCCGAGCGTGATCTGGATTCCACGCGTCAGCTCGTCCGGATAGAGCACCGGCAGAACGTAGTGCTCGATGAAGCCGCCGCTGTAGCCGCTGTCACCGGCGACGCGGCGCAGCCGGTTCTCGAGCGGTGTCAACGGACAGATGCCGCCCGCGAGCTCGATGCCGGCGCCCCAGAGTGCCGCCGGCACGTGCGCCCAGGCCAACCGCGGCCATCCCACGGCCAGGAACCCGCCGACCACGACGAACAGCACGAACCCGAGATGCAGGGCCACCAGCGCGTCGGCGAGCAATCTGTAGAGCATGCAGGGCTAGAAATCGAACAGGTCGTCGAACGCGCTCTTCGAATCGCTGGGCGCGACGCCCTCCGAGTCGGACGCGAACTCCTGCACCGTCTTGGCGGCGAACAGCTCGCACTGGTTGCGCTTCGACTTGCCGGGGATCCGTGTCTCGACCGGCTGCCGGCACTCGTTCGGCGCCGAGCTGTCGAAGTAGGTGCAGTTGGTGCAGGTATGGAGGTCCGAGCCGCAGTCGCCGCAGGTCGCGTCGGGCGCCACTTCGACGTTCAGGATTCGAGCGCCGCAGCGAGCACACTTGAAGCGGTTGGCGGTCGGTTTGCCGAGGCCGCGACCCCGGGGGCCTTCCTTCTTGGGTCGCGGGCCGCTCGGGCCGCGCGATTGCCCCGAGTCGCGATCGTCATCCTGGTAGCCCCGTTGGCCGTACTTGCGCGACATGCCCTGGTTATACCACCGGCTCGAGCGTGCCGAGCGCCCCCGAGGTCACGAGCGACTCGTGAATCATCGCCGCCGCCCGCGCCGCTCCCTTGGCGTTGAAGTGACCGTCGCCCGCAAAGCGATCGTCGGCATCGAACAGCGGCAACTCGACCAACGTCAGCGCGCGCTCGCGCGCCAGCCGCCTCACTGGTTCGTAGAACTCGGCATTGCCGATCGTCACCACGATCAGCCGGCCGGCCAGCGCGTCGATCTCTTCGAGGGCGCGGATGATTCTCGGCGCCGCGACCGGTACGGCTTCCCCAGCGGAACTCGCCGGCCGTGGCCCGTCGTCGCCGCGAGCTCGGTGTCGCGTCGCCGACACGCGATCGCGGGCGAGCCCGATCAGATGGGATCGCTTGATCGTCTCGAGCAGAGCCACCGGCACTCGTCGTCTCACCCAGTCATCCTCGGTGACGAGATCGAAGCGACTGCCGCCTCGGATCACCAGGCGGTCGCATATGACCCGTGAGCAGGTGGCAAAGTCGACGTCGCGTCCCGACCCGTCGACATACCGGTTCTTGGCCGCATCCGCGAGGTCGTTCTCGAACAGGACCACGACCGTCACTCGCCCCTTC
Organism: Acidobacteriota bacterium; assembly: GCA_029263375.1. Lineage (GTDB taxonomy): Bacteria > Acidobacteriota > Thermoanaerobaculia > Multivoradales > JAHEKO01 > JAHEKO01. The sequence goes on along the minus strand of JAJCXP010000428.1, from coordinate 2,984 downwards.
AGCTCGGCGTGGTGGCGCAGATACACCGCGTAGGAGTCGGGACTGCGGCCGGCGGTGAAGCCGAGATTCGCGAAGTCGATCGCACCGCCGGCGAGCCGCTCCAGGGCGTCGGGGATCGTGTCGCCGTCGGCCAGCAGGTAGCCGAAGACGATCGAGTCGCCGAACACCGGCACCAGGGGCCGGCCGTCGGGCTCGGCGTCACGCCAGCCGAGGCTATTGGTGGTGGTCTCAGAGTCGACCGGGACCGCCGAGGAGATCTGACGCCCGGAGTAGTTGCGCCGCAACGTGAACTCGGTGAGCTCGGAGTCGGCGTAGTAGTCGGCGCGCACCCTCTGGCCTCGATAGGCGTAGGCGACCTCGGGATCCAGCAACCGTACCGCCAGCTCGCCGGCCGCGAACGAGCCGAGGACCGCTGCTGCCAGCAGGGCGAATCGGAGCCGCAACCGCGGGGCTCTGCTCACCGCTCGTTCGCAGCCGGCTCGTCCGAGCCCCATGGCGGCGCCGGCGTGGCGATCGCTCGGCGCAGATCGAAGTCGGCACGGAAGTAGCGCTCGGGCCGGCGCAGGATGTACGAGTAGCGCTCGCCAGCCACGATCTCGATGCTCCACACATTACTCGCGGACTGCTCGATCCCGTTGGCGACGAACAGCTCACGCGAGTACTCGTCGGCGGGAAAATCCTGACGGCTTTCAGTGCCCGGCTCGATCGTGAGACCGCCGTAGTGAGTCAGGAGATCCGCGCTGCCGTCCCGATGGGTGTGACGGTGCTTGAGCTCGATGCCGGCGGCGGTGCGGGTCAGCACCCAGACGCGAGAGCGATCGTCTCCGACGTGGAACGGGATCTCGATCCGATCCGGCTCGCACACTCGCACGTGCATGACCATCGGCTCGCCGGCGAGATCGGCGTCCCTGGGATCGTCGCTCGCCAGCGCGCCCGCGTATGCCCGGCCGCACAGCTCACCGAGCGCCGACCACCAGGCGTCCTGCGCCGAAGCCTGGTCCGCGCCGAGGCTCGGGGGCACGAAGGCAGGACCGCCCAGAAGGATCGCGGCCAAGATCGCGACCATTGTGTTCGTCCTCAGAAAGCCGCCCCACCTGCGCGCGACGCCTATCACGCAACCTCCGGCGACAATTCGTCGAACTCTAGCGAGGGAGCCGCCCGATCCGGGCGAACCTCAGGGCCGCTGGCAACCGCCTTCTGCATCTCGAAACGCATCTTATCCGGCATGGACCGGCGGACGGTTGAGCGAACGCCTGTGGTAGGAAGTCACTTCGACCAGCCCGCGACATGAATCCATCGAATGCCGAACCGCCCTCCCCGCTGATCGAGATCCGGGGCCTGTCGAAGCTCTACCGCGAGGGCGACACCGAGCACGGCGTTCTCGAGTCCGCCGACGCAACGATCGCGCGCGGCGAGATCGTTGTTCTTCTCGGCCGCAGCGGCAGCGGCAAGTCGACGGTTCTCAATCTCCTGAGCGGCATCGATCTGCCTACCGCCGGCGAGGTCCTGATCGACGGCGTCTCGATCGGCGCGCTCACCGAGCGCGAGCGGACGCTCTTTCGCCGCCGCCGGATCGGCTTCGTCTTCCAGGCGTTCAACCTGATCCCGACCCTGACCGTCGCCGAGAACCTGCTTCTTCCGGTGGAGCTCAAGCGCCGACCCACGGCCGTGGATCACGCGCGCATGAACGATCTCCTGGCGGCGGTCCGCCTCGGAGACCGCGCCCGCAGCTTCCCCGACCGGCTCTCCGGCGGCGAGCGTCAGCGGGTGGCGATCGCCCGCGCTCTGATGAACGACCCCGATCTGGTGCTGGCCGACGAGCCGACCGGCAACCTGGACCTCGAAACCGGACTCGAGGTTCTCGAGCTGCTCGATCGACTCACGCGGCAGGCCGGCAAGACAATGGTGATGGCGACCCACAGCCGGCAGGTCATGGGTGTCGCCGACCGCATCCTGGCGATCGAAGACCGCCGCCTGGTCGAGCGCAGCCATGCGCGTGAGACCGGCGCAGGAACCTCGTCGTGAGGCCGACCCTGCGCCGGCTGAGCCGACGACACTTCCAGCGCCATCCCTGGCAGGCCGTGCTGGCAGTGCTCGGCGTCGGCCTGGGAGTGGCGGTCGTGGTGTCGATCGACCTGGCCAACGCCAGCGCCCTGCGCGCCTTCGGGCTCTCTTCGGAAGCGGTCACCGGCAGAGCCACCCATCGGATCGTCGCCGGGCCGACCGGCCTGCCGGAGGAGTTGTTCAGCCGCTTGCGGATCGAACTCGACATCCGCCCGTCCGCGCCGGTCGTCGCCGGCTACGTCGGGCTGCGCGACGATCCTGCGCGCACACTTCAGGTGCTGGGGCTCGACCCGTTCAGTGAAGCGGGATTCCGCACCTACCTCGAGCGCGGCGCGCCCGGGCTCGACGTCACGACCCTGCTCACCGAACCGGGCACGGTATGGATCTCGCCGGAGACCGCGGCAGAGCTCGATCTCGAGTTCGGCGACCGTCTGGCGCTCGACTTCGCCGGCCGCCGACGCGATGTCGAGATCGCTGGCCTCCTGAAGCCGCACGATCTCCGCCGGGAAGCGCTCAACGGCGTGCTTGTGGCCGATATCTCGACCGCGCAGGAGCTGCTCGACAGCGGCGGCCGGCTGTCGCGGATCGAGCTCGTTCTTTCCGATCCCGAAGCCGATCCCGATGCCGATGCCGAGGGTGCGCCTGGAAGCTCCCAGGCCGAGCGGATCTCCGCCTGGCTCCCGGAGGGAGTGACCTTGGAGTCCGCCGGCGGCGCCACCGTTGCCGCCCGGGAGATGACCGGGGCCTTCCGTACGAACCTGCAGGCGCTGAGTCTCCTCGCGTTGCTGTGTGGCGCCTTCCTGATCTACAACACCGTCACCTTCGCCGTCGTCCAGCGGCGCCCGATCTTCGGCCGTCTGCGGGCGCTCGGCGTGACCCGCGGAGAGATCCTGCGACTGGTCGTCGGCGAGGCGCTGGTC
>JAJCXP010000427.1 GCA_029263375.1 Acidobacteriota bacterium | reverse complement strand
AGGTAGGAGAAAACAAGAACGGTCGTCGTCGAAAGTGTGATGGGCATCTCAATCTCCCCCGGTTGTACGGTTCTGCATGACGTGGCCGAAGGCGATGCGGATCTCCGAATCCGTCGCGCCCGCCTCCCTGCACGCCTCGATGGCTTCGCTGATACTCGATTGCACCCGGGCGCTCAGGTCGAAGGAGCTATTGACGACGGCGTCGGGATGCACGAAGGTGCCGCGGTACCCCTTGGTCTGAATCACGCTGTCGCGCTCGAGCAACCGGTAGGCCTTGGCGACGGTCTTGTTGTTCACGTTCAGATCGTTGGCCAGCTGACGAATGGAAGGCAGGGCGTCACCCGGGCCCAGCTGGCCGCTGAGGACCGCCTTCTTGATCTGCTCGATCAACTGGGCGAACAGCGGCTCAGGGCTCTCGATGTCGACGGCTATCTGCGCTCGTTGGGCTTGTTGGCTCTGCATTTGTACCCTCTGGGGTAAGGGTACAACAGGTACACCACAGACTGCAAGCACGAACCTGTATCGTCTGAGCGCACTCTGGAACCGAGCGCCCATTCGGAGGCCTATCTCTCGATGAAACCGTGGAACAGCGTCATTCTTTCGCTCGCACTGTTGGCCATGAGCCTGTCAGCAGGCGCCGACACCTATCCCAGGCAGTCCGGGATCGACGTAGACAACTACCGATTCGAGCTGACCCTCTCGGACGACAGCGACGAGATCGTCGGGCGCACGACGGTCACAATTCGGTATTCCGCCTTCGACGTCGACGGACTGGCGCTCGATCTGATCGGCAAGGCGTCGCCCGAGGTGCACGAGGGAATGGAGGTCACCGGCGTCCGCTGGCTCGGGAGCGATCGCGAGGCCTCCTATCGCTTCGAGGGCGACAAGTTGGTGATCGCGCTGCCTAGACGCTCGAGCCCCGGCGAGGTCGCCCGCGTCCAGATCGACTATCGCGGCAATCCCGCCACCGGATTGATCATCGCCGAGACCAAGCACGGCGATCGCTCGTTCTTCAGTGACAACTGGCCGATCAAAGCCAGACACTGGCTCCCGACCATCGACCACCCGTACGACAAGGCGCGGTCGGAGATGCTCGTCACGGCGCCGGAGCACTATCAGGTGGTGTCGAACGGACTGTTGGTCGAGGAGACCGACCTCGCCGACGGGAGGCGATTGACGCACTGGCGCCAATCGGTGCCGATCCCGGTCTGGCTCAATGCCCTGGGTGTCGCCCGGTTCGCCGTCCAGCACCTGGGCGAGGTCGACAACATCCCGATCCAGACCTGGGTCTTCGCCCAGGATCGCGATGCCGGCTTCCACGACTTCGCCGTACCGACGCCGCACGCACTCGAGTTCTTCTCCGACCGCATCGGCCCCTACAGCTACGAAAAGCTCGCCAACATCCAGTCGAATAGCGTCGGCGGCGGCATGGAGTCGGCCACCGCGATCTTCTACGGCGCCGACTCGGTGACCGGCGACCGCACCGAGCGCTGGCGCAACGTGATCGTCCACGAGATCGCACACCAGTGGTGGGGCAACTCGGTGACCGAGGCCGACTGGGACGATGTCTGGCTGAGCGAAGGCTTCGCGACCTACTTCACGACCCTCTTCATCGAGCACGCCTACGGCCGCGACGAAATGGTCGCGACGCTGGAGGCCTCACGCGACTTCATCTTCGAGTTCGCGGCCGAGAACCCCGACTACACGATCGTCCACGCCAACCTGAGCGACATGAGCCAGGTCCTGACTCGCAACATCTACCAGAAGGGAGGCTGGACGCTCCACATGCTCCGCGAGTTGGTCGGCGACGAGGCGTTCTGGGAGGGGATCCGCGACTACTACGCCCGGCACCGCAACGGCAGCGCGACCACAGCCGACTTCCGGCGCGCAATGGAAGAGGCGTCCGGCTCGGACCTCGAGAGCTTCTTCGAGCAGTGGCTCCACCGCGGTGGGGCGATCGAGCTTGAGGCGAGGTGGAGCTGGGAGTCGGGCGACGGGATCCTGAGCGTCACCGTCGACCAGGTTCAGCCCAACGCTCTCCCCTACCGGACGCCGCTCGAGCTCGAGACTACCTATGCCGACGGAACGAGCGAGCGCCTGGTGCTCGAGCTCTCGGAGCTGAGCCAGGAGTTCGACCTCGAGATCGCGCGTGAGCCGATTGCGTTGACGCTGGATCCCGGGCTCAAGGTCCTGGGTCGCTGGATACTCGAGCGGCGGTAGACCGACGCGGCTGAGCCTCGGGTCCTGGCCGGTCCTGGATGGTCCGGAGAAGCCACGAATCCAGCCGGCCGCTGCCGCGAATCCAGCCGGCCGCTGCCGCGAATCCAGTAGACTCCGTCCCATTGAGCCCGCACCGGCACTCGAAGTAACGAGGCTCTCTTGTTGAGCGACCATGGACCCTAGCAATCCACCACCATCTCGCTGGCGGATCCGCGCGGCATCCGGAAGCTGCGGATCCAGAGCAAGGAGCGGGACTTCGTCCGGCTAGCGACCTAGGGATGGATCTCAGCGAGAGGCGGGATGGGCCGCCGCGTGTCGTCGTCATCGGCTTCCGCCGCGGCATCTGCGCTGCGCTCGAGCGCCGGGGCATCGCCTTCGCTCTCTGGAACTCGACTTCCCGGCCGAACTCCGGAGCGTTCGCTACCCATGTCTCGCCGATTCGGCGCTCGCCCCAAGGCGTCCGCGCCGCGGCCGAGCAGCTCCGATCCGACGGCCCGTTCACCCACGTGATCGCCGCAGGCGAGGCGGCCGTCGTGCCGGCGGCGAGGCTGCGCCGCGAGCTGGGAGCGCGGCAGTCGCCCGTCAGTAGCGTGCTGCGCTGTCACGACAAACTGGCGATGAAAGAGCACCTCGCCGAGCGCGGCATCCCGATGACCGATTTCCGCAGTGGTCGAGCCAAGGCGACCGCGGAGCAGATCCTGACCGAGCTGGGCTCGCCGGTGGTGGTCAAGATGCGTACCAGCAGCGGCGGCCGCGGCATCTCCTTCGTTCGCGACCCGGAGACGCTGCGCGCGATCCCCCGCCGGGACCGCCTGTTCGAGCGGTTCGTCGACGCTCAGGAGGCGAGCGTCGAGTCCTTCGTCCACCGGGGCCGGATCGAGTTCACCAACGTCACACGCTACCTGGCCAAAGGCCACGTCAACCTGGTTCCTGCCGACTTGTCTCCCGAGTTGGAGGGCGAGCTTCTGGAGCTCAACCGGCAGGTGATCGAAGCACTCCGAATCGAATGGGGCATGACCCACCTAGAGGTCTTCCTCTCCGACGACGGCCCCCTGTTCGGCGAGGTCGCGCTGCGACCGCCGGGCGGCTACATCATGGAACTCCTGGATCTCGCCTACGGCGGCGACTCGTGGGGCACCTTCGCCGACGTCGAGCTCGACCGGTCGCCGATCTTCCCGGCGCGCGCGCACTCGGCATGCGCGGTCGTCGTGCTGCACCCCGGCGCCGGGACGGTCACCGCCGTCAACGGGCTGGCTGCGGTCGAGCGTCATCCGGCCGTGGTCGACGCGCGGATTCGGATCCACGCCGGCGATGTGATCTCCCCAAGAGCCGGCCTCGGCCAGGATGTCGGCCGCATCCTGCTCAGGGCGCCCGATCCCTCGGAGCTGCGCGCGGCGATCGAGTTCATCGAGCGCGAGCTGGTGATCCAAGTCTGACGATCCGGAGACTGCGTCTCGTCAGGGCCAACGACAGCCCGGGCGCTCCGAGTCGGAAGTCATCCCGTTGGCTGTACAATTCCCACACACACCAGCTGAGAGCCAAGGGGCATCTCGAGCGGACCGTTTGATGAAGGCGATTGAAGTACTGGGGAGGGAAACGATGAAGGCACCGGTTCTGTTGATTTGCGTGTTCGTTCTTGTCCTGAATTCGGGCGTCGCCGTTGGCGAGGTCGAGGTGATCAATTTCGCGGAGCTGCCGGCGGGAACGATCGTGAGCGAGGTCTACGGCAGTGGGGGCTCGGGTCCGATCCGGATCTTCGGCCTCAACCCGCGCATCGGCGAGACCACGAACGCCGCGGTCATCTTCGACAGCGCCAACCCGACGGGCGAGGATTCCGACTTGGGAGCGCCCAACGAGACCTTCGAGATCGATGAGCAGCCCGGCCCCGGGGTCGGGGTCGCCGGAATCAAGGGCGCCCAGTTCGAGAATGCGACGCCGCAGGGCAAGCTCCTGATCATCGCCGAGGATCTGGTGGATGCCGACGGCGACGGCCTGGTCGACGACCCGGACGACATGGCGCATCGAGCGAACCTTTTCACCATGGACTTCTCGGCGGTGGGCACGGTCATCATGCATCGCATGACGCTGATTGACGTCGAAACGGGCGAGGGACGACCGTACGCCAAGCTGTTCGACGCCGGCGACCGCGAACTGCGCTCTGTCAACTTGCCGGTGACCGGCGACAACGGCGTGACGCTGGTCGACTTCGGCCCCACCCCTGGAGTCTCGAAGATGGCCGTGTCGCTCGGAGGATCCGGTGCGATCAGCAGCTTCAGATTCGAAGTCGCCGCGCCGCCGGCCATCACCGTGCTGCCACAGACTGCGAGCCGGCTGCCGCTGATCTTCTTGACGGCGATCCTATTGCTCGGTCTCGGCGGAGCACTGCGACTGGCGCGCGACTAGACGGCTAGCGTGAACCGCGCGGAACGCCCTCGGGCGCCGTCTGGACGAAGTCCGCGTGAACAATGAAACGACGCGGCGCGGGACCCACCCAGTCGAACGGGTGGCAGGTCACGAGCGTCAGCTCGTCGCGACCGCGGGAGGCGACGACCTCCACCTGCTCGGGCTCGACGATCCGGGTCTCTGAAACACGGTAGACGTAGGTAGAAGCTTTGGTCTCGACGTAGATCGGGTCGCCGACCTCGATGTCTCGCAGGCCCCGGAAGTCGGTGTTGCGGTGGCCGGCGAAGCTGACGTTGCCACGCCTTCCCGGCAGCGGTGTTCCAGGAATGTGGCCGGCCCCCAGATCGAGCGTCGCGAGGTCGATCCCCTCGAACGCCATTGCGTCGACGCCGACCCCGGGCGCCAGGATACGACCGATCAGCTGAGCTTTGTGGCTGCTCGCTCCGCGGCGCTCACCGGGAACGGCCGGCGGCTCGTCCGGGATCTCCAATTCGGGCGCGAACGCCGCGTCCGGGCTCCAGGCGGGCGGCCGCGAGACCGTCATGACCGTCCGGCCGGCTCGACTCTCCAACTCGGCCCGCCCCTGACGCTGCGCTCGGTCGTGCTCCAGGAGCCTCCAGCCGACCCACCCCAGCAGCAAGACTCCCGCCACGATCAGCAGATTGCTTAGGCCACGAGAGAGCCGTTGATTCAATGTGTGCCGTGACATCCTGGGTGACCTTCTGACCGCCAATGAGCCTAGCAAGGGCGGAGTTCGAGCGCCACCATCGGAAGAGCTGGCGCCTCCGCCCTGGCGGGTCTAGGCGCGTCGAATCCCGACCCGGGCCTTCACCACCGAGGCGTGCCCGGCCTCTCTCTACTCTTCACTCGCCGATCGAAGTTTCCCCAGCCCAGGCGCCCGCCCAAATGATAGATTTCGCAGCCTGCGCCAACGCTCCGCCGCCCCGCTCGGCCGCGATCCGGTGGAGCCACCCGGGGCGGAGTGCGGCTGGCGCTCAAACCTGAACGGAGGTTGAGATGAAGAGAGCTGGTTGGATTACAGTCTTCCTGGTCGTCGTGATCGTCGGCTGCGCGGCGCCGCAGGCTCAGGACAGTCCCGAGCTCGCTGCGCTCGGCGACGAGTGGGGCAAGAGGTTCAACGCTGGCGACATCGATGGCGTGGTCGCCCTGTATGCCGAGGACGCGCGACTGCTGCCTCCCAACGGCGAGATGCTGGTAGGCCACGACGCGATTCGCACCGACTTCGAGGGTCTGGCCGCCGCCGGTCTCACGGGAACCCTCGAGACCATCGACGCGATGGTCGCCGGAGACATGGGCCATCGGGTCGGTACCTACACCTTGAACGCCCCGGACGGCGCGGTGGCCGACCGCGGCAAGTACATCGAGACCTGGCGTCGGATCGACGGCGAGTGGAAGATGACCAACGACATCTACAACAGCGACCTCGCGGCAGGTCCCAGCGGCACTCTGATGATCGCCGCCCACGAGGTCGGTGACCCGGCGGTCTGGCTCGCCGCCTGGCAGGAGAACAGCGCCCGTCGGCAGGAGTTCTCGGCGCACGGTGTCGCCAGCACCCGCGTCTTCCAGCATCCGGAGAACCAATCCATGACCGGCCTGCTCCTGGACGTCGTCGACATGGAGGCATTCCACGCGTTCCTGGAGTCCGAAGAGGGCGCCGCCGCGGCCAAGGCGGACACGGTCGACCTGGGCGCTACGATCGTGCTCCACGAAGTCGACTGAGGAGCAACAGTCCCGCGACACAAATGCCGGCTCGGGCGTGTCGCTCGAGCCGGCCGATGTCTCCCTAGGGTGCCCTACCGTCGGAACTTGATGTAGTACGGCAGGTTCGAGCCGTCGGCCTGCCGCGTGTAGCCGGCGGCCACCCACTCCATCGAGTTCGATCCGGATCTCCGAGCCGTGTGGTAATGCCCGTAGGTGTTCCCGCTCGAAGCGCTCAGCCCCGGGTAGTAGATGACGAAGTCGCCCCAGACCCCGACGCCGCTACTGGCGTCGAACGGCCCGCCGCCGAAGGCGACGATCATCCCCAGCTCACCCTCGGCGTTCATCTCGAAGTAGGGATAGGCGAACGCGAAGTCTGGATTCCAGATCTGCATCTGGCTCTCGAGGGTGAAGGTCGAGCTGTTGATCTGGGCGATCTGTACGTGGGGCTCGGGGAAGCCGCCGCCGCTCGAAGCGTTCCACGCGAAGTAGATGCTGTTGCCACGGACCGCCGCGGCCCGGACGTAGGTCTTCCAGAACGCATCTTGAAGCCAGTCGGTGCCGTCCGCCGCGGTCGACGTGATCGTGCTGTTGGGCCATGAGTTGATCGGCACGTCGCGCCAGCTGTAGAAGCCGTCGGCGTCCATCATGCTGTAGACCTTCATCGTGCTGTTGTCCGAGTGGCCCGCCCAGTAGACACCGTTCTGCCCGTTCTGAGTCACGTGCGACCAGTAAGCGTTCGTGCTGCCCGTGTAACCGAAGTTCACCGTGCCCATCGCCGCCAGCTCCTGGAGCGGGACCCGGACCACATAGCGGTTGGCGCCGCCGTCGACGCTGCTGGTCCAGTACAGAAACTTGGTCCCGAAGCTCATGTCGTTGTAGTCGAGCGCGCCGCTGGCGGCGAAGGTGGTATTCAGGAAGTCCCAGTAGGTCCAGGCGGTGCCGTTGCTGTCGCGCACCCCCTGCGTGGTCTGGGTGGCGATCCGGATGGCGTTGACACCGCCGGAGCTCTTGTATTGGAGGAGCCAGACGAACAGGTCGTGTCGCGGCACGTACTGCAGCACCTGATCGCAGCAGAAGCCGCCGTAGGTCTCGGGGAAGATGGTGGTCGGGTTCACCGTGGTGAAGGTCGCGCCGCCGTCCTCGGACAGCGACATCCAGAAGTTCCCGGTGTGCATGATCGTCTGGCCGTTCTCGGCCACGCTCGGCTCCGGCACCATCCCGTGGACGGACGTGGCGTTGTCGATCTCTTCGTAGTCGTCGAAGAAGAGCGGCGCCTGCGAGTCACCGCTGCCATCGGGCCCGGGCTCGAGCACTCGGACGCCGTACTTCGGACTCTCGGGAGAGAGCTTGCCGCGCTCGGGACCTCTCGGCACCCAGTACGGCTTGTCCTCCTCCGCTTCGTTCAAGCGGCCCTCGACGTCGGGCTTGACCGCCGGATACTTGCCGCCCTCGACGCGTTCCGGCTCGACCTGCGCGATCCGGAGATCCTCGGTGTAGCGACCGTCGTCGCAGGGGCATTCAGGATCTTCTGGAGTCCGGCTCTGGCAGCCGCTCGTCGCGGCTAGCAGGAGAGCCAGAATGAGAATGCGGGCTATCGTCAGTGTGGGTTTCGGGTTGCTCATGGCTTCGCCTCCGTCGCGGGTCGCTTCGACCGGGGACGCTTCGTTCCCGGTCACTGACTACCTAGACGGGCGCGAGGGTCGAACCTACTCAAGCCGAGCGGCTCGGGATCGAGATCGAGCTCACCACCGCACGAGCTTACTCCCCGAACACACCCGCACCAGAAGACGTGCAGCGCCGTCCGTCGATGGCCAGGTGCCCTAGCGCTTCTTGTCGTGCAAGCTCTCGGCCGCAGTGTTTGCCTCGAGCTCCTCCAGCGAGGCGACGGCGACGGCGAGCTGACCGGACTCGGTCAGGCGATATCGGAGGTAGACGGAGCCTTCAGCGGTTCGCTCTTCGAAGGTCGCCGACGATCCGGAGGCTTCGATCAACGTGAAGGTGCGTGGGCCGGTCTTGCTGCGGTCCTCGTAGGTAGTGTAGTCGTTCTCGAAGTGCTTGAAGCGGCAGACGATGCCGTTCTCTGTCTCCTCGACGATGAAGAAGTACGAGACGAGAGTCTGGGCGCGACTCCGGCGTTGCATACCAACAATGGTGCCGCCCGCCGGCGGCAGAAAGACCTGCTCGACCAGCATGCCGTCGGTTGTTCGCGTCCAGTGGCCTGTCATGAACGCGAGGTCCTCGACGGAAGCGCTCTGCTGGGCGCCGCCCGGGGTGGTGAAGAGGGCGAGGGCCACGAGGAGCGCGGTGAGAGTCAAGGTGGACTTCATCTCTGGTGGTCCGCTGAGATCCAAGGAGGTCCGAGAAGAGGCGGGCTCGCGTGGCAGAGTGAATCTAGAGTCCACAGGGTTTCACCTCCGATGTCACCTGAACCCAAGAGGCAGAATCGCCCTGCCTCCAGTTCTCTCCGTCGCTCACCAAAGCGGTGACCACCGCTACGCGTGGGTTCGAAAGATCCTGGGAGTCGCGCATTCTGACCTCGGAGCCATCGGGCAAGATCCCGACAAAGTCCGCGGCGGTCTCATGCTCCCCCGACCTGGTGATGAGACCCGAGAACCACGGCCCTGCGAAGTGGAAGATCTGCCCCCTGATAGCCCGCTCCCGACGATCCCAATTGAACACGTTGTGAGTCCAGTGGGTGCAGCTGCCATCTTCCATCAAGGCAAAGGTGTCATCGAGCACCACCGTTCTGCCGGGGCCCCACTGGTAGCGCTTGATGTAAGCGACGGGTGAGCCGCTCCCTGCCTGGTAGCCGGCGTTGTCCTGCCGCCAGACTCCCCCGTCCTTCAGAAAGTAGGCGAACACCGAGCTCAAGAGAGACTCGGTGGACGGCTCCCCGTCCCCGGAGAGCACCGGAGACGAGCCGCCAGCGAGCAGGAGGAAGAGCCCAGCCAGCGCGAGACGAGTCCCTCTGTGTCTGACCGGCACGAATCACTTATACACCGGTCTCTTCCCTGCCATCCACGGACGTGCAGGGAACGGCTTTCACTTGCAGCGAACTGGGAGCTGCGTTGCCGCGGGTGAGAGGTCCTAAGGGTGGGCCCGACGACCAGGTGGGTCTGGCGTTCCTCTGCGCCCGTCCCGACATCGGGAACATCGCGCAGAAGGCCTTCCGCGCGCACGGTCGTGATCTCGAGATCCGTGAGCAAGAGAACGGATAGAAGCCCTCTACCCAGGGCCGCCAATGATGAAGGGCGGCGCGGCGCTCAAGCTCCTTCGCTCGCCACCCCCAGTGCCCCCCACGCGTGCACCCTCGCTATTTCCCACGGGAAACTCCAGGCATCACCGCTCGGTCTCGAAGTAGCGACCGAACCGTTCGCGCAGCGCCTTCTTGTCGAACTTGCCGACCGAGGTCTTCGGTACCGCGTCGATCAGCACCACGTCCTCCGGCAGCCACCACTTGGCGACCTGGGGCTCGAGATGCTCGAGGATCGACTCTTTGGTCACCTGCGCGCCGGCGCGCGCTACGACACAGGCCAGCGGCCGCTCGTCCCACTGCGGGTGCGGCAGGCCGATCACAGCCGCCTCTGCGACGTCGGGCTGGCCCATGATCAGGCCCTCCAACTTGACGCTCGACACCCACTCGCCTCCCGACTTGATGACGTCCTTGGTGCGGTCGACGATGCGGATGTAGCCCTCGGGATCGATCGTCGCGACATCCCCGGTGCGCAGCCAGCCGTCGGCGAACTTCTCTTCGGTCGGCTCTTCGCCGTAGTAGGCGGCGGCGATCCAGTTGCCCCGCACCTGAATCTCGCCGAACGAGCTGCCGTCGTGCGGCACATCTTCGCCGTGGTCGTCACGCAGCCGGATCTCGACGCCAGGAACCGCCCGCCCCTGGCTGTTGAGGATGTCGTCGAGGCGCTCCTGGTCGAGCCCCGCGTGCGCCTCGCGCGGCCAGGCGACAGATCCCAGGGGGCTGGTCTCGGTCATCCCCCACGCCTGGGTGATCCGTACCCCCAATCGCCGGTGGTAGGCCTGCTGCAACGAGATCGGTAGAGCCGCACCGCCACAGATGATCGAACGCAGCGGCCCGAGACCTCCTTGGACCTTGGAGAGCGGCTCGAGCATCGCCTGCCAGATCGTCGGTACGCCGGCCGCGACCGTCGTCCGCTGCTCGACCAGCAGCCGCGTCAGGCTCTCGGGATCCATCAGGGCGCCTGGCATCACCAGGTTGGCGCCGACCATCAGGCATTCGTACGGAACGCCCCAGGAGTTGGCGTGGAAGAGCGGCACGATCGGCAAGATGGTGTCGGACTCTCTCAGACCCACGCCGTCGGCGAGGAGCCCGGCGTAGGTGTGGAGCACTTGCGAGCGGTGGCTGTAGACGACGCCCTTCGGCTTGCCCGTGGTCCCCGAGGTGTAGCACATCGCGGCTGCCGCGCCCTCGTCGAGCTCCGGCCAGGTCTCGAGCGGCGTCGCCTCGGCAAGGAGCGCCTCGTAGTCGAGCGTGCTTGGAGGAGCTTCGCCGCCGGTGTCGTCGACCACGATCGTGTGCTCGACACAGTTGACTCGGGCGGCGACCGGCTCCCAGACCGGCCAGAGGCTCTTGTCGACGATCACCACCCGATCGCTCGCGTGACCGACGATGTAGACCAGATCGTCGGCGAACAACCGGATGTTGAGCGTGTGCAACACCGCCCCCATGGAGGGCGCGCCGATGTAGGTCTCGAAGTGAGCATGGTGGTTCCAGCAGAACGTCGCCACGCGATCTCCGCGGCCGATCCCTAGCTTGGCCAGCGCTCCCGCCAGTCGCCGCGACCGCTCAATGGACTCGCCGAGGCTCCTCTCCACCGGACCGTCCGCCGTGTTCGTGACCACTCGTTTGTCGCGGTGGTAGCGCGCCGCGTGGCGCACGATCATCGGAATGTTGAGCGGCGCCTCCTGCATCAGACCTCTCATGCGCGTCCTCCCAGGGTTCGTGAGTCGATTCGATTCTAGTCGGTGCGACTCCCGCGACTCCCTCCCGCGGTGAGACTCCCCGGTGAGACTCCCTCCCCGGTGAGACTCCCCATCCGTTTCGTGAGACTCCCCATCCGTTTCCGACTGCCGCCGCGGCGACTCCCCCGCGACTCCCCAGCGACTCCCCATCCGTTTCGGGCCGAGACTCGCGAAACTTCCCGGCTCCCGCGACTCCCGATCCGTTTCCGCGAGAGGCCCCATGCGTTTCGTAGCGGCCCGCTCCCGCCAGAGGCCCCATGCGTTTCGTAGCGGCCCCATGCGTTTCGGACGGTTCCGGACGGCTCCCGCGAGAGGCCCCATGCGTTTCGGACGGTTTCGGACGGCTCCCGGCAAGGAGCTTGTCTCGTTTCACGTCTCTACAGGCGAATGGGAAACGATCCCCGGTGGGTGCCGCCACGCGCGCTTGTTGAGGTCACGCAGAAGGCCATCCACGGCCGCTATCTGCTTCGCCCTTCGCGGGATCTCGTCGAGATCTTCAACGGAGTCCTCATCTGCGCCGCCAACCGCTACCCAGTTGAGGTCTGCGCCTTCACGTGCCTTTCCAACCACAGCCACATGCTCGTGATCCCGGAGGACTGTCAAGCCCTCTCGGCCTTCATGGGCTACTTCGCCGGCAATGTTGCGAAGGAGATTGGGCGGCTCCACGACTGGCGACAGAAGCTCTTCGGCAGGCCCTATTCCCACGTCGTCGTCAGCGACGAGGTCGCGGCTCAGGAGCAACGACTGCGCTACCTGCTGAGCAACGGCTGCAAGGAAGGTCTGGTCAAGCGCCCCGAGGATTGGCCCGGGCCCTCCTCGACCGAGGCGCTCCTCACTGGCAGAACGGTCCGTGGCGTCTGGTTCGACCGATCCGCGGAGTACGAGGCCCGGCGCTGCAACCGCTCATTCGGCAAGTACGAGTTCGCCGAAGTCCACGATCTCGAGCTCACGCCGATCCCCGCCTGGGCACACCTGTCCTTCGGAGAGCGAAGGGAGAGGGTTCGCGAGATGGTGCGCCAGATCACGGCCGAAACCCGAGAACAAACCGAAAAGACCGGTCGCTCTACGGTTGGGGTCAAGCGCATCCTGAGGCAGGATCCGCATGACAAGCCAGCCAAGTCGAAGTCGTCTCCGAAGCCAATCGTGCACGCCAAAAGCCCCGGAGTGCGACGAGCGATGAAGATCGAGTTCTACCTCTTCCGGAGTGCCTATCGGGAGGCGTCAGAGGCTCTACGGGCCGGCGATTTCAGCGTCGAGTTTCCGCCCGGGTCACACCGACCACGGTTGCCCTTCGTTACGGGCATGCCGCCGCCGGCGCCCGGCTAGCTCGCGCTCCCCCACGGAGGGCACGCGTTCGAAGGGCACGGCGGGGTGCCGAGCTGCGTCCGATGGATCGGGGCATCGACTGGATTAACCCCGAGATGAGGGAAACCGCGATCCCGGCGAGGTTTTGGAGCGGCCAATCGGGCGGTCGAATCAAGCGCGGCGCCGTCCTCTGGCGCCACTCATGAGAAGGCACTCCCACCCACCCGAAACGCATGGGGCCTCTCGTGGGGCCGGGCGGTCGAATCAAGCGCGGCGCCCTCCTCTGGCGCCACTCATGAGAAGGCACTCCCACCCACCCGAAACGCATGGGGTCTCTCGTGGGGGCCTCTCGTGGGAGCGCCACTCATGAGAAGGCACTCCTACCCACCCGAAACGCATGGGGCCTCTCGTGGGGGCCTCTCGTGGGGGCCTCATTGAAGAGGAACGAACATAATCAACAATTGGACAAAGTCCACAATATGGTAGATCATCCGGTGATGACCTTGCGGCCGGCTACCGACGAAGCGGACCTTCTTCGTCGACACGGTCTCCAGGTCACGGCCCAGCGGCTGGCAGTGCTCCGGGCGGTGTCTGCTCGACCGCACGGTACGGCGGACGACCTTGCCGAGCTGGTGCGGGCCGAGATCGGCGCCATCTCGCGCCAAGCGGTCTACGACGCCCTTGGGATTCTGGCTGACAAGCACCTCATCCGACGCATCCAGCCCGCCGGATCGCCGGCACGCTACGAGGATCGGGTCGGTGACAACCACCACCACCTCATCTGCCGTACCTGCGGCCGGGTGGTCGATGTCGACTGCGCGGTCGGCGACACCCCTTGCCTGACCGCCGCCGCCGACTCCGGTTACGAGATCGACGAAGCCGAGGTGGTCTTCTGGGGCCGCTGTCCAGATTGTCGAGAAACGACCAACCCAACCTGATCGCCGAAACGCCACCATTCGAAGTCCGACACATCAGCAACCGAGGAGAGACATGAGCACTGAAGACCACGGAACGACCGTCACCAGCGACGAACCGGCCCAGGCAAGATGCCCGGTGATGCACGCCCCACACCAGGCGGTTGGAGTCACCGCGAACCAGCACTGGTGGCCTGAGCAGCTGAACCTGAGGATCCTCCGCCAGAACCACCCCCAGGCCGATCCCATGGGCGAGGACTTCGACTACGCCGCAGAGTTCCAGACCCTCGATTTCGATGCCCTGGCCAAGGATGTCGACGCGCTGATGACCCGGTCGCAGGACTGGTGGCCAGCCGACTATGGACACTACGGACCGTTCTTCATTCGGATGACGTGGCACGCGGCGGGCACCTACCGCATCGCCGACGGTCGTGGCGGCGGCGGCACCGGCGCGCAGCGCTTCGCCCCGCTCAACAGCTGGCCCGACAACGTCAACCTCGACAAGGCGCGCCGGCTGCTCTGGCCGATCAAACAAAAGTACGGCCGCAAGATCTCGTGGGCCGACCTGCTGGTCTTCACCGGCAACCGCGCTCTGGAGACCATGGGCCTCGAGACCTTCGGCTTCGGTGGCGGCCGCGAGGACATCTGGGCGCCCGAGGAGGATGTCTACTGGGGTCCGGAGCGGGAGTGGCTCGGCGACGAGCGCTACAGCGGTGACCGCGAGCTGGCGAATCCGCTCGGCGCCGTTCAGATGGGCCTGATCTACGTCAATCCCGAGGGGCCGAACGGCAAGCCGGACCCCATGGCCGCGGCCCGGGACATCCGTGAGACGTTCGCGCGGATGGCCATGAATGATGAGGAGACCGTCGCGCTGATCGCCGGCGGCCACACCTTCGGCAAGACCCACGGCGCGGCCGACGCCGACAAGCACGTGGGCCCCGAGCCCGAGGGCGCCGACCTCGCGGACCAGGGCTTTGGCTGGAAGAGCGGCTTCGGCAGCGGCAAGGGCGGCGACACGATCTCGAGCGGCCTCGAGGGAGCCTGGACCCCCGATCCGATCAAGTGGGACAACGGCTACTTCGAGATGCTCTTCAAGTACGAGTGGGAGCTGACGAAGAGCCCGGCCGGTGCCTTCCAGTGGACGCCCAAAGATATCCAGGAGCAGGATCTCGCGCCGGATGCCCACGACCCTTCGAAGCAGCACCCTCCGATGATGGCGACGACGGACCTCTCACTGAAAGTGGACCCGATCTACAAGGAGATCTCCAAGCGCTTCCACGAGAACCCGAACCAGCTCGCCGACGCCTTCGCCCGCGCCTGGTACAAGCTGCTGCATCGCGACATGGGACCCATCGCGCGCTACCTCGGCCCCTGGGTTCCCGACGAAGAGCTGCTCTGGCAGGACCCGGTTCCGAAGGTCACCCACGAGTTGATCGACGACCGCGACATCGCCGGGCTCAAGGCCGAGATCCTCGACTCGGGCCTGTCCATCTCCCAGCTGACCTCGACCGCCTGGGCATCGGCGTCGACCTACCGAGACACCGACAAGCGCGGCGGCGCGAACGGAGCACGCATCCGACTCGCGCCACAGGCGGAGTGGGACGTCAACGTAACCTCAGGCGTCTCGGGCGTGCTCAAGACCCTGGAGGGCATCCAGCGGAAGTTCAACGACGCGAATACCGGCGGCAAGCAGGTCTCTCTCGCCGACCTGATCGTGCTGGGTGGCTGCACCGCCGTCGAGGCGGCGGCCAAGAAGGCCGGGCACGACGTTCAGGTGCCCTTCGCACCGGGGCGCACCGACGCCACCCAGGAGCAGACCGACCCCGAGTCGTTCGCGCCGCTCGAGCCGACCGCGGACGGGTTCCGCAACTACCTACAGAACGGCCGGGCTCCCCGGGCGGAGCATCTGCTACTGGACAAGGCGTTCATGCTGAAGCTGTCGGCACCCGAGATGACGGCTCTGATCGGCGGCATGCGCGCGCTGAACGCCAACGCTGGCCAGTCCGAGCACGGCGTCTTCACCGACCGGCCTGAAACGCTGACCAACGACTTCTTCGTCAACCTGCTCGACATCGGAACCGAATGGAAGGCAACGTCGGACTCCGAGGACGAGTTCGAGGGGCTCAGCCGTGAAACCGGCGAGCGCCGATGGACCGGCAGCCGCGTCGATCTCGTCTTCGGTTCCAACTCGGAGCTTCGGGCGATCGCCGAGGTGTACGGCAGCGACGATGCCGAGCCGAAATTCGTGCGCGACTTCGTCGCCGCGTGGGACAAGGTCATGAATCTCGATCGCTTCGACCCTGCGTGAGCTCAGATGTCGATCGAACCAGAGGAGCGATGATGGCGAAATGGACTTTCGAGCCCGGTCACACGGCGGCCGAGTTTCGAGTCCGGCACATGATGGTCACGGAGGTCCGTGGGGCGTTCAAGGATGTCCACGGAACGCTGGAGTTCGATCCTGATGACCCAGCCAGCTCATCGGTCGACGTGACGATCGACGCCGGCGGCCTCTGGAGCGGCGAGGAGGACCGTGACGCGCACCTGCGCAGCGCCGATTTCCTGGACGTCGAGAACCATCCGAAGATCACCTTCAAGGGCGACCAGGTCGAGGTGCTCAGCGCCAACGACTTCGAGGTCACTGGCGATCTGACCATCCGCGGCGTCACCCGGCCGGTAACCCTGCGCGTCCGTCAGATCGGCCAGTGGAGCACGCCCTGGTGGGAGGGCGATGAGGACAAAGGGCCGAAGATGCGAGCAGGATTCGTCGCCCGGACCAAGATCAATCGCCACGACTTCGGCGTGAGCTGGAATTCCTCTATCGACAAGGGCGGAGTTGTCGTGGGCGACACCGTCCACATCACCATCGACGTCGAAGCGATCCTCGACGACTGAGCTAGCCATCGGCCCAACCACTCCCTATCAAGGGATCTCAGAGGGGCTGCTTGTCACACAGACGGCTATGTTGACGGCCTGGACAATCGCGCCTCGTACCAGGCCTCGAGCTCGGTACCCCGCAGCCACCGCCGCAGGAGCGGGCTGGTCATGAAGGTCGTGATGAGAGCCATGATCACCAGCATGCTGAACACACTCTCGGGGATCACCCCGAGCTCGTAGCCGACATTGATGGCGATCAGCCCCATGAGCGCCCGCGTGTTCATCATCACCGCCACACAGCCGGCTTCGCGCCAGCCGAGGCCGGAGGCCCGCGCCGCCAGGCCGCAGCCGCCCATCTTGCCGGCGACCGCGGCCAACAGCACCAATGCGCAGATTAGCCAAAGGCGCGCGGAGTCGAGCACGCCGACATCGGTCCGCAGTCCCGTATAGGTGAAGAAGATGGGCAGAAAGAAGGAGTACACGAAATCCTGAAAGCGCCGGCTGAAGGCGGCTCGGAACTCGTGCTGATCCCAAAGCGTAGCGCCGAGAATGAATGGGCCGAAGATCGAAAAGATCCCGATCCAGTTCGAGAGCGCACCGGCAGCGAGCACCGCCGCGAGCACCAACGCGAGCGCACCCGCGCCCAGTTCGCCGCCGCCGGCCTTCAGGGCGCGGCACAGCCAGCGCACCGCGAGCGGCCGAACAACCCAGATCAGTAGCAGGGTCATTCCCAGAGTCAAGGCCAACATCCGGGTGATGGCCAGCGGCTCGAAGCCGCCGGCGACGAGCGCGGTGACCGTCGCCAACAATACCCAGCCCAGAGCATCATCGACCGCCGCAGCGGAGATCGTGAGGGCCGCCAGCCGCGTGCGCTGGATGTTGAACTCGATCATGATGCGCCCGAGGATCGGGATTGCCGTGATCGACAGCGCGACCGCGAGAAACAGAAAGAAGCCCAGCGGAGGGATCTCGGGCGCGACCACGGGATGCACGATCCAAGCGACCCCGATGCCGAGCGCGAACGGAGCGATGATACCTGCCAGCGAGACCATCAGCGCCGCCCGGCCCAACTCGGTGAGGTGCGAGAACTCGAACTCCAAACCGATCAGGAACATCAAGAAGACCAGGCCGAGCTGCCCCAGGACATAGAACACAGGGGCCACCTCGGGCGGGAAGATCATCCGCGAGACCTCGGGCGCCGACCGACCGAGAAGCGACGGCCCGAGCAGCAGGCCGGCTGTGATCTCGCCCACGACCTGGGGCTGGCCGAGCCGCCCGAGCAGCCAGCCGCCGGCCCGAGCCGCGACTATGATGACCGCAAGCTGAACCAGTACCGCCAGCAGGAACGACTCCGCCTCCAAGGTCGCCACGACCTACGCCCTCCCCCGGGGCCCTCCGCGTTCCGGCCGCACGGACCGTAGCGCAGACAGCGAGAAACGCCGCGGATCATACGGCCGCCCGCGCCGCCCGTCCAGGCCGCAAGCAGGGGCCTGGCCACCTCGTTGCACCAGCCATAGCCGCAACATGCGGCTGGGCGGCTACGCTGGGATGTTCAAGGCCAGTGGCTCGAAAACCATCGTCATCGGCAACTATCTGCTCCACCTCCAGCAGCCGACAGGGCGTCGTCAGTCAGGTGACGAGCCGCCTACGGTCGCAGCACTCTCCACATAGAGCACGTTGACTGCGTGGTCGGCGGCTGGCATCGTCACCAGGTTGGTCGTTTCGGTACTCGTATCGTCATCGCTGCCCTCCCAACCGCCGACCTCCCACCCCGGATCGGGAGCCGCAGTCAGAACGATTCGATCGCCCGGATTGAAGCTTCCCGGCGAACAGCTACCCGTGTAGAGGTTCTTCCACGAGAGGATGTCCCCGGCAGAGATCACAGCGGCCAGAACGTCGAGACCGGGGTCACCGTCGATATCGGCCGCGTGGACCGACCAGGCGCCGTCAAGCGACGCCCCGATCGGGTGCTCTACCCAGGCGGTGCCGTCGCCAAAGCTGTTCTCCCACCAGGTGACCCGGGCAGCTTCACCCGCGGCACCCAGCACATCGAGGTCTCCATCACCATCCAGATCTGCCGCGACTACCGATCTGGCTTCCAGGAAGGACTCTGTGATCGGATGCTCGCTCCAGACCAAGCCATCTCCTGATGTGTTCTCCCACCACGTCAGCGAGTTTGCAGCCTCGGCGGCACCCAGGACGTCCATGTCGCCGTCTCCGTCCAAGTCCGCGGCAACGACCGCCTCGACCCGGAGAAACAGACCGGTGACGTCGTGCCGGAGCCAGACCGTCCCATCGCCCAAGGTGTTCTCCCACCAGGCGATGTCGTTGTCGAAATTCGCGGCTCCGAGAACGTCGAGGTCCCCGTCACCGTCCATGTCGGCCGCGAACACCGACGTGGCCTGGTCAAACGAACTGGCAACCGTATGCTTGGTCCAGGCCGAGCCATCGCCGGCGCTGTTCCGCCACCAAGCGAGCTCCTCCAGACTCTGCGCAGCGCCCAATACGTCGAGGTGCGTATCTCCGTCGATGTCGGCCACGTCTAGGGACACGGCTCCGGTGAAGGGGAAATCGATGGCGTGTTCGTTCCAGGAGGTGCCGTCGCCAGCGGTGTTCTCCCACCACGTAACTGCCTCGTGCGACGCCCAGGCAGCGCCGACAACATCGATGTCGCCGTCTCCATCGAGGTCACCCGGGAGCGCCATCCTGGCGTGATCGAACCCCGTTCCGATGGCATGCTCGATCCAGGAGGAACCGTCACCCCCAACGTTCTCCCACCAGCTGACGGCATCGGCGCCGGAAGCCGCACTCAGGACGTCCGGGTCCCCATCGCCGTCGACATCCGCCGTTACAGCCGACCAGACGCCCGCAAACGAGTCGGTGACAGTCTGCTGCGCCCACGCACTGCCATCGGGTAGCGGCGCCGCTGTCGGGTTTGCTCCCGAGCCGGAGTGATCGAGAGTGAGCACGTTGCAGAGATCCTCGTACTGGACGGCCACGAAATGAGAGTTCGCCGGCATCGTCACCGTGTTGGTGAGCGAGCTGCTCGAGTCGTCATCTGTACCGCGCCAGCGGCGCACCTGCGAATCCGAATCGGGGTTTGCGGTGAGGTCGATGACCTCGCCCGGAAGGTAGGAAGAGTCGGGGCAGCCCGTGGAGCTCGTGGGTACGGCCACCAAGTCGGCGCCGGAGCCCTTCTTCAGCGGTTTCAAATAAAAGCACACCCGCTCGTAGAGGACCCCGACTCGGAAGTTCTCCGCCGGCGTGACCACGCTGTTGGTCGAGGCGGTGGAGTTGTCGTTCTCGGTGCCAAACCAACGTGCCACCGACCAGCCCGCGCTGGGGTTGGCGTCGGACAAGGCGACGGTCACGCCTTCGAGATAGGAGCCGTTCAGGCAGCCGGGGGAGTTCTTCGGCGATGTCCTCGGGATGGTTCCCTGGCCCTTGCGCTCCAGATCCATCGAGAAGCAGACCTGATCGTAGTGGACTGTCACTTCGTGCGCGGCGTCCGGCATCGTCACCGTGTTCACGAGATCGACGCTCGAGTCGTCGTCCGTCCCGGTCCAACCACTCACTATCGACTGGGCGTCGGGGTCGGCGGTAAGCGTGATGACCTCACCCACCGAGTACTCTAGCGTGGGACAGCCAGGGGAGGAGAGCGGTGACGCTTGCGGGTTGTCTCCACCGCCGGTGTGGCTCCGGGTGAGAAAGTGGCACTCTTCGGGGGGCACACTGCTGTAGTGGACCTCCACCAGGTGCTCCGCAGATGGCATGACTACGGTGTTCGTCTCGTCCGTGCTCGAGTCGTCATCGGTACCACTCCAGCCGTCGACTCGAAACCCTTCTCCCGGCGCGGCGACGAGCGTGACCACGTCCCCGGGAACGAACTCATTGAAGGCGCAGTCGGGCGAGCCCTGCGAAGAAGCCACGGGGTCGGCACCGGACCCGGTATGGCCCGTGGTCAGGAAGTCGCAGCTGTCGATCGTCCGGGGAAGGCTGGTGCTGCAATCAGCCTCGTCGACGCCCTGGAGCTGGAAGCCGCACTCGCCCGCCTGGAATGAGAGATCCGAGACGGCGCTGCCGTCCCCGTCTGTCGCCACGGAGGCTACGCTCTGCGGGGCGACCAGATCGAGCGCGGTTCCCGCACAGCTACCATCCGGAACCACGGAGGCACCACCCCCCTCGCCCTCGAACAACTCGACGACCGAATCGGGCGTGGCGCGCGAGATCGTGACGGTCAACATGCCGGGACACTCGCCAACGATCGCCAGCGAGAACGGGCCCGCTTCGTACTCGAAAGCGCCGCTGTCGCAAGTCGAGTCTCTCGGGAAGCCGCGCTGATCGACGTCCAGCAAGCAGTCGACTCCGGCATCGATGGCGGAGCTGCCCCTTTCGAGTGCATGGGTCGGGGTCGGCCCCCGGTTGTCCGCAAGAACGGGATCGAGACCCGTCATGAGCCCGAAGCTCGAGGGACAGGAGAAATCACCATCGGAGAAGTTGCCGCCCAGATCGGTAACGCCGGTGGCGACGCAATTCCGGTTGAAGTCGGCGACGTTGCCGGAGATCACTGTGTTGCTGACGATGAACTCGCTATCGAAGTCGAAGGCATCACTTACCCCACCCCCGTGGCCTCCGATCGCCTCGTTACCGGTGACGGTTGTGTTCGTGAGCGTCGTGTCCCCGATCGAGAACAGGCCGCCGCCGTGGTGAGTGCCACTGACCCTGATGCTGGCGTTCCCGGAAACGGTGCTGTTCTCCAACACCAGAACGCCGTGGCTGTGGATCCCGCCCCCGGAACTGAAGGCTTGGTTGGCAGCGACCGTGGTGCGAATGAGGTGGGCGGCGGCGCTACCTCTCACCGCGATCCCGCCGCCGCCGAAAGGCGCTGTGGAGCAGCCTTCATTGGTGGAGGTGTTGTGCTCGACGAGGGAGTCGATCAAGGTGACGCTGCCGACGAAATCGACTCGAATCCCTCCCCCGTTGTCGCACAGCGACAGGTTGTTCGAGATGATGGTGTTGGTCAGCGTGGCGTGTCCTTCGATCAGAAGGCCCCCACCGCCGCCGCTGAATGCCCGGGCGACTCCTCCTCGCAATGTGGCCGAGTCGAGAGAGAAGGTGACAAAGGGATCTACGTGAAGCAAGCGGAACATGGAGGTGCCGAGGCCGCGCTCGATCACGAATCCTCCGCCGGATATCTGAATCTCGCTGCTGATCGTCGGTAGCGCTGACGTCAACAACACGTCCTGAGTCAACACGATCTCGTCCGGCCCCGATCCCGCGCCGCAACCCCCGAAACTGCTGTCGCTGTTCGCCGAGCTGATCGCGTCCGCCAGCGAGCAGGTGGCATCGACGGTGATCACCGCCGCGACCAGCGGGCCGCAAAGAAGACAGAGACCCAGCAGAAGCGGCAGGACTCTCGTGCGCATGGGCCTCAAGATCCCTCGAGCATGTGCACTCGACCTCGGTTCTTCCCGGCTAGCGGGCGTTCTGAATGGAATCGTCTGCGGATTGAGGAAGGCTAGCGCCGATCCCGGGCACCGTCAAATAGCGGATTGGACATCCAATCTA
Source organism: Acidobacteriota bacterium (assembly GCA_029263375.1). GTDB lineage: Bacteria > Acidobacteriota > Thermoanaerobaculia > Multivoradales > JAHEKO01 > JAHEKO01. The sequence continues at coordinate 5,685 of JAJCXP010000427.1, read as the reverse complement.
CCGGGCCGCTGCTGCCGACTCAGCCTCGCAACGCGCGTAGGACCTCCCTTCGGACGTCCTTGTATGCCGGTGACCTTGCTGGTCTCGAACAGCCGGCGCGTGCTCTCCGTCGAGAGCCGGTGCGCCGCGCCGAGCTGGTCTTCCAGCTCCTCGAGCGCCGCTTCGACCATTCGCCGCCCCTGCTCCGGCTGGCCGTTTCGGAGCCGGCAGATCCCCAGATCTACCCGAACGGCCGCCCCCCTCCAGCTGTCGGCGCCGAAAGCAGCGGCCGTCACTGTGTCGGCCTCCATGAGAAGCGCTTCGGCCTCGGCTAACCGATCGGCCTCGAGCAGCGCGCGGCCCAGAAGCCATGCGGAGCGAGCGATGGCCGCGTGCCCCTCGGGCAGTAGCGCACGACTCGTGTCGAGGCCTTCTTGCAAGAGATCGAGGGCCGTATCGAGGTCACGGGCTCGTCTGGCAGCATCTCCAAGCGACACCTGCGTCTCGCTGGTGAAGACGCTCCGGGTGCCGTGGATCGCGATCCGGAGATCCAGGGCACGCCGGAGCTGACTCCTGGCCAGATCGAGCTCGCCCAGCTCCGCGCTGATCACACCGGCGAGCTGAAGATCGGAAGCGACCTGCGGCGCCTCGGGACCGAACTTCCGTTCGTGCACCTCGAGCGACCGCTGAGCATGGACCCTAGCCTCATCAAGGTGGCCCGCCTCGCGCAGAGTATCGGCCAGCCGGCCCGCAAACCGCGCGCTCAGCGGATGGTCTTCGCCGAGCGCCTCGATCGCCCTCGCGAGCACCGATCGGTCGCTGGCTTCGGCGGCCTCCAGCCGACCTCGCATACGATCGATCAGACCGAGGCTGCTCTGGGTTCCGAGTGCGTTCGGATGGTCGAGCCCGGTGGTCTCGGCCCAGTAGGCCAAAACCTCTCGATAGAGCGCCTCGGCCTCCTCGAGCCGGCCGAGCTGCGCCAGCGGAGCGGCCAGGTTGTTGCGCGCTCGCACGCTCGATGGGTGGTCGGAGCCGAATACCGCGTCGTGAGCGACGACTACCTCCGCGAATAGCTGCCGCGCCTCCTCGTACCTGCCACGGAAGTGGAGCAGGCTGCCGAAATTGCCGAGCGAGTCCAACGTGTCGGGATGCCGGTCGCCCAGCTGTGCCTGGCGAATCGCGAGCGCCTGCCGATAGCTTTCTTCTGCGGCCGAGTAGTCGCCCGCTTGACGTTGAAGAACGCCGAGGTTGTTGAGCGAGTCGGCGGTCTCGATGTGATCTCCACCCAGGGACTGCTGTCGGATGGAGAGTGACCGCTCAGCGAGCTCTCGGGCCTCGTCGAGGTTGCCCCTTGCCATCGACAAGAGGACCAACCGATCGAGGTCTTCCGCGACTTCTGGGTGCAGCGGCCCGAGGGTTCGTTCGTGCATGGCAAGCGCCTCGCGCAGAAACGGCTCCGCGTCTTCCGGGCGGCCTAGGTCGACCAGGATTCCGCCCTTGGATCGCAGGGCGTTGGCCCTGCCAGCCGAACTCGTCGCCTCGGAGGTCCGTCCGAGCGCCCGCTCGACGAGCTCTAGCCCCTGCTCGCTGCGCCCGAGGTTCCAGAACACGTTGCCCAGCAGCTGCTCCATCTCGGCTTGGACTTCCGGCTGCCCGGCCAGGTCGGTCTCGATCCGCTCGGCACCCTTTGCCACGAGCTCCAACGCCGTGACCTCGTCGCCCTGGGCGAGCGAAGGGTCGGCGGCGGCGAATAGACCAAGGGCGAACTCCTTGACGACCTCGGCCTTGCGCGCCTCGATCGCCTTCTGCCGCGCCTGCCAGCTCGTCCCGACCAGGCCAGCCAAGAGCGCGAGGGTGAACGCACAGACGGAGGCGACCCCGAACCGATGGCGCGAGACGAACTTGCGCGCGCGGTAGAGCGCGCTACCGGGAGCGGCTTCGACCGGCAGACCGCTGAGGTGCCGGCTGACGTCGCGGCTGAGCGCCTCGGCGGAAGGGTAGCGGCGATCGGGATCCTCCTGCAGGGCCTTGGCGACGATCGCGTCGAGGTCTCCCGACAGGCGACGTCGCAGGCTGGCGGGGTCGATTCCTCTCGCCCGCGCTCGACTGGCGGGAGAGCTCGCGTCCACCCCTCCGGAGGTCGCGAGCGCCGATGGCAGCGTCGGCGCGCGATCGAAGGACGCGTCGGCGCCTCGCGGGCGAAGTCCTGAGACCAGCTCACAGAGGACGACGCCCAGGGAGTAGATGTCCGTGGCGAGGGTCGCGGCGCCGCCGCGTAGCTGCTCCGGGGCGGCGTAGGCCGGGGTCAAGGGTCGGAGACTCGCGGCCGTCATCTGGGTCGGACCCTCGCCCTCCTCGTCCAGTAGGCGAGCAATTCCGAAGTCGAGCAACTTTACGTCGCCGGCCCGGTCCAGGAGGATGTTCGAAGGCTTGAGGTCCCTGTGCACCACGAGCTGGCCGTGCGCGTACTGAACCGCGGCACACACGTCCAGGAACAACCTCAGTCTCCCGTCCACGGTCATCCGAGCTCGGTCACAGGCCTCGGCAAGAGGCTCTCCGTCCACGAACTCCATCGCGAAGTAGGGGCGACCGTCGTCGACGGCGCCGCCATCGAACAGGCGGGCAATGGCGCGGTGCTGGAGTCGCGCGAGAATCTGTCGCTCCCGCCTGAACCGCGCCAGGATCGCGTCGGTGTCGAGGCCCCGCTTGACCAGCTTGAGCGCGACTCTCTGTTCGAACTCACCGTCCGAGCGCTCGGCGAGGTAGACCACGCCCATGCCCCCTCGGCCCAGCTCCCGGACGATCCGGTAGGGGCCCGCGCTCTCCGGTGGCCGCTCGCCGTCGTCGACGACCTTTCGGATGAGCGTCTCGAGCACTTCCGCGGCCGGCGCGTCGAGAAATCCCCCGGCCTGTTGATCGGAGGCCAGGAGTTGCCTGAGCTCGAGAACGAACTCCGGGGCCTCCCGACCGACTTCGACCAGACGCTGCTCCTGCTGGTCGGGATGGAGGTCCATCAACTCGTCGAGCAGCTCGCTGACCCGTCGCCAATCCTCCGCAGAAAGATCGGCCGGGCCGTCTCTAGACACCGGGTGCCGCCTCCCCCGAGACGTAGCGGTGGAGAAACGCCCTCGCCTTGCGCCATTCGCGCTTGATTGTCGCCGGCGAGACTTCGAGGCTCTCGGCGGCCTCCTCGACCGAAAGGCCGCCAAAGAACCGGAGCTCGACGACCCGGCTCATCCGTGGGTCGAGGGTCTCCAGTTTGGTGAGGGCCTCGTCGAGAGAGATCAGCTCCTCCGCGCGTTGCGAGACCGGTACCCGCTCCTCATCGAGCTCTGCATGGTGTAGGCGACCACCCCGCTTCTGCGAGCTCCGCTTGCGCGCCTGATCGACCAGGATCTGGCGCATTGCCTTCGCGGCGATCGCCATGAAGTGGCCTCGATTCTCGTACGGCCTGCCCTCGGCGCCGACGAGCTTGAGATAGGCCTCGTGAACCAGCGCGGTCGTGGCCAGGCTTTCCTGGCGCGGGTGGCGAAAGCGCTGACCACGGGCCAGTCGGCGCAACTCCCGATAGACGAGCGGGAACAGCACGTTGACGGCATCCTCGTCGCCGGCGCGCCAGTCCTCGAGTAGCCGCGTGACCTCTCCTGTCGACTCCGACATGTGACTGCTCGGATTGTACAGCCAGGCGAAATGATCCCTCAGAGCCGCCAACTACGTGAACCATATGTAACCACAGTGAGAGGAGAGGTCATGCAGACGATTATCGGTTCGAAGCGAGTCTTCGGGTACCTGACAGCGTCCATCTTGTTGCTGATCGCGACTCAAGCGGTCGCAGGACCCAAGAAGCACAAGAAGGCTCAAGGGCTGCCGATCCAGCTCGGCACCTCAGGAGGCAACGCTACCGACTTCGCTGCCGACAGCGAGATCGATCTACCCTGTCTCAGCGGAACGCTGGGCGCCCTGATTCAGGGGGATGTGCAGTACATTCTGTCGACCAACCAGACGCTCGCCAAGCGAAACAAGGCACAGAAGGGCGATCCCGTGATCCAGCCGGGGCTGATCGATACCGCAGGCGGTGCGTGCAACACCGAGAATCCGAAGGGGCACCCGGTCGCCGATCTGAGCAAGTTCAAGAAGATCAAGTTCCACAAGGCGAACAAGGCGCCCAAGAACCAGGTAGACGCTGCGTTGGCGGAGGTACGCGACGACTCCGTCCATCCGAACGGCCGCGTGCTGGAGATCGGCATGCCCGGGGGTCACACGGTGGCTCCCTTCCTGGGCCAGCAGGTGAAGAAGTCCGGACGCGGAACGGGCGTCAAGAGCGGCACCGTCGTCGCAACCAATATCACCGGCGACGTGGACTACGGGTTCCCCCCCGGGGCGGGCCCGCTGGCGCGCATGATCAAGCAGTTTGTGGTTCAGAGCAACAATTCCAAACCGATAATGTCCTTCGGTGACTCAGGCACGGTGTTCTTCGAAGACCTGCCGTCGTGCCCGGGCCTGGTCGGTCTGGGTATCGCGGTCAATCTCGCAGACCCGAGATTCGCGCTCGTCACCCCGATGTCAACGGTGCTCAAGCAGCTCGGCAAGGTGAAACCGAAAGATGACCTCGAGCCCGTCGGCTGCAAGGGCGGAGTCGGCGCGCTCGAGCCCGTCCTGTCGACGCGAATGCAAGCTGCGATCCGCGACGCCGAGCAGATCCAGCGCCGGGTCGAAGACGCTGTTCTGAAGCTCGACGGCGTCACCGGCATCGGCATCGGACTGGCTGCCGACAATCCCGAGGAGGTGGTCTTCAAGATCCTGGTGAGCGACGATAGCGCCGTCGTTCGGGAGAGCATTCCGGCTGAGCTCGGCAAGCTGCGGACCGAGATCCTCCGGACCGGCCGCTTTGGAGCGATGTAGGGATCCGGGGAGAACCGCTCAGGTGCCGCGGTAGCGGATCTCGATCGACCCTCGACCACGCGATGATCCCCTGCTTGGGAGCTAGCGCGGTTCGCCGATCGCGTAGAGGTACCGATCACCCCTCAACACGATCCTGTCGCCGACCACGGCCGGGGTCGCGTTGAACACGTCCTCGAGCTTGTTCCGCGCCAGGATCTCGAACTCCTTGCCGGCGCGAAAGACGATCGCCGTCCCGTCGCGGGCAATGCTGTAGATGCGATCACCGGCCGCGACCGGCGAAGCGTAGATGTTCTCGAAGCCTTCGAGTCGCCGCCGTTCGTAGCAGGCCTCCCCCGTCGCCAGCTCGTAGCAGGAGAGGATGCCGCTGAAGCGCTGAAAGAAGTGGACGCGACCGTCGACCAGGACCGCGGAGGGAACGTAGGAGAGTCCCTCCTCGATCTGCCAGCGCACCCGGTCGGTGCCGGTCAGGTCACCACGAGCTCCGCGGTATCGAATCGCCATGCCGCGTGGCTCGCGCCAGCCACTCATCACCCAGACGGTCTCGCCGTCGGCCACCGGGGTCGGCACCACGTTGAGGCCGAGACCGCTGACTCGCCAGAGCTCGTCGCCGGAAGCGAGGTCGTAGGCCCTGACGTGGTTGGCGGCGCTGACCACGACCACATCGAGGTCGCCGTCCCTGACCACTGTCGGCGTCGACCAGGACGTGGGCTCGTCGCGGGCGTTCCTCCAGAGCTCCTTGCCGGTCTTCTTGTCGAGCGCAACGATGAACGACTCCCCCTCGTGATCCCAATTGACGACCACCCG
>JAJCXP010000426.1 GCA_029263375.1 Acidobacteriota bacterium | reverse complement strand
GGTCGACGAGCTGCTGACTCGGGCGGTGGCGATCCAACCGCTGGACGAGAACGCCCGCAACCTGAAACTGGTCGCGGACGCCGAGCTCGAGCCACTGCGCACCCTGGTCGAGATCTTCAGGCAGGGCGAGTGGGAGATGACTCTCCGCGAGCTCTGGCGGCTGCACGAGGACATGCCGAACAACCCCGACGTCAGTCGGTTGATGGTGGACAGCTACTACAACATCGGCGTGCGCGCGCTGCAGCGCGGCGACACCAGCGCGGCCGCCAAGCACTTCGGCGAAGCGCTCGAGATCTCCAGTTCAGACACCGACATTCTGCGCGCCGCCCAGTTCGCTCAGACCTATCAGGACCGCCCTGAGGATCTGCTCTACCGGATCTTCGTCAAGTACGTTCCGTTCCGCTGACATATGAGACGCACCGTCCGGGTCTCGTCGACCACCGATCTCTTCGATCTGCCGCTGCTCCTGGATCCGCCGGGCACGCAGCTCGCTGAGCCTCCGATCCTCGATCCCGAGGGGCCTCGACCACAGGTCGATTTTGTCGAGTCGAAGGTCAGTTCTGTCGAGCCGAAGGTCGATTCGGCCAAGCCCGAGCAGATCGCACTCCCCGAGAAGACCGAGAGCCCGGTCGTGCCCATCTCGGACACGCTGATTCGGCGGCGCCTCGTGGCCGGCGCGCTGGACGTAGCGGTCGCCGCCACGGCGGTGCTGCCGGCGATCGCTGGCGCGGCCGCGCTGGGATCACCACCCCGACTCGCGCACTGGCCCGCATACGCGCTGGTCGGCCTGGCGCTCTCGTTCGTCTACGTGGTCTACTCGCTCGCCTTCTGGGGACGGACTCCGGGAATGGCGCGCGCCGGCCTGCACGCATGGGCGAGCAATGGCGCGCCGGTCAGCTTCGGCCAGGCGGTGCGCCGATGGCTCGGCGGCGTCGCCACCGTGGCGCTGCTCGGCCTGCCGGCCCTGCTGATCGCCAAGGGCCGCCGGTCGCTTGCCGACCAACTCAGCGGCACCCGGCTCGAGAGCTGACCAGCGCGGCGAGCGCCACCGACGCGGCGGGGGCGGCCCGGTTGGGCTGAGCATTCGCAGCTGAGTGCGAGCATTGCGCACCGCGCGATGGCGAGCGGCGCACCCGGGCTTCGATAATAGACTCAGAGCGATGGAGCCCGGCGGAGCGATCGAGAGCGCCCGCGCCAGCCTGCGCGGGGGCGATGTCGCGGACGCCGAGCGACATCTGCGCGATGCGCTTCGCTCAGATCCGGGGCACGCCGGTGCACTGCATCTTCTCGGGCTGATCGCTTATCGTCGCGGCGAGCGCGAGCGCGCGCGAGAGCATCTCGAGGCCGCGGCGGCCAACGCTCCCGACGACGGTGAGGTCCTGACCCATCTCTGCGACGTGCTTCGCAGTCTCGGCGACCGTGAGGCGGCGATCGCCGCCGGGCGGGCGGCCGTGCGGCTGCAGCCAGGGTCGCCGCCGGCACACAACAACCTCGGTCTGGCGCTACAGGACGGCGGCCAGCTGACCGAGGCGGAGACGGTGTATCGCCGCGCGATCGAGCTCGATCCGAGCTATCCCCGGGGCCTCTACAACCTGGGCAACCTGCTGCGCCAACGAGAGCGACCCCGAGAGGCCGAGGTCGTCCTGCGCGAGGCGCTGAGACTCCAGTCGCACTATCCCCAGGCCTGGAACGGCCTGGGAGTGGTTCTCGACGCGCTCGGCCGTGCCGAAGAGGCCGCAGTCGCCTTCAACCATGCGATTCGCATCGCCCCGCGCTACCCCAAACCGCTGCTCAACTACGGCAATCTTCTCGCCGGCCTCAAGCGCGACGAGGAAGCCCACTCCTGCTACGAGCGGGCCGTGCGGCTGAAGAAGGACTACGTCGAGGCCTGGTTCGCCAAGGCGACTCTCCTCCAGCGCGAGGAGCGCTACCCGGAGGCCCTCCAGTCGCTGCAGCGTGCGGCGCATCTGCGGCCCGACGACCCGGAAGCGCCCTTCCGAGTCGGCCAGGTGCACTTCGCCCGCTACGCCTATCCCAAGGCGATCGGCGCCTTCGAAAGGGCGCTCCTACTCGACCCCGCGCACGGCGGGGCGATCTGCGCTCGCGCCCAGGCGCGGGGAGAGACCTGCGCCTGGTCCGACCGAGAGCGGGAGGTCGCCTCGGTCCGATCGGCGATCGCTGCGGCCCGGGAGAAAGGCGAGCCCTCGCCCCTGCCGCCATTCGTCTCGTTCCTTCCGTTCGAACCGGAAGAGCTCCGGGCGCTGGCGCGCGACGCGGCCGGGCGGGCGTTTCGTCAGGCCGAACCCGACCGCACCGCCCTCGGTTCGCCGCCTCGCCCCAGGCGGGAACCCGGGCGCCTGCGTCTCGGCTACCTGTCGAGCGACTTCCGCGACCACGCCGTCGCCCAGATGACCCGCGCGGTCTACGCCCTCCACGACCGCGATCGCTTCGCAGTGACCGCATACTCGATCGGCCCCGACGACGGCAGCGACTACCGACGCGGCATCGCCCGCGATTGCGACGCGTTCGTCGATCTGCGGGAGGCGACGGATCTCGAGGCCGCCCGCCGCATCCGCGCGGACGGGACGGACATTCTGATCGATCTGACCGGCTTCACCCGCGGCGGCCGGCCGGGCATCCTGGCGCGGCGGCCCGCGCCTCTCCAGGTCTCGTGGCTCTATCCGTCGACGATGGGCGGAGTCTTCCACGACTATCTGATCGGCGACCCGATCGTCTCGCCACCCAACCACTCGGATCACTTCGGCGAGATGCTCGCCCTCCTGCCGCACTGTTACCACGCGACCGACTACCGACAGCCGATTGCGTCCGACACGCCGAGCCGGGCCGACGAAGGTCTGCCCGACGACGGCTTCGTCTTCTGCTGCTTCAACAAGCTCGCCAAGATCGATCCCCAGATCTTCGGCGTCTGGATGCGGATCCTCGACCACGTCCCGGACAGCGTCATGTGGATCGCCGACGGCCCCGGAGTCGAGAATCTGCGGCACGAGGCCCAGGCGCGTGGCATCTCGGGCGATCGTCTGAGGCCGCGCCGCTTCGCCGACACTAAGGCCGAGCACCTGGCACGCCATCGGCTTGCCGACCTCTTTCTCGACACTCGGGTCTTCGTAGCCCACACCACGGCGGCCGACGCCCTGTGGTCCGGCGTGCCGCTTCTGACTTGCCCGGGCGAGACGTTCGCGTCCCGGGTGGCGGCGAGCATGCTCGAGGCGGTCGGCCTGCCGGAGCTGGTCGTACCCGATCTCGAGAGCTACGAGAGGCGAGCCGTCGACCTGGCACGCAATCCGAGCGTTCTACGCGCCGTGCGTGCCCAGCTCCGAAGCCGGCGCCGCACCTGGCCGCTTTTCGACACGCCACGATTCGTGTGCAACCTCGAGCGCGCCTACCTCGCCATGTGGAGCCGTCACGAGATCGGCGAAGAGCCCGGTATGCTCGCCGTTCGCGAGGAGAGCGATCACGAATGAAGAGGCCGGTACCGACGCCAGCTCAGACCCCCGCGCGGGGCCCCGGTTTCGAGGTCACAGGCTCTCGCCACTTCCTCGACTGGCTCGACAGTCTCGCCGCCAGCCTGGTCGCTACTACCTACCATTCGAACCGGCTCTTCCTCTTCGGCGTCAAGCCTGACGGCCGGCTGTCGGTCTTTCAGCGGATGTTCGAGCGCGCGATGGGACTCGCCGCGCGTCCGGAGCGCCTCTACGTGGCCACCCGCTATCAGCTCTGGCAGTTCGACGATGTCCTGCGGTCTGGCGAGAGCGAAGGCCCTCACGACCGTCTCTACAAACCGCACCTGGCATGGACCACCGGCGACATCGACGTCCACGACATCGTCTTCGGTACCGACGGCGAGCCGATCTTCGTCAACACCCTGTTCAGCTGCCTGGCGACCGTGGACGAGCGCCACAGTTTCCGGTCGCTCTGGAAGCCGCCGTTCATCAGCCAGATTGCACCCGAGGACCGATGCCATCTGAACGGGCTGGCTGCGGAGAACGGTAAACCGCGCTTCGTCACCGCCGTCGCTCGGACCGACGTCGCCGCCGGCTGGCGTGAGCATCGTGACGACGGCGGCGTGGTCATCGACGTCGACAGCAACGAGATCGTCGCCACCGGCCTCTCGATGCCGCACTCGCCGCGTCTCCACGACGGGCGCCTCTGGGTCCTGAACTCCGGCACCGGCGAGCTCGGCACCATCGATCTCGATGACGGGCGCTTCGAGCCGGTCTGCTTCTGCCCGGGCTACCTGCGCGGACTCGCCTTCCATGGCGGCTACGCGGTCGTCGGTATGTCCAAGTGCCGCGAGGAGCGGACGTTCTCGGGGCTCGCGCTCGACGACCGGCTGCGCGAGAAGGGCACCGAGGCACGCAGCGGTCTCGCGGTCATCGAGCTCTCGACCGGCAGTTTCCTCCACTGGCTCGAGCTCGGCGGCGAGATGCGGGAGCTCTACGACGTCCAAGTGCTGCCGGGGGTGCGCTGCCCGTCCGCACTCGGTCACTCCAACAAGCAGATCTGGGGCGTCGTGACGCACGAGGAGGATGGCAGGGTCGTGCGTCATACCGGTATCGCCAAGGACTGAACGGCTGGGCGGCACTACCTCCGTTTGCTATCATTCTGCGAACTTCCTAGAACGATTCGGTCGAGGAAAGGGTTCACATGAGGCATGTCGGGCGGCTCCACGAGCCGCGGTCTTCGAGTGGCCGGCCGATCTCGTCGCGGCGGCGACGCTGGCTGCGCTGGGTGTTTGCGGTGATCTTCGGGGCGTGCTCCACGCATCTAGTGGCGCCCCCGGTCCAAGCGCGGCAAGTACCGTTCGCCTCCCAGCAGGTGATCTCCATCCTGGCCGACAGCGCCCGCTCCGTGTTTTCGGCCGATGTGGACGGAGACGGAGATCAGGACGTCCTCTCGGCGTCCTACAACGACGACAAGATCGCCTGGTACGAGAACAACGACGGCGCGGGCACGTTC
>JAJCXP010000425.1 GCA_029263375.1 Acidobacteriota bacterium | reverse complement strand
GGCGCGCTGTCGTTCGAGGCCAAGGTGGCGCTCTCGAAGGGCGCCGAGCTGGCCGGTACCGGCATCTGCTCGGGTGAGGGCGGCATGCTGCCCGAGGAGCAGGAGGCCAACAGCCGCTATTTCTACGAGCTGGCCTCGGCCCGGTTCGGCTTCTCGATGGACAAGCTGGCCAGGGTCCAGGCGTTCCACTTCAAGGGCGGCCAGGGGGCCAAGACCGGCACCGGCGGCCATCTGCCCGGAGAGAAGGTGATGGGCAAGATCGCCGAGGTGCGCGGCCTCGAGGAGGGACAGGCGGCGATCTCTCCGGCACGTTTTCCGGAGTGGGATGACGAAGATGGATTCCGGCACTTCGCGGACGAGGTCCGCGAGCTCAGCGGCGGCATCCCGATCGGCTTCAAGCTGTCGGCGCAGCACATCGAAGAGGACATCGACGCCGCCCTGCGGGTGGGCGTGGACTACGTGATTCTCGATGGGCGCGGCGGCGGTACCGGCGCCGCACCGCGAATCTTCCGCGACAACATCTCGGTGCCCACACTGCCGGCGCTGGCACGCGCCCGGAGGCATCTCGACCGCCGCGGTGTCAGCGGTCGGGTTACGCTGATCATCACCGGTGGCCTGCGCACACCCGCGGACTTCGCCAAGGCGATGGCGCTCGGGGCGGACGGGATCGCGGTCTCCAACTCGGCGATCCAGGCGATCGGGTGCCTCGGTATGCGCGCCTGTCATACGAACAACTGCCCGGTCGGAATCGCAACCCAGAAGGAGCACCTCCGAGCTCGTCTGCCGGTCGATCAGGCCGCTGAACGACTGGGGAAGTTCTTCCAATCGTCGGTCGAGCTCATGAAGCTGCTGGCGCGAGCCTGCGGTCACACCCATCTGAATCAGCTGCGTCCCCACGACCTGACCACCTGGAAGCGCGATGTCGCGTATCTCACCGGGGTCGCGTACGGCGGAGTGGTGCCGCTCTAAGGGAAGGGAAGACGAATGGCGGATCAGGCCCGAGGAAAAACAAACTGGCGGCGCGTGCTGACCCGCGACGAGCTGGCCGATGGGCGCGTCAAGCCGGTGACGTGCGAGCACCGAACCCTGTGCATGACGCACATCGACGGCAAGTTTGGCGCCCTCGACAACCGCTGCCCGCACCAGGGCGGGCCGCTCGGAGAGGGCACGATAGAGAACGGGCTCCTGCGCTGCCCGTGGCACGGCTGGGACTACGACCCTCTCACCGGTAACGCGCCGGGTTTCGACGACGGCGTCGAGACCTTCCCGGTCGAAGTCCGTGAGGACGGTGTCTACGTGGCCCTGCCCGAGGAGCAGGCGCACCAGACGACGGTCACCGACCTGATCGCCGAGACGCTCGTCAACTGGGGCATCGCCGCGGTATGGGGGATGGTCGGACACTCGAATCTGGGTCTTGCCGACGCCTTGCGGCGGCAGGAGGAGGCCGGCAAACTGCGCTACTTCGGCATCCGGCACGAGGGCGCGGCGTCGTTCGCGGCGTCCGCCTACGGCAAGCTCACCGGGCGGCCGGCGGCGTGTCTCGCGATCGCCGGTCCCGGCGCCACCAACCTCCTGACTGGGCTCTGGGACGCCAACGTCGATCGCTCGCCGGTGGTCGCCTTGACCGGACAGGTCGACACGCAGGTTCTCGGTCCCGGCGCGTTTCAAGAGATCGATCTGGCGGCCGCCTTCGGCAAGGTCGCCCAATGGAGTCAGCCGGTCCTCCAAAGCAGCCGGCATGCGGAGTTGGCGAATCTCGCCGTCAAGAGCGCGATCCTGAATCGCGGCGTGTCTCATCTGATCTTTCCAGACGAGGTGCAGACCCTGCCGGCGCCGGAGAAGGCAAAGGCGGGCTCCCCGACCGGCCGGCTCACGGCGCGTGAGATCGCGCCACCGGCGGAGTCCGTGGATGCCGCAGTCGAGCTGATCAAGGGCTCCAAGCGCCCGTTGATCGTCGTCGGTCACGGCGCGCGCTTCCACATGGCCCCGATCACGGAGCTGGCCGAGCTACTGCGCTGTCCGGTGGTGACGACCTTCAAGGCCAAGGGGCAGATCTCGGATCATCATCCGCTCGCGGGAGGCGTGCTAGGCCGTTCCGGGACACCGATCGCCAGTTGGCTGATGAATGAGTCCGACGCACTGATCGTCCTCGGTGCGAGCTTCAGCAACCACACCGGGATCACGCCAAAGCGGCCCACGATCCAGGTCGACTACGACCCCATGATCCTCGGCAAGTTCCATAAAGTAGACGTCCCGGTCTGGGGTGAAATCGGCGTCACGGTGGCGCTCTTGACGGCCAGGCTCGCGTCCGGCGGCGGCACCGAAGATCAGGCGCCGCAGATCGCCGAGCGCTGGCAGATCTGGCGGCGTGAAAAGGAGCGCCGGTTGGGCGAGGAGCGCGGCCGTGGTGTGAGCTCCTCGGCGGTCTTTGCGGCCATGAACCGAACCGTGCCCGAAGACGCGATCATCGCGGTCGACGTGGGCAACAACGCGTACTCCTTCGGGCGGTACTTCGAATGCACGCGCCAGTCGGTGCTGATGTCGGGTTACCTCGGCTCGATCGGGTTCGCCTACCCGGCGGCGATGGGCGCCTGGGCGGCGACCCTCGAGGACGACCCGCGGTTCGCCGGCAGGCCGGTGATCGCGGTGTCCGGGGACGGCGGCTTCGGCCAGTACATGGGCGAGATCACCACGGCGGTCAAGTACGGCATGAACATCACCCACGTGCTGCTCAACAACTCGGAGCTCGGCAAGATCTCCAAGGAGCAGCGGGCGGGGGATTGGGATGTCTGGCAGACCTCGCTTCACAATCCCGACTTTGCCAAGTACGCCGAGCTGTGCGGCGCGTTGGGGATCCGGGTGACGGAAGCGTCCGAGCTCGACGCAGCGTTGGAGCGCGGCCTGGCGCACGAGGGACCGAGCACCATCGAGATCGTCACCGACGCCGATCTGGTCTAGATGAGAAGGGCGGCCTAGGCCTGGCCTTCGAAGCCCGGCGCCTCGGCGGCGCCGACCCAGCTCCGGCATACCTTGAGCATTCCGAGCGGGTCCGAGTGGGTCAGCGCCTGACGCGAGAACTCCTCGATCTCGGCGTGCTCGATGCCGGCCCGACGCAGGGCGTGACGAACCGCGGCCACCACGGCGAATGGATTACCGCTCGCAGAGCTGACTCGGATCTCCGGGTAGCGAGGCATGACAGGCGTTGCGGCGCTCTGCTAGTTGCGTGCAAAGTTGCTGCCTGATCTCGAGAAGCGGTCGCGACGGCCGGACCGCAGCTCGGAGTGTCCCCGCAAGTGATTGCTTTAAAAGGGACTTGAGGGAGATCGCGAAGAGCCGATGCCGGCGCGCACTCCGGGCCGGTCGGTCAACGGACCCGGCCAGAACGACACCTGGCGACTTCAATTACCCGTAGATTCCGGACCCGGCGCCAGGAGGTAGTGGCTCACCCACCACTCCTGACCGCGGTGGAAGCCGAAGAGCTCGGCACAGGCCATGAAGAAGATTCGCCAGCGGTGGTACCAGAGTCTGTGGTCCTCGCCGTAGACTTCGCGGAACAGCGCCAGGACAGCCTCCCGCTCGCCATCGAGCCGTCGGAGCCACGCCTCGGCAGTCCTTTGATAGTGCTCGCCGCTGAATGCGTAGTGGCGCTCGACACGCAGCTGATCGTCGAACCGGAAGAGCAGATCGTCCGAGGGCATCAAGCCGGCGGTGAAGAAGTGGGTCGCCATCCAGTCGGAATCGTCGCGACTCTCGAACAGGTAGGGATACCGGCGGTGGCAGAAGATATGCACAAAGAGTCGGCCGTCGGGGCGCAGCCAGCGTCGCACTCTCGTCAGCAGCTCGCGGTAGTTGCGCATGTGCTCGAACATCTCGACCGACACCACGCGATCGAAGGTTCGATCAACGTCGAAGTCGTTCATGTCGGCGGTGACGACCTCAATGTTGTCCAGGCCGCGCTCGGCGGCGATACCGTCGATAAACGCTTTCTGAGAAGTGGAGTTGGAGACCGCGGTGATGCGGCTCGCCGGGAGTCGCTCGGCCATCCAGAGCGAGAGCGAGCCCCAGCCGCAGCCGAGCTCGAGGATGTCCATGCCGTCCTCGAGCCCGGCGTTGTCGCAGGTGCGCTCGAGCATGGCGGCTTCGGCGGCGTCCAGATCCGCCGTGCCGGCGGGCCAGAACCCGCAGCTGTACTTGAGATGTCGCCCTAGCACCCGCCGGAAGAGCTCGGCCGGCACTTCGTAGTGCTGCCGGTTGGGGCTGTCGGTCGCCAGCGCGATCGGGCTCCGATCCAGCTGCTGGATCAGGGTCGACATCGCCGCCTGGCGCGCGCTCTCCGTGTCGGTCTCGATCGCCCGGACCCGCTCGGCCAGCAGCCGGCGAATTCCGAGACGGACGAGGCCATCCGGCAACCAACCCCGCTCGGCCAGAAAGATCGCGAGACCCATGATGCGCGAGCTTATCGCTCTCTCACTTTGCTAGACTGGCGAGCTGGATGAAAGAACCCTCTGGACCGTCAAAGGTCGGCCTCATCAGTCTGGGATGTCCCAAGAACCAGGTGGATAGCGAGATCCTCCTGGGTGAGCTGCGTCGCAAGGGGCACGAGCTCGTCGACAACCTCGACGACGCCCAGACCGTGATCGTAAACACCTGCGGCTTCATCGACGAGGCCAAGGAGGAGTCCATCGAGGCGATTCTCGAAGTGGCTGCGCGGAAGGGTGATGGCGTGAGCCGCCTACTGGTCGCCGGCTGCATGGTCAACCGCTACGGCGAGGAGCTGTCGCGCGAGATCCCCGAGATCGACGGCTTCATCGGCCTGGACGATCTGAGCAAGGTGAGCGACCTGGTGTCGATCGGCAGCGGGCCGCCGTCGCCGTCGCCGTCGCACGCGGTCTTCGATCACACCGCTCCGCGCGTACTGACGACCCGCGGCTATGCCTATCTCAAGGTCGCCGAGGGGTGTGACAACCCGTGCACCTTCTGCGCGATCCCGTCGTGGCGGGGCCGGTTCCGCAGCCGTTCGCTGGGCAGCCTGGTCGAAGAGGCGCAGCAGCTCGAGGCCTCAGGGGTGCAGGAGCTCTGCCTGATCGCCCAGGACACGACCCGCTTTGGCGAGGATCTCGGCCTCGGCCGTCACGGCATGGTCAAGCTGGTCGAGACGTTGCTCGAGCACACCGACATCCCGTGGATCCGCTTCCTCTACGCCTACCCGACGACGCTCGACGAAGACCTGCTGCGCTTGATGGGCAGCGAGGAGCGCTTCGTCTCCTACGTCGACATGCCGCTCCAGCACAGCCATCGCGAGATCTTGAAGGCGATGCGACGCGGCGGATCGGGTGACAGCTACCTGAAGTTGCTCGACCGTGCCCGCCGCCACGCGCCCGACATCTTCCTGCGCTCGACGTTCATCGTCGGCTTCCCGGGCGAGACCCAGGAGCACTTCGACGACCTGCTCGGCTTCATCGAGCGTGCCCGCTTCGATCATCTCGGCTGCTTCGTGTTCAGTCCGCAGGACGGGACGCCCTCGGCCGAGTACTCGGGCCGGGTGCCGGCGCCGGTCTCCGAGCGGCGTCAGAGAGCGCTGCTCGAGGCGCAGCGCCCGATCTCCATCGAGCGCCGCCAGCGCCTGGTCGGGCGCACGATGGAGGCGCTGATCGAAGGTGTCTGCAAGGAGACCGAGCACCTGCTCGAGGGGCGGCACCAAGGGATGGCGCCCGAGATCGACGGCCGCCTGTTGATCAACGAGGGCGAGGTGGTGACACCGGCGCTGGTCGATGTCGAGATCACCGAAGCGCACGCTGACGACCTCGTGGGCCGAATCGTCGGCAAGCCGCGCCCCAAGCGGCACGAAGAGGCGCTGCCGGTCGTTTGAGCATGAGAGTGTTCGAGGATGCCTGGCAGCGGGACGATCTGCCGCGCGGCGGGGTGGTCACGATCGGCAACTTCGACGGCCTTCACCTGGGTCAGCGGGAGTTGATCCGGCGGGCGCGGGAGAGCGGGGAGCGGCGAGGGGTCGATGCGATCGTCGTGACGTTCGAGCCCCACCCGTTGACAGTTCTGCGGCCCGCTCAGGCACCGCAGCGCATCACGACCCCGGAGCAGAAGCGGCAGCTGATCGAGGCGAGCGGCGTTGACGCCCTGGTGATCGTCGGGTTCAGTCCCGAGTTCGCCCACACGACCGCCGAACGCTTCATCGAGGACTTCCTGATCGGTCGGATGGCGATCGCCGAAGTGCTGGTCGGATCGCGATTCGCCTTCGGCCGCGGCCGCGAAGGTTCGCTCGAATACCTGCTCGAACGCAGCGCGGTGCTCGGCTTCGAGGCCGCGGGAGTCCCCGAAGTCACCCATGAGGGAGACGCGATCTCGAGCACGAGGATCCGGGAGCTGGTGGCGGTGGGGGAGGTGGAGCGCGCCCGCGAGATGCTCGGGCGGCCGTTCGCCGTGGTCGGTTCAGTCGAGGGCGGCGAGAAGCGGGGCCGGCAGCTGGGCTGGCCGACGGCGAATCTGACGGTCGACAACGAGCTCTTTCCCGGCAACGGCGTCTATGTGACCGAGGCCTGGATCGAGGGCGAGTCGAGCGGCCGGGAGTCGGTGACGAACGTTGGTACCCGGCCGACCTTCGGGGGCCAGGCGCGGCGCCAGATCGAGGCTCATCTGCTCGATTTCGAGGACGATCTGTATCGGCGTAGGATCGAGTTGAAGTTCTGTCGTAAGCTGCGCGGCGAGCGTCGATTCGAGTCGCCTGACGAGCTGGTCGCGCAGATCGAGCGCGATGTCCGGGCGACCCGAGAATACTTTGCTGCCTGTGCTTGTTGAACCCAGAGAGGCGCCCGGGAGCGAGCCCGGAGCCAGAATCCGAAACGGAAAAGGAAACTCCATGGCTAGTGACAAGATTCTGAGCCTTACCGACGAGAACTTCGAGAGCGAAGTCCTCAAGTCGGACAAACCCGTCCGGGTGGATTTCTGGGCTGAGTGGTGCGGACCGTGCCGCATGGTGGCGCCAGTCCTCGACGAGATCGCCGAGGAGTCGTCAGACGTACAGATCGCCAAGCTGAATGTGGACGATCACCAGCAGCTGGCGATGCAGTAC
>JAJCXP010000424.1 GCA_029263375.1 Acidobacteriota bacterium | reverse complement strand
GACCGCCGCGTAGCTCGGATGATCGTCGGGCAGGCGCATCTCGGGCCACACCTTCATCGCGGCGCCCTCGGTGCCGCCCGAGCCGTTGATGTAGCTCTCCCAGGTGTAGTTGTCGAACAGGTTGAAGCGGATCAGCTCCATACGCTCGTACTCGAGATCGATCAGCGCGCCGTTGACGCCGACGCCGCTGAGGAAGAGGCTATTCGCCTTCGAGGAAGCGTCCGCGGCACCCCAGTAGTTCGCCCAGTCGACCCACGGCGTCTGGGTGTAGTCGCCAGCGTGGAGGGCGCCCCGGCAGATCACCCGGTCGCGGTTCTCCGGCTTGCCGAGGAATCGATCCTTGCGCTCTTTGGCTACCGGGCGGATGACGCTGACATCGACCAGGGTGTCGCCCGAGAAGTCGAGATCGATGTCGCCGATCAGATCCAGGCACGCGCTGCGCGCCTTGCTCTCGGGTGAGCCGCAGCCGGAGGCCAGCAGCACCAGGGGGATCGCCAACAAGATCGTGGTGTACCTGCTCATCTCGCCACTCCTTCTTCGACCTGGGACCACGCGCGGTCGCGGGGAGCGCAGCCGGCGTTCGAGACTCGGGTCGGAATCCTCATCGGATGACCACATCGGGCGACCAACATCGGGCGACCCATTACCGAGACCGTGCCCCTCACTCCCAACCAGCGCCTCCACGCGTACGTGTATTTCGATGCATCGAAGTATAGACCACTTTGAGGCGGGCGAGCCAGCAGATAGGATGCCCGAAAGGGCTAAATCAGGGAGGGTTAGGAGATGGGCGAGATCCCCCACGCGTCGCTCGGCGACAGCATCCGCTTGAACCGCTCGGTCGTCATTCCGACCGCACTGCAGGGCGCGCTGCTGCGGCGACCGGAGTGGGTCGGACGAGTCGGGCGGTTTCGCGGCGGCCCCTTGTCGCCCGAGTTCGGCGACCAGCTCCGGAAACGCTACGGCAAGGGGGTCTACATTCGCTTCGTCAAGGACGAGGTGCTACTGCTGCTCGATCCGCACGAGATCGAGAAGGTCCTGGACGGCTCGCCGCATCCCTACGGTCACACCGAGACCAAGAGGGAGAAGATGGGGCACTTCCAGCCCAACGCGGTCACCATCTCGCCGCCATCGAAGTACCCCGAGCGACGCGCGTTCAACGAAGCGGCGCTCTGCCCGGGTCGCTTGCACGCACTCTCGACCGAGATTCTCGCGGTGGTGCGCCAGGAATCGAAGCGCGCGCTCTCGACCGCGACCGTGGTGGATTGGCAGCAGCTGGCGGAGCTCTTCGAGCGCATCACGCTGCGGGTCATCTTCGGCAACGCCGGAACTCGCGAGCGCCGATGCCGGGAGCTCCTGGCCGAGCTGATGACCGAAGCGAACGGTGCCCGTGTCCCCGAGCGCGGCGATAACTACGGAGAGTTTCGCACCGAGCTCGAGGCGGCCTATGCGGCGGCAACTGCCGATTCGCTGGCTGGCGCGGCGAAGGGCGTTCAACCGGGCCTGGACCCAAAGATTGTTCCCGACCAGATCACCCACTGGATGTTCGCGATGAACGACACCCTGGCCGAGAACGCGGCCCGGGCGGCGGGTCTGATCTCGGGCCTGGCGCCCGTTCGAAAGCGAGTGTCAGACGAGATCGCCGGCGCCGACCTCGACGACGCCGCGGCGGTGCGAGGGCTCTCGTATCTCACCGGCTGCATCCAGGAAGCCATGCGACTCTGGCCGACGACCAACTTCCTGATGCGCACCTCGGCTCAGGACACCACGCTCTGCGGCGAGCGTGTCCCGAGCGGCACGACGATCCTGATCGTCAACGAGATCAACCACCTGGACCCCGGCAACGTCCACGGCACCGCGCCGGCAACCCACTTCGATCCGGAGCGCTGGAGTCGCGGCGCCGGTCCGTACCACCACTTCGGCGGCGGCGCCCAGCGCTGCCCCGGTGAGGACCTGGCGATGCTGATTGCGACCGGCGTCCTGGCCACCTTGCACGAGCTCGGACCGTACAAGACGGCCGAGCCGGACTTCGAGGGCGCCGACCGCATGCCTCAGCACTACAACCCGTTCGAGCTCGAGCTCAAACGGGGCTAGCCTGGCTACGACTCCGCAGCCTCCTGCGTCGTCGCGACATCCTCGTTGTAGAGCGTGAAGTTCAACCCGAACACCGGTCCGAAGTAGGCGCGCCCCAGGTAGAACCCCGGACGGATCTGCCGGATCTCGTCGCGCACCGCAAGGCCGTTCTTGCCCGCCAGGCCGTCGATCGCCTCGATAAAGCCGTCGATGTCCGAATTGTCGGCGTAGTCGATGATCACCGACGGGCGGCGGTTATCGAACAGGCTCTCTCCCCGATAGAGCTTGGCCGGAAAGAGCAGCGCAACGTCCTCGCCGAAGACCTTCTCGCGCCGCATCTGATCCAGCGACACTCCGAACAGGCCCGCCACCACCACCTCCTTGTCGATGATGTTACGCAGCTCCTTCTGGCGTCGATAGAACACCTTGCCGCGCCACAGCATCTCGCCGATCTGGGTGAGCTTGTCGAGCTTGGCGTCGATCGCCCGGCCGCGCAGCCCGCCGCCGACGTCGGAGAGATTCCGGAACGTTGCACCATCGGCGAAAAAGAAGCTGCCGTGGTAGGGCCCGTTGGGTATCGGTCCGCCCTTCAGACGGGCGTAGATCTGGTCGATGTGCTCCTGGTCGAACACTTCGATGTTCTCCTGGGTCAGCAGGGCTCGGGCCGTCTCGTCGAGCGGGAACTGGCTCTCGAGCTCGTCGAAAGAGAGCGCGGCATCGCCGGTCGGCCCGAACGGGATGTCGGGGACCTCGCGCGCCTCGCCGCAACCGAATGACAGGAGCATCGCCGTGCCGAGCACCGCGGCGAATGAAATCAGGGTCTGCTTGTTCATGAGGCCTCTCCTCCAGGGCGCGAATCGCGCCGTTTCAGGTACTCGACCAGGGCGTCCTTCTGCCGGT
>JAJCXP010000423.1 GCA_029263375.1 Acidobacteriota bacterium | reverse complement strand
CGGCAGGATCTCCTGCAGCAGACCCATTGCCCGGTCGATGTCTCCCTCGCGATGCAGATAGAGCGAAAGATTATGCTTGGCCGCGAGCGCGAAGCGGGGGTCGAACTCGGGATCGAGATGCTTGATGCCCTCTTCGGTGCTGCGAATGGCTCCCTCGAAGTCACCGAGCGCGGACAGGTTGGCGGCCTTGTCGACCATCGATCGACCCATGTGGTGCTCTTCGCCCATCCGCCGGTAGATGCTGATCGCCTTGTCGTAGAGCCGGGTGGACGTCGTGATCTCTCGGCGGACCTTGAGGTACATCGCGCGCCAGCTGAGGAGCCGCGCCTCTTCGAGCGGATCACCGGTTCCCTCGTCGAGCAGTTCTTGTGCTCGAGCAAACGCGCCTTCGGCGCCTTTGAGATCCGAGTTCACCCGACGCGCGTTGCCCAGTGCGCCCCAGGCTCGACCGCGCATGTCGTTGACCAGAGCGTCGCGGTACCGTTCGGCGGGCAGCCGGTCGGCAAGTGCCACGGCGAGGTCGGCGTATGCCAGGCTCTCCCCGGGATCCTTGAAGCCGAGGTCGAGGACCCTGGCCAAGATCAGGTCCGCGAGGAACCAGTTGTGGTATCGCTTGCTGTTTAGCACCAGCAAGGTCCTTCGATTCGGCGGGTGAGCCTCGAGCTCCTCCAACAGGCTGCGCGCCTGCTCCCGCTCCTCGTTCACGTCCGCTTCCCGCGCACGAAGGTCGTCGACCCGAAGCTTCAGGTCCGCGTACGCGCTCGACGAGCGATCGGCGGGGCCGACGGGCCACAGTTTGCTCGTGACCTCGCGACACTGTGCACACCCGGTCAGCAGGTGACGCACGACATCGCGTGTCTCTTCTGTCGCCAGCTCACCGGAGACAAAGTGCTCCAAAGCTGTCTCGGTGGGGTGTGCCATTAAGGTCATGGGATAGCTGGCGAATGATAACAGCTCACGCATGCCGGGTCCACCATCCCGGCTAAGCGCGGCGTGTTCCCAAGAGGGAACAAGCTCCAGGCGGTTCTGACTAACCGTTGGAGCTGATTGACGCGTCTTCGCCGGCGGCAACGTGCGTTCTGATCTTCATGGAGCCAACCCCTTCTATTCCGGTGCCCGACCCATTTCGGTCACACCGAAACGTTCCCGAGCGAGTTGGAAACCTGACAGCGGTTGGCTTATTGAGAGCGCTACATCATGGAGCAAATTCGTGCTCCAGAACTTGGTGCGACGGCTTGCCTCCCGGGCTCATCCGTTGATCCAGCTTACGAAACCTGGCGGCTTGAACGGGCCCACGCATTGGTAGAGAATCAAGGGCTCGACCCCGCCTGCTCTCCCAGACATGCTCGAGGCACTACAACCGCCGAAGTCCCTTCCTCAGAGCGAGGAGTCCGAGCGCGCGGTACTGGCCGGAGTGCTGCTGGATCCGTCCCGGCTGGCTATGCTCTCGGGCCGGTTGGCCGCGGACGATTTCTTCTCCGAGCGCCATCGCGTCGTGTATCAGGCGATGCTCGACGTCCAGGCGGCGGAGACCGAGATCGACCTGCGCACCCTGCAGGCGCGTCTCGAACAGCAGGACAAGCTCGACGCGGTCGGCGGTCTCGCCTACCTGGCGAGCCTCGACATCGACCTACCGGACCTCGGGCGGCTCGAGAACTACGCCGAGATCGTCAAGGAGCGCTCGATCCGGCGCCGGCTCATCCAGGCCTGTCAGGACATCACGCGCGATTGCCTCGACGGCGGCGTGGAAGCTCAGCAGGCGCTGGGGAACGCCGAGTCGGCGATCTTGGGCCTCGGCGAAGAGGCCATCGTGCGCGGGTTTCAACCGATCTCCAAAATTTTCCAGGAGACGATCGCGGACCTCGAGGAACGACCGGCGAGCGGCCTGATCGGACTGCCGACCGGCTACACCGATCTCGACGCGATGATGCGCGGGCTCAACCCGGCGAACCTGCTGATCATCGCCGGTCGGCCCGGCATGGGAAAAACCAGTCTGGCCCTCAACATCGCTCAGCACGTCGCGATTCGAGCGGACCGAGCGGTCGGAATCTTCTCGCTCGAGATGAGCCAGCAGGAGCTGGCCCTGCGCATCTTGTCGGCGGAGGCCGACGTCTCGTTCGGCCCCCTGCGCTCCGGCCACCTGTCGCAGAAGCAGTGGGATCGCGTGGTTCAGCAGGTCCGAAAGATCTCGGCCGCTCCCATCTTCATCGATGACTCAGCGAATCCGACTCTGCTCGAGGTGGCCTCGAAGGCGCGACGACTCAAAGCCGAGCACAAGCTCGAGCTGGTGATCCTCGACTACCTTCAGCTCATGCAGGCGGGCGGCAAGTACGAGAATCGCAACCTGGAGATCTCGGCGATCACCCGAGGCCTCAAGCAGCTCTCCAAGGAGCTCGACATCCCGGTCATCGCGCTCTCGCAGTTGTCGCGTCAGCCCGAGCGCCGCGGCAGCGATCATCGGCCGCAGCTCGCCGACCTGCGCGAGTCCGGATCGATCGAGCAGGACGCCGACCTGGTCATGTTCATCTACCGCGACGAGGTCTACAACCAGGAGAGCGAAGACCAGGGGATCGCTGAGCTGATCATCGCCAAGCACCGCAGCGGCGAGACCGGAACCATCCGCCTGGTCTTCCTCGGCCAGACCACGAAATTCTGCAACATGGCCAGGCAGGACGTCGGGCCCCAGTATTAGTGGCGTCGGCCAATTTCGGATCCAGCGAAGCGACCGACCGTCCGGCCCGTCCGGCCTGGGTGAAGGTCGACCTCAACGCACTCGGCCGCAACCTCGCCCACCTGCGCGAGCTGGTGGCGCCGGCCGCCGTGCTCGCCGTCGTCAAGGCGGACGCCTACGGTCACGGGGCGACCGCGATCGCGAGGCGTCTGGCCGACGACGGCGTCGAGGCGCTCGGAGTCGCTTTCGCAGCCGAGGGCGTGGCGCTGCGCCGGGCGGGAATCGCGACTCCGATCCTGGTGCTCGGCCCGACCCATCGGACCGAACCGGCGGCCTATCGCGATCACGACCTGACGCCGACGATCAGCGATTTCGAAGGTCTCACGAGATGGGCCGAGTGGTGTTCGAGCAACCGCGTAACGCAACAGTTCCATCTCAAGGTCGACACCGGGATGACGCGGCTCGGCCTGGATCTCGACGAGCTGCCGGAGGCGCTGTCGCGAATCCGGGCGACGAGGCATCTCGAGCTGATCGGCCTGATGTCGCATCTGGCGGAGGCCGACGAGCCGGCGAACTCCGCGAATATGGTGCAGGCCCGGCGGTTCGACGACGCGCTCGCGCTGCTCTCGGAAGGCGAGCGGCGGCGGGTGACCATTCATCTCGCGAACAGCGCTGGCAGCCTCTACCTGGAGGGCGTCCGACACCGGATGGTGCGCGCCGGGCTCGCGCTCTACGGCGTCGATCCGGTTCGCGACGGCGCCACGCCGGTCGAGCTCGAGCCGGTCATGCGAGTCGAGGCGTCCGTGGTCTCGCTGCGCGACGTTCCAGCGGGAGTCGCAGCCGGCTATGGCGGCACCTGGACCGCCAACCGCGCTTCCCGCCTCGCCCTGATTCCGATCGGCTACGGAGACGGCTATCCCTGGCGACTGTCTGAGCGCGGCGAGGTGCTGATCCGCGGCCGGCGAGCCCGGCTCGCGGGTCGGGTGAGCATGGACATGCTGCTTGCCGACGTAACCGGTTCGGACGTCGAGATCGGAGATCCTGTGGTGCTGCTCGGCGACCAGGGAAACGAGCGGATCGACGCCTGGGAGCTCGCTGAGCGTGCGGCGACGATTCCGTGGGAGACGCTTTGCATGTTCGGGCGCCGTCTGCCGCGCCGCTACAGTGGCAGAGCTACATCTCCGGCTCGCGACCAGTGACCCGTCGGAACGCTTCCAGATAGCGCGAGAGGGTCCCCTCGACGACTTCCGTTGGCAGCACCGGCGGCGGCGACTCGTGGTCCCAACCGCACTCGTCCAACCAGTTCCGAACGTACTGCTTGTCGAACGACACCGGCTCCTCGCCCGGCCGCCACTCGGCGGCTTCCCAGAAGCGCGACGAGTCAGGTGTCATCACCTCGTCGATCAGTAGCAGTTCGCCGTCGAGGTGGCCGAACTCATACTTGGTGTCGGCCAAAATCAGGCCCGCGTCTTTGAGCCGCGCCGCGCCTCGGGAGTAGAGCTCGAGCGTCAGCTCCCGCAGTCGCGATGCCAGCTGATCGCCCGCTCCGGCGACCAGTGTCTCGTAGCTGATGTTCTCGTCATGGCCGGATTCGGCCTTGGTCGCCGGCGTATAGATCGCCCCCGGCAGCTTGTCCGCGCGCTGCAGTCCGTCGGGCAGCGGGATGCCACAGACTTCGCCGGTCGCCGTGTACTCCTTGAAGCCGCTGCCGGCCAGGTAGCCGCGCGCTACGCACTCGTAGGGAACGACCTCGGTCTTGCGCACCACGACCGAGCGACCGCGCAGGATGTCGGCGTGCGGCCGGAGCGCGGCGGGGAAGTCCTCCGGTTCGGTGGCCACGAGATGATGCGGCACCAGATCCGAGAGCTGCTCGAACCAGAAGTTGGTGAGCTGATTCAGGATCTTGCCCTTGCCGGGGATACCCGGCGCGAGCACGTGGTCGTAGGCCGAGATGCGATCGCACGCGACGATCAGCAGCAGCTCGTCCAGGTCATAGAGATCTCGCACCTTGCCGCGCCGAGGCGCGGGCAGGCCGGCAAGCTCGGTCTGCCTGACTACATCCAAGTCGATTCCCTCCAAAGTCATGAGTCGTTCCTGTCTAGCTCCGCCGAGCGGCGGCGTTGGTCGCCCATCCGAAGTCCTTTTCTACCTCGTCCAGTAGCGCCGCGTCACCCAGCGACTCGAGCTCCTGAGTGTTCCAGCCGGCGCCGTCAACCACCTCGTAGATTGCCTGCGAGCCGAGCCCCTTGAGGCGCGCCATCCCGAGCTTGCGAATGCCGACCGTGATCCGGCCGCTGCCCTCGTCGCACGAGAGGGCCACGTACCGGCGGCGGACCGCGGCGGCTCGAAAGAGACTGAGAGCGGCGTCGGAGTTCGCGAGATGCTCGATGAAACGCTGGGTGGCGACGATGCCTTCGTTGATCAATACGCCACTCTGGTTGACGTAGGCGTAGAACTCCCGGGCCTCTTCGGTTCTGCCGTCGAGCTGAATGGTCTCCTGCGCCACCGGCGCGAAGAACCGATCGACGTGCTCCGGGTCGTAGCCGCGACTAAGCAGAGCCGTCTTGACGCCGTCGATCTCCTGGGAGCTCTTGCCGGTAACCAGTCGACTCAGCTCGACGATGCCGTGACCGAAGAACTCGTAGCGGTGGTCGCCGCCGTCGCTCTCGATCGGCAGCAAGCGGTACTTGCCGTAGTTGAGCGCGATGCGCAAGCCGCGATCGAAGGGAAAGCCCTCGGCGAGGGCATACTTGTAGAAGCGTTGCAGATGGACCGCGGCCGCCAGCAGCCGGGTGGCGAAGCGGCCCGAGTAGAGCGCGCCGTCGCCGAGATACTTCTCGAGCTGCAGGCGGTGGGCACGGGTCATCCGGTTGATGCGCCGCTGGAACCGGAAGATCTGGCGAATCGAGTCGTCCTGCGTTTTATTTCCCGAGCGTCGCAACGCGGAGACGATCGCGGAGAACTCGGTGATGTCGTAGATCAGGCCAAAGCGCTCGACCAGGGGATCCACGACCCACGGCGTCATGAAGTCCATCGGCCGGGTGCTGTCCGAGAGCTCGATGTCGCTACGTTGGCTGACGGTCCGGCCGGCGGCCGCTGCGGAGCAGGTGAGCCGCCCGTCTACCTCCTGGATCGGCACCACCAGGCGGCGCAAGGCGGCCAGGAACTCGAACTCCTTGATCCGGGCCACCAGCGTCTCCCAGACCTTGATCCAGGGTGTCGGCAAGAGAGTTTCCTGATCGTAATCGCGGCGGGTGGCCAGAAACGACACGTATGCCGGTCTCGCCAGGTAGTGCCTGGAACCTTGATGTTCGTGGACGCCGAGCATTCGGCCGATCGCCGAGCGGAAGTCGGGCGACTCCAGCCGTTCGTCGTGCCATTCGACGAGCCGCGCGAACCGCTCGCGGAACTCCCGACCGTCCACTCGGAGACACCCCACGAAGAAACTCCCGAGCTCTCCCAGGTCGGGGCTGATGTGATCCTCGGTGAGGATCAGCATGTTGTCTCGCATGCGCGTCAGGAGGGCGGGGAAGTGCTCCTGCTCATGCTCCTCGCTGGACTCCGCGACCCGGCGGGCGACGTCGTAGGTGACCGACAGCACCTTGTCGAGGTAGCGGTTGAAGATCAGGTACTTCAGCTGATCGCCGTGCGTCTTGCCGACTGCGAGATCGTTGCGCCGAACGCGGCGTGGGCTCTCCTTGAACAGCCGTGCGACCCCTACCGAATGGTAGAGCCAGAAGATGCTCGGGAAGTGTCGCCCGAAACTCGAGCTGGCCGCGTTCTCGGTGACTCGTTCGAGTTGATCCGCATACAGCCCCCAGGCTGCCGAGGCGCGACTGCGGCCGATCGGGCGCCCGCGAATCGTGGACAGCTCGAACTCCTCCTCGGCCTCGACGTAGGCGGCCAGGCTTTCTCGCAGCTGGGTGAGTGAATCGGTCAGCAGGATCGGGAAGCCCTGGATCGGCGTCGCCTCCTCCTGGGCCAGGAAGATCCGCTGCGGCATCGGCAGGATCTCTTCCCACTCCGGGATCGTTGCGCGCAGATCCTCCGGATCAGCTCTGAGAAAGCTGAACTTGCCACGGAACAGGCGGGCGAGGGCGGCATCATTCATCTCGGACGCCGTTTAGCATATCGGTGCGGGAACCCGATAGACTAGCTATCCGTGACCAAGCTAATGAAAACCAGGTTGGCCGGTGGCAAGCCCATCGACCACGATGTCGTGTTGTTAGGCTGTTTTGAACGTGAAGCTCCCGAACTCGGTGGGCTGCCGGGACCGGTCGCCGCAGCGGCTCGCAAGGCCGCGGACCGGTCGGGTTGGAAAGGGTCCAAAGACCAGACCTCGACCGTCCATGTCAGCGGCAAGCAGGCTACCTCGGTGACTGTCCGGGGCCTGGGCAAGCGTTCCGATTTCGATCGGCGGGCCCTCAAGAACTGGCTGGCTGCCGCCCTCGGCTCGGTCGCTCAGGACGGCCTGAAACGACCGTTTCTGGGCCTTCCGGGGCACGAGACCGTCGCCGGCGTCGGCGGTGGCCTGTGTGTGTTCCGCGAGGCGGCGCTGTTCGGCTACCAGTTCGGTGAGTATCGGAAGAAGTCGAAGGCTCCCCGCCTCCGCGACGTCACTGTCAGGCCCCCCGCCGGCGAAGAGGAGGCCTACCAGGAGGGACGCCGGCTGGCGCTCAAGGTCGCGGCGGGAATCGGCACGACCCGCGATCTGGCCAACACGCCGCCCAACGTCGCGACGCCGGTATGGATGGCCGAGCAGGCGCGGGCGATCGCGGCCGATCGTGGGATGGAGATCACGATCCTCGAACCGAAGGAGCTCGAGGAGCGCGGCATGGGAGGTTTGCTCGCGGTCGGTGGCGGCTCGGTGAACCCGCCGCGCATGGTACGACTCGAGTGGGGGCAGGGCGAGCGGTCCGTGTCGCTGGTCGGCAAAGGGGTCACCTTCGACACCGGCGGCATCTCCCTCAAGCCGGGCGCCAACATGGACGAGATGAAGTTCGACAAGGCGGGCGCCTGCACGGTGATGGGTATCGCCCAGGCCGCCGCCGATCTCGAGCTGCCGTACAGATTCCGAGCCTACCTACCGCTCGCGGAGAACATGCCCGACGGCAAGGCGTATCGTCCCAGCGATATCGTTCGCTGCTACAACGGCAAGACGGTCGAGATCCTGAACACGGACGCCGAGGGCCGGATGATTCTCGCCGACGCACTGGCCTGGGCAGCCGAGGAGAAGCCTGACGATCTGCTCGACTACGCCACCCTGACCGGCGCCTGCGTGGTAGCACTGGGGCACTATGGCGCGGGCCTGTTCACGCACCAGGACGAGCTCGCGTCCGAGCTGCTGGGCGCCGCCGCCTCGGCAGACGAGTATCTGTGGCGGCTGCCGCTCTGGCCAGAGTTCGGCGAGGAGGTGCGTGGGCTCCACGGCGACCTCCAGAACCTGGGTGTGCGGTGGGGCGGCGCCAACAGCGCGGCGGCGTTCCTTTCCAATTTCGTCCGCGGCGCGCGACGCTGGGCGCACGTCGACATCGCCGGGCCGGCGTACGTGGGGAGAAGCAACAAGAAGGGCTATGGCAGCACCGGCTACGGCGTCGGCCTCACCCTGGCCTGGCTGATGCGCCAGGCGCAGGGCGCCTGAGGGACACCCTTGCCGCCCCTCCTCACGGTCGAGGATCTGATCATCACGTTCCCGGTCGACGGGCAGGCCGTGCCGGTGGTGCGCAGAGCCTCGTTCACGGTCGGCGATGGCGAGTTCGTCGGCTTGGTGGGTGAGTCGGGATGCGGCAAGAGCGTCACCGCCTTGGCGATTCTGCGACTCATTCCGCGCCCTGGCCTGATCGAATCGGGGAGCATCCGACTCGGGGACGAGGAGCTCCTAACGCTCTCCGACGAGGCGATTCGCAGCGTCCGTGGGGCGCGCATCGGCATGGTGTTCCAAGAGCCCATGACGTCACTCAACCCGGTCTTCACGATCGGATTCCAGGTGGCCGAGTCGCTCCGGGTGCACCAGAAGCTGTCGCGCCGGGCGGCGCGCAAGGAGGCTATCGGTCTGCTGGATCGGGTGGCGATCGCCGACGCGGGCCAGCGGGTCGACGACTATCCGCACCAGCTGTCCGGAGGCCAGCGGCAACGAGCGATGATTGCGATGGCACTCGCGTGCGGTCCCGATCTGCTGATCGCGGACGAGCCGACCACCGCCCTGGACGTTACCGTCCAGGCGCAGATCCTGGAGCTTCTCGACGACATCCGCGCCGAGCTCGGGCTCGCGGTCCTCTTGATCACACACGACCTCGGCGTGGTCGCCGAGACCTGCGACCGCGCGCTGGTCATGTACGCCGGCGAGATCGTCGAGGAGGGTGAGGTGAAGAGGCTCTTCGAAGCACCCGCGCACCCCTATACCCGAGGCCTGCTCGGCGCAGTGCCGCGCCTCGGGATGCCGGCCGCGCGCGGCGAGCTGCCGACCATTCCCGGGCAAGTTCCGGAGGCCGGGAGGCTGCCGAGCGGGTGCGCGTTCCATCCGCGCTGCGGCGAGGTCATGGCCCACTGCTCCGAGACGCAACCGGGCGTCTACGATCTCGGTGACAACCACCGAGCGCGCTGCTTCCTGTACGACGGAGGGTCCAAGTCGTGACCGCGCTGATGTCGGCGCGCCAGTTGACCAAGAGCTTCCCGGTGCGCCGCGGGCTGCTCAAGCGCACGGTCGGTCACGTGCATGCGGTCGATCACGTCGATCTGGATCTTGCCGCCGGCGAGAGCTTCGCCCTGGTGGGAGAGTCGGGCTCCGGCAAGACCACCCTCGCACGTTGTCTCATGCGGTTGATCGAGCCGACCAGTGGGCGGGTCGAGTTTCGCGGCGTGAGCCTGCTCGAACTGTCGCCCGAAGAATTGCGACGCCAGCGCCGCCATTTTCAGATCATCTTCCAGGACCCGTACGGCTCGCTCAATCCACGCATGCGGATCGAGCGGATCCTGGCGGAGCCCCTCGAGGTCCACCGAATCGTGCCGCGAGCGGAACGCCGCGCGCGGGTCGTGGAGCTGTTGGACATGGTCGGCCTGCCGGCCGAGGCCGCGCGCCGCTTTCCGCACGAGTTCTCGGGCGGTCAGCGCCAGCGAGTGGGAATCGCTCGCGCGCTGGCCTCGGAGCCCGAGCTCCTGATCGCCGATGAGCCGGTCTCCGCGCTCGACGTGTCGGTGCGTGCGCAGATCATCAATCTGATCGCCGGCCTTCAGGAACGCCTCGGGTTGACGTTGGTGCTGATCGCACACGATCTGGCGGTGGTGGAGCAGATCACGGACCGGTGCGGCGTGCTCTATCTGGGCCGGTTGGTGGAGCTGGGGCCGACGCCGGCGCTATTCGCCACGCCGCAGCATCCCTACACCGTCAGCTTGCTGTCGGCGGTTCCGGTGCCCGATCCCGGACACACCTCGACGCGGATCGTCCTGCCCGGGGAACCACCGTCGCCGCTCGATCCTCCCGGCGGCTGTCCGTTTCATCCGAGATGCCCGATCGCGCGCGAGCGCTGTGCGTCGGACGAACCGACTCTCGAAGAGATCGCTCCGGGACATCAGGTCGCTTGCCACTTTGCCGGAGAGCTCGAACTGGGTGACAATGCACCCGGTCGCGGCCATGCCAAGCCGCGGGCAGATGGAACTTTTTGAGAGTCGCAACGTAGCATTGAATGAGCGCACGGTCCGCAGCGCTAATCCAAGGATCACCTAGATCGAGGGACGTCCGATGACCACCAAAGGCATGAGGATTACTGTATCGACCCTGGCCCTGCTCCTATCGAGCTTTGGGGTCGCACCGGGCTTCGGCGCTATCGCGGTCGACCGGAGCGTGCAGGACTTGCAGCCACTGAACTCGCTCCGGATCGACGACGGCAAGATCCTGCTGAGCCTCGAAGAGGCGATCGAGATCGCGCTCGAGCGGAATCTGTCGCTGATCGTCGATCGCTATCGCAGCGAGGAGGCGGATCTGAATCTGCGCGGGAACTTCGGCATCTACGACATCAACGCGACGATCGACGGTTTCGCCAATGACGAGACGTCGCCGGCGGCCTCGCTGCTCGGCGCCTCGATCCAGGAAACCCAGTTCAAGCGCATCAATTTTCGCTTGGACCGGCTGGTGCCGTCCGGTGGACGCGGCCAGATTGACTGGAACAACAGCCGGACGGACTCGAACAACCCGTTCGCCACCCTGAACCCGGCCTACCGGGTGGACTTCGACCTGGGTTTCAGCCAGCCCCTGTTGCGGGACTTCGGCAAGAAGACCACCGAGCGGAACATCCGGATCGCGCGCACGAATCGCGAGATCTCCCGCGAGGCCTTCGAAACCCAGGTGCTCTCGATCATCCAACAGGTGGAGGACGCGTACTGGACTCTGGTCGAGGCCAAGGAGCAGTACGTGGTCGCCGTCGAGAGCCTGAGTCTCGCGAAGCAGCTTCACGAGCAGAACCGGATCCGTGTGGAAGTCGGCACGCTCGCACCGCTGGAGCTGACTCAGAGTGAAGCGGGTGTGGCGACCCGAGACGAGCAGATCATCAGGGCGCGGGGCGCGATCGGCGATGCCGAGGACCGTCTCCGGCAGCTTCTGAACCTGGTCGATGACCAGCTCTGGTCAGCCACGATCGTCACCGAGACCGAGGCCGACATCGAGCCGGTCGAGCTCGACCTCGACAGATCGATGAAGATCGCGCTCGAGAGGCGGCCGGACCTACGGAGCAAGCGGCTGTCCCAGGGCGATCTCGACAAGGACATCGCCTACTTCCGCAAGCAGCGCCTACCGCGCCTCGACCTCGCCGTCACCTATGGCCTCAACGGCCAGGGCGGTGACGTGACCCAGCGCGACTTCGTTACCCAGGAGATCCTCTTCCAGGCTCCCGGCGCGTACGACGACGCCCTCGAGCAGGTCCGGATGGCCGATTTCGAGGGTTTCTCGGCCTCTCTGATCGCCGCGTTCCCGATCGAGAATCGATTCGCCAAGGCGCAGTCCGCTCTGGCCGAGGTGAACTTCGAGCGTGGACAGGCGGAGCTCGCGGATCTCGAGCTTGCGGTTCGGACCGAAGTGCGACGACTGTTGCGTTTCGTCGACACAGCCCGGCAGACCCGCGCGTCGGCCAATGTCTCGCGCCGGCTCGAAGAGAAGAACCTCGAGGCGGAGCAGAAGCGCTACGAGAACGGACTGTCGACGAGCTTTCAGGTGCTCCAGATTCAGGAGGATCTGACCGAGGCGCGGCAGCGTGAGGTCAACGCAATCACCGCGTACCGCAAGGCTCTGGTGCTGTTGCGACAGGCGACCGGTGAACTGATCGAGACCAGCGGGGTCGAACTGATCGACGAGGGGTAGTAGTAGAATCCCGTCGTTCTGAGCAAGATCCAGCGCCGAAGAGCGTTCCGATTCCCAATCGCCGACATCGAGTTCACGTCGCCCGATCTGCCGGGTGACGTGATCGAGATCAGTCAGTCCGGTCTGCGACTGACGACTCCGATCGCGAGTGAGGTCGGCGGAAAGGTCTCGCTGACCCTGGCCTACCGTGAGGAGAGAGTCGACATCCGGGGCGTCGTGCGCTGGCACGAGTCGGCCTCGCTTCCCGACGACGACGACAGTACGCTCGCGTCGTGGGAGGTCGGCATCGCCTTCACCGCGATCGGCGAGGTGTCGAGCGAAGGGATCTGGCGCGGACTGCGGATTTTCCGCGAAGCCGAGGAGTAGAAAAAAAGTTGCCCGCGCGATTGCGCGGGCAGATCAAAAGGAGGCGCTGGTGGTCGGTCACACAGCTGTCTTCCCATATCGCAACGGCTGTGCCAGCCGGGCGGTCTCACTCCTGCGCAGAGCCGGCGAAGGGTCCCGCGAGCGCGATCGATCAACGAATCGCTGAACTTTCAGGCAATGTACCGTTGCTCTCGAGGCATACCGGCGCTCGGTGGCATTCGGCGGCCTCCGGGGTCCGCCCACCGCAATTGCGGCGGGATCCGCCGGATAGACCCTGGCCGGTCGCCGAATTCTTCGGGCTGGCGGCGCCGCGCGAAGCTCAGTCGAGCTTGAACACCGCGCGAGCGTTGCCACCGAGGAAACCCTCGCGCGCATCGTCGTCGAGCCCGACAGAGTCGAGACCTTCGAGACACGCCGCCGGCGTGAGCATGGGGTAGTTGGAGCCGAACAGCACACGCTTGGCGCCGCGCCCGCGCAGGAACTCGACGAAGTCGGGCGGGTAGCGCGTCGCCTTGTACGCCGAAGTATCGATGTAGAGGTGTTCGAACTTGGTCGCCAGCGAGATGATCTCCGCCGTCCAGGGCGCACCGATGTGGCCGGCGACGATTCGCAGCTCGGGAAACTCGAGCGCGACGTTCTCGAGGTAGGGGATCGGCCGGCCCGGCTCCGAGCTCATCATCGGCCCGGTGTGACCGACCTGAAGGCAGAACGGAATGTCGAGGTCAACGCACTCGGCATAGAGCGGGTAGTAGCGTCGATCGTCGGGCGGCAGGCCCCACAGCCAGGGGATGACCCGCAGAGCCCGAAAGCCGAGCTCGCGCACTGCGCGCCGGAGCTCGCGCACCGCGCTCAACGGCCGGTGCAGATCGACCGCCGCGACTCCGACCAGCCGACCGTCGCTCGCGGCCACGAACTCCGCCACCTCGTCGTTCGAGATCAGCGGCCCTTGCGGGCCCCACCATGCGCTGACCAGCGCTTTGTCGACACCGGCCTGGGCGAGAGTCTGGAGCGTGTGCTCGAGCGGCACTTCCGGGAACTCCGAGCGTCCTGTCCAGCGCAGCAGCGAAGAGAAGATCGGCTGGCTGACGAACCGTCGGGTGGGGTGCTGCATCCAGGCGTCGACGATGCCCACGACTCGATTCTAGCGCGCTGCCTGAGAGGACTCCGGAAGGATCGGCAGTCGTTCTGCGTTGTAGTTCATTGTGGCTGGCGCTCCCGCTGGCGTAAGGTGTGATCTTCGCTGCGCGACACTGAAGACACCGGAGGGGTTTCATGGATATCGATCATCGGTCTGTCGCCAGAATCAGGTCTGCACTCGTCCCGGTATTTCTGATCGGCGGGTTGCTCACAGCGGGTGCTGTGTTCGCTCGGCAGGAGGCGCCGCCGCGGAGCCGCGTCCTGCCGGCCCAGAGCCTCGCCGACGTAGCGACGCTCGAGCTCGCTGGGGCTGACGCCGAGGCATTGCGGAAGGCTGACCAGCTCAGCGGAAAATCGGGCCGCCCACTGCGCATCGCGGAACCGCGCTCGGTGAGCGTCACTCCGAGCTCGCACGGTACCTGGATCGAGCTGCCCAATGGCGGCCGGCTCTGGCGGCTGCGAGTCCACGCCCCCGGCGCGACCGATCTGAACTTCGGCTTCACCGGCTACCGCCTGCCGGACGACGCGACCCTGCACGTCTGGAGCGAATCCGACGGCTACTTCGAGGGACCCTACGCCGAGCGCGACAACAAGGCGCACGGCCAGCTGTGGACGCCGCTGATTCCCGGCGATCGGGCCGTGATCGAGCTCTACCTACCGCGCGACGCCCGGTTCGACGCCGCGCTCGAGCTGACCCGGGTCGGAGTCGGCTATCGCGATGCCTTCGGCGGCCTAAAGACGCTTCCCGGCGACTGCAACGTCGACGTGGTCTGCAGCGAGGGCAAGGAGTGGCGCAGCGAGATCCAGGGTGTCGCCCGCTATACGGTCGGCGGTCAGTTCCTCTGTTCGGGCTCGCTGATCAACGACGCCAAGTCCTCCCGTCGCCCGTTCTTCCTGACTGCCTTTCACTGCGGCGTCGACAGCTCGAGCGATCAGACCGTGGTGGTGTACTGGAACTTCCATTCGCCCAGGTGTGGACTGCTGAGTGGCGGCGCCCTCGGCGACAACCAGACGGGCTCGACCTTCGTCGCGGGCGATTTCCTGCTCGACGGCGCCTTGATCGAGCTCGACGACATCCCCGACAGCGCCCACGGCGCCTACTACAACGGCTGGGATCGCTCGGCCGACACTCCTCAGCGCGCGGTCGGGATCCACCACCCACAGGGAGACGAGAAGGCGATCTCGTTCGACAACGATCCGCTCCGCAAGTGCGCCCCCGAGCTACCCGACCATTGGATGGCCTCGTGGGATCTGGGCACTACCGAGCCCGGCTCTTCCGGCTCGCCGATCTTCGACGCCGACAAGAAGCAGATCGTCGGCTTTCTGACCGGCGGCGACGCCTCCTGCCAGAACCCGCAGGGCATCGACTGCTACGGACCGGTCGCCGAGTTCTTCGACATCCCCGCGGTCCGAAAAGCGCTCGGCGCCAAGGCCAAGAAGCCCGTCTCGGTCGACGGCCTCGACTCGGCGTGCGACTGCTCGGCTCCGAACGCGATTCTGGGCACCGCGGGGGACGATGTGCTCAAGGGCACGAGCGCCGACGACATTATCTGCGGTCTCGAGGGCAACGATCGCCTGGAGGGCAAGGGCGGCCGCGACTGCCTCGAAGGCGGCCCCGGCGACGACAACCTCAAGGGCGCCAAGGCCGACGACGCTCTGCACGGCGGCGAAGGCAACGACACCTGCAACGGCGGTAAGGGCAAGGATTCCGCCGGCGGGTGCGAGAAGAAGAAGAAGATTCCGTAGGCGGTCGCGAGTCCGCTCAGGGTCGGTCGTGAGGCTAACGCCGATTCCTGGGAGAGTCAGCCGCTTCGGAGAACAAACGGTCGGAAGCTCCGTCGCTACCCGTTCTCCTCGGCGCGCCGACCGGAGCGCGGTAGGAGATCAGGAAGTGCTGGCGTCGGGTCCCGTAGTCGTTGGCTGTCAGCGCCAGTTCCAGACGGTAGGGCAGCTCGAGCGCAAGCTCCCAGGTCGGGGCGATGCCGCCGACCCAGGGCTTGAGCGGCTCGAAGTCCGCGTAGCTGTAGCGCACGCCCGCTCCGAGTCGAATCCCGAGGCTCGAGGTCGGGCGCCATCGAGCCGTGACCTGCGCCAGGAGTGACTCCTGGAGACCGGGCGCCGAACGCGCAACGAACACCGGCGTGAGATCGATGCGCGGGCCGAGCTGCCAGCGGCGCGAGATCTCGAGTCCGAACGTCCCGAAGTGGTGCGTCTCGTCGAGGTACGGGATCTCGACCTCTTGGTCGTTGATCGCTCGATGAACGGCGTTCTGGGCCCGTTCGCCGAGGAGCCCGTCACCAACTCGCACGACACCCAGACTCAGCCTCGATCCCCAGTGCCTGCCCAGCGGCAGCTCCCGGCGAACGGCTAGATAGGTCTCGTCGAAACGCAGCCCGTGGACCGAGTCGGTGAACGCGTTCTCCTTGAAGTCGAGCGCAAACAGTCCGAGCTCGATCTCGATCTCGGCCGCCGAGGTGTAGAGGTCATCGTCGATGGAGTTGAAGGTGAAGAAGTCGTTGGTCAACGTGGCGTGGCCGACGAGCGGGCGCCGACGGTGGGGAAGCTCGACCACGTCGGTGCGCTCACCGGGGCGGATCTCGATTCTCGGCAGATCCCGGGGGTCGACGGCCTGGCGTGGAGGGCGCGGCTCAGCGCCTACGGTGAGCTCGGCCCGCGGTTTTCTGGTAGGCGGGTGCGCGCTCGCCAACTCGGGCGGATTGACGGAGTGGACGATCTCTGCCTGCCGAGGTCTCCCGACATCGATGGCCGGCGCGGTCGGAACGATGCTCGCTGAGTGCGCGATCTCGCTGCGCGCCGACGCGAGACTCGGCGCCGCGGTGCGGTTCAGCTGTCGAGCTTCGCCGTCCTGGTAGAGCGAGACCGACACCAAGGTCGCCGCAACGCCGAGCCCCAGGAGGCCGAACAGATTCCGCGCGCCGGCCCTAACGGTACGTTGTCGGAGTCCCTTCATCGGAAGCGTCGCTCACCGGATCGAACGAGGCTCGTGCGATCCAACCCATCGCGCCTTGGTCTCACTAAAGGTACGGATGGCGGAGCCGGGCGGTTGACTGCTTCCGAAGTGAGATTCGATCGGCCCGACCGGGCTCCTAGCGACGCAGACGTCAGCCGCCGCCACTCGCCCGGCGCCTCGGGGGCGGACCCGAGTCCGCGGCACCGGTGTGGCTCAGTGCTGCCAACGCAGCCTTCTCGGCCTTGGGTCCCCAGAACCCCTTCGCCTGGGCGATCGCCTGATCCTCGAGCTTGCGGTAGTGCGTGGAGCGGCTGCAGGTCTCGGTGCGCAGAAGCCCGAAGCCGCCGGCGATCGCTTCGCCGGCGTAGTCGCGCCCGTCGGCGCGGGTGACGTGCACGATTCTGTGTCCGTCACCGTCGGTCTGGCTCGGGATCTCCTCGGTGAGGCAGATCTCGTCGCCCGGAGTCACCACGACCTGAAGCCAGCCGAGGGCCGCGCGACCGAACCAGGCGATCTGAGGCAACCGGTGCTGCGTCTCCGGCGAGTCGAGGCATGCGATGTGGATCGTCTCCGGCTTGCCCTCCGTGACGACCTCCAGGGTCTCGCTGCCCACCAGGGCGGACACCAGCGCCGGTACGCATGCGGCCGGTGAGCCCTGCGCGCTCGGTTGCTTCGGTGCTTCGCTGAGTGCCAGGGGAACGCGCGGT
This sequence comes from Acidobacteriota bacterium, assembly GCA_029263375.1. Lineage (GTDB taxonomy): Bacteria > Acidobacteriota > Thermoanaerobaculia > Multivoradales > JAHEKO01 > JAHEKO01. Next base: position 9,842 of record JAJCXP010000423.1, on the reverse strand, counting down.
GGGGTGCCCCGCCGACCGTTCAGCTGCCAGGTGAGGAACGTGCTGGTCGCGAGGTCGACGTCCCGAGCGGGTGCCGAGACCAGGGCGCCACCGAGCTGCCTGAACAGGACCTGTCCGCGGCGCACCCGCCACTCGCCCTCGTCGATCCGGTCGACACCGCCGCCGATGTAGGAGATCCATTGGTCTCCGCGAGCCGGCTCAGAGCCGAGGCCGAGCAGTAGGAGCAGGAGAGCACCGGAAGAACCGATGGCGGTACGAAGATGGCTGGTCATTGGCGACTCCAGGTCGAATGTTGCCAGGTGACCGGAGTCGTTGCTGTGGAACGCGACTCAGAATGCGATCGGGCCCAGGGCCACGAAAGCTCGAGGCGCGGAATACGTAGTAGTGTAAACTACTACTTATGACGACTACCCACGTCGATACCGCCAAATCCCTGGTCGAGCTCGGATTCACCGCCCTCGAGTCCGACATCTACGTTCTGCTTCTTGGCAAGGCGCCAGCCACCGGGCACGCCATCGCCCGAGGTCTGGGGAAGGCCAACGCGAACGTCTACAAGGCGCTCGAATCGCTCGAGGCCAAGGGCGCGGTCGTCGTCGGAGATGCCGAGCCCAGGATCTACCGTCCGGTTCCGACGGATGAGCTGCTGCGACAGATCGAGAAGGCCTTCGCGGATCGGCAACGTCGCGCCGAGGCGGCCCTCGCCGGGCTGGAGCGGAGAAGCCAGGACGACGGCATCTATCGCATGACGACCTCGCCGCAGGTGGTGGAGCGGGCACGGACGGTGGTCGATCGGAGCACTTTCGCGCTGATCGCAGATGGCGATGCGCCGCTCATGACCGAGCTCGAGCCGGAGTTTGAAGCCGCGGCGGCACGCGGCGTTCAGGTCCTCGTGAAGAGCTACCGTCCACTCGATCTCGCAGGAGTACGCACGATCCCGCGCCCGCGGCCTGAGGAGATCACCGCCGACACTCCCGGGACCTTCGCAGTGATCGCCTCCGACGGCCGGGAGTTTCTTCTCTGCCGGCTCGCTCACTCCGGATCCGTCCAGCAGGCGATCTGGACGGCGAGCCCGATGCTCGCGTTCCAGGGCTACATGGGGCTGATCAATGAGCTCACCCTGACCTCCGTCATGGGCTGTCTCGAGAGTGGCGGGTCGATCGATGACGTCCGGCGGGCGTTCGAGCGAGATCGACCGCTTCATCCAGTCACGTCACGCAACACCGTCTACCGCAACCTGCTTCAGGCACTGGGGCATGAGGCCTCGGGAGAGGCAGACCCCGCAGAGGAGACCGAATGATCCAGCTCCGGGCCCATCGCCTAGCCGCCGCCGCTCTCGCCGTATTTCTTGCCGGCGCCACACCAGCCGCTGCCGGCTCCGACGAAACATCGAAGAAGCTCGAGGAGCTGAGCAAGCGCTGGCAGGAGGCCATGACCCGGCTGCAGGCTCCGGGCCTGTCGGTCGCGGTCGTCCAGGGAGATCGCGTTCTCCTGTCGCGTGGGTTCGGCGTGCGTGACCCCGAGTCCGAAGCCCCGGTAACGCCGGAGACCATGTTCTACATCGCTTCGAGCACCAAGAGCTTCGTCGCCCTGGCGATCCAGATGCTCGTCGAAGAAGGCCGGCTCGATCTCGATCGGCCGGTGGCGACCTATCTGCCGCGATTCACGCTCTCCGATCCGCAGGTCGCGCGACAGGTCACCCTGCGCGACCTCCTGGCTCATCGGCGTGGCCTCGACAACTACCCGATCGAGCAAGCAGAAGCCTACACAGGCCTCATCGACGAGGACAAGTTCTACCGACTGCTCGGGGAGGTCGAGCCCGGGGCATCTTTCAGCTACGCGAACCTCAATTTCACCCTGCTGGGCCGGGTGATCGAGGCGGTCACAGGGACTTCCTGGAAGGAGTTCGTAGCCGAACGGATCCTGAAGCCTGCCGCGATGAACCGCACCACGACCTCGGCTACAGGACTCTGGGCCGATAGCGACGTGGGGATCCCAACCGTCGAGATCGAGGGCGCATGGCGCCGTTCACCGGTGCTCAAGACCGACAGCACCATGCACGCCGCGGGTGGCATGGCCGCCAGTGCCAACGATCTGGCGCGCTGGCTGCGCCTCAACCTCGGCGGGGGCTCCATTGACGGCACGCGATTGCTCAGTGCCGAGCGCCTCCGAGAGATGCACACACCCCAGGTCGAGGTTGGCAGCAGCTTCTTCGTCTTCCAGCGCGAAGCGTATGGACTCGGCTGGTACGTCGGCAGCTTCGGCGGCGAGCCCCTGATCCATCACTTCGGCAGCTACGTGGGGAGCCGAGCCCATGTGTCCTTCATGCCCAAGCACGGAATCGGCGTCGCGGCCATCCAGAACAATGCCGACCCCACCGGCTTCCTGGTCGACCTGGTGGCGATCGATGTCTATCGCGCGTTGGCGGGCGTCGAGAGCGAGGACGCGCTACCGCGGCTGATCGAGAGGGTCGATCGGCGGCGTCAGCAGACAAAGGAGCGCCAAGCCGCGACCCGCCCCCTCACCGTCAGCGAGCTTTCCTTGCCGATCGCAAGCTACGCCGGGACGTTCGAACACGGAGACTGGGGTGAGATCAGCATCGAGGTCGAGGGTGATCGACTGATCTCGAAGTGGGGGAGTCTCCGTCCCACCCTCCACGCGGCGGAAGAGGCGGACAGGTTCGAGCTAGCCGACACACCGCACAGCCGGAACAAGGCGAGCTTCGTCGTGGACTCGAAGGAGAGAGTCGTTTCTGCGGTGACGATCGAACTCGGCGAGAGTTCGGTGCTGTTCGAGCGGCTCGCCCCGGCGCCGTAGGCATCGCACCTGGACGGGTGACGTTCGCTGGCCGTTCGTGCGCCGCTAGCCGCTTCCGGAGCAAGCGGCGCGGATCTGCTCGTCCGTCAAACCCGCCCGCGCCATCGCCGCGATCTGCTCCAGAGAGCACTCGCCGCCACACATCCCGGCCTGGTTGCCGGCTGCAGGCGGCGCCGCAGCCGCCGATGGCTCCGCCCGCACGTAACCCTGCTTGGCGAGCTTCTCTCCGGCCTCCTCCACGTACTCCGGGTTGGCGCCCGGGTGGCAGCCGATCCGGTCGTCGCCGTCGGCGAAGAAGAACTTCACCCGGACCGTCGCGTTCGCGGATTCGTACTCCTGCGACGCCTGCGACTCCTGATCCAGGATGCTGTAGTGCGAGTAGCCCGCGGCGACGCAGAGCGAGGCCGCTTTCTCGTAGACCAGCTTCGTCGCCTTGCCGCGGCTGCCGAAGCCCTTCACCCGGTGACTGACCGTGAAGACGTCGTCGTCGAGTTGCGTGAAGGTGATGGTGGCCGAGGCCGCGCCGGACAGAGCCAAGAGAGCGGCGAGGGAGAGAAGCGCCAGAGTGCGGAACGTTTTCATAGCGTTGAATCCTCCGTGGTCTGAGATCACGATCTTATCGAGACGCGACAGAGATCGCTGCACTGGATCGGAGAGGTGAGCGGCGCCGGTGGCGTCCAACTCGGAGGGTCCGAAGTAACCCGAGTTCATCGACGATGGCATCAATCACGACTTTCGAGTTCGGTCGGACAACTCGGAGCCGAATAGTCCCTGGGACTGCGTGCTGAGAGTCCAGGACTAGCGGTCTGCGGGGAAGTCGGCGGCGGTGACCGTGGCCATCGTCCGCCCCTTGCGGGCGTTCACACGCGTTCTTTCCTTCTCGGCGCGGTCGAGGATAGCCGCCTTGAAGCAGGCCTCGAGGTCTTCGACCCGATCGTAACGGAAGGGCTCCAGGACCCAGTCGAACTGGTTGTAGAGATTCTGGAACATTGCGAACGGCCGGTCGGCGCCTTCGAAGATCGGCACGAACGGGATCTGGTAGCTCGGGACGACGGCCTCGGCTCGAGCGGCACCGACTTGGGGTGGGTGAGGTCGATCTGCCGCAGTCGGTGGCGCGTCGGGTATTCTGCGCCCAACGCCGAGGTCCCGCCAACGCTGAGATCCTGGAGGTGTCGCCATGAATAGCTCTCCCAGTAGCGCTCCCATAGTCCGTCTATCGACCGCACTATCCGCCCTGTTGCTGGTCGCCGGCTCGGCGATAGCCGAGGAGTGGCCGGGTTTTCGCGGAGTCAATGGAGCGGGTGTTTCCGCCTCGTCCGGGCTACCGGTCGAGTTCGGGCCGGAGAAGAACCTGATGTGGCAGGCCGATGTCCCGTTCGGGCGGTCGTCACCGGCCATCGCCGGTGGTCGGGTCTTTGTCACCGCGGTCGAGGGCGGCAAGTTGATGACGCTGGCCTTCGACAGCGAGTCGGGCAAGGAGTTGTGGCGACGCGAGATCGAGCGCTCCAAGGAGGCGGAGCTCCACAGCGCGACCGATTCCTCGACGCCAACCCCGGTCACCGACGGCAAGAGCGTCTACGCTCTCTTCCACGAGTTCGGGTTGGTCTCCTACGACACCAAAGGCGAGGAGCGCTGGCGGTTGCCGTTGGGGCCCTTCCGCAACTTCTACGGCATCGCCGCCTCACCGGTGCTGGCGGGCGAACGGCTCTTCGTGCTCTGCGATCAGGCCGAGGATTCGTTCCTGATGGCCGTGGATGTCAACACCGGACGCGAGCTCTGGCGACAGCCGCGCGCGGCACGGCTCGAGGCCTACACCACGCCGGTGGTCTACCCGGGAGTCGACGACCCACAGCTCGTGATCGTGTCGGGTTCGCGCTGGGTAGACGCCTACCATGCCGCCACTGGCAAGTTGACCTGGACCCTGGGGCAGGTGGGTAGCAGTCCGATCTCGAGCCCCGTGATGCTCGGCGACACCCTCTACGTCAGTGCCATCGATCACGCCGAGAGCGGCTGGACACCGTTCCCCAAGCTACTCGAGGAGTTCGACAAGGACGGTGACGGCGAGCTCTCTACCGCAGACGTCGAGGGTAAGTGGGTCGCCAATCACTTCGGCTGGCTCAACAGCGACGGCCAGGGCAATATCACCGTCGAGGACTGGGACCGGGTCGGGCGCGAGATGGTCAACGACGACTGGGGAGTGATAGCGGTCCGCATTCCCGCGACCGGTGGCGAACCCGAGAAGCTCTGGAGCTACCGGCAGAACGTTCCCTACATCCCCTCGCCGTTGATCTACGAGGGCGTCTACTACATGGTCAAGGACGGCATCGTGACCAGCCTCGAACCGACGACCGGAGAGCAATTGAAGCGCGGTCGCCTGGAAGGCGGGGCGAAGGTCTACGCCTCGCCGATCGCCGCGGATGGCAAGGTCTTTATCGGCACCCTGGATGGCGACATCGCGGTCCTCGAGGCGGGCGCGGATTGGACCGTGCTGGCGACCAACTCCCTCGGCGACGAGATCTGGGCCACGCCGGCAATCGCGGATGGCGACCTCTTCGTGCGGACACGCGGCAAGCTCTACCGTTTCGGCGTCGCCGAAGAAGCAGGAGAAGGGGAGGGCGGTCCGGTCGGAGACGCCGCAGAAGCCGTGGGCTCTCCGACCAGACGACGGTAGGTCCGGCGAGAGACTAGCCAGCCCGCTTGCGCTCGACGGCGTCGGTCATGACCTTGCGCAAGGTCTCGAGCGGCACCTCGGCGCTGGGACTGAATCGCAGCACGCACTTGTCGTGCGGGATGCCGACCAGGTCGTCGGCGTACTCGGCCAGCAGTCCGATGGTCAAAATGTAGAGGTTCACGTGCTTCTTGTTGGCTGAGAGCGCGAACAGGCTGCCCTCGAGGTCGTAGGCGATCGTGCCCCACTTGATGCTCACCTCGGAGTCGGGCACGAGCTCTTCGATGAGCTCCTGGAGCAGCGCAAACGTCGGTTGATGCGCGTCCGGTATCGACTTGCTAAAGCTCGCTTTGTCGACGGAGTTGTCGGCTGGGCTCATTCACATCACCTCGCGCTCGTTGGATCTGTCTCGTCGTCGCCACGCTGAGCCTACCTCGAGAATGCGTCCGGCTCGCCGCCGGGAAACCGATCTCCAATCTGCAAACGCCGAGGAGCCCACCCTGCACCAGAAAGAAGCTGGTTCGATCTGCCTCGTTCTGCTGGCCGTGGTCAGCGTTGCCGTCGCCCAGCCGATCCCGAGCTCCGAACCGAGCGCTCGATGATCACGTCTACACGCGAAGGAGCGGACTGGCCGGCGTGGAGCGGTCCGGAGGGCAACCTCACGTCGCTGGGCAACGACGGTCATCTGGTGATCCTGATCCGGTCCGGAGAGATCGTGGTCGCGGCGGCGACGCCGGAAGAGTACCGGGAGGTGTCGCGGGTCAAGGCCCTGGACCGCGGCTACTCTACGCGGCCGTCGCCGCGAGGCCGGCGGCCTCACAGTCCCAGGCGCCCTGCGGCTGCTGCACGGTTGCCGTCTGGCCGGTCCCGCCTGGCACCTCGGGGGTGGGGCCTCCTCCATTCACCTGCTTTGCGATCAGTCCACCACGCCGTCGAAGAACTGCACCACTCTATCGTCAGGCTGGTAGGCGAGCCCCTGCTCGAGACAGCTCCAGGTGAGCAACGAATCGATGCACCTCCGAGTCATGGATGGTCTCCTACTCTTGCCTTGAGGACGTCGAGTGTTGCGATGCATCGGTCGAAGAGAGCGGGGCTCGTCGCCTAAAGTCAGACGACCTCTTCTCGACCTCGATTGCGTTATCTCATTGAGGCCGGGTCGGCTCGGAGGAGAGCGCGATGAAGCACTATCTTTGGAAGAGGTGGAGCAGCCTGCCGCTCTACTTGATCATCGCACTGCAAGCCGCACTGGTCGTTGGCGAGCAGAGTGAGCTCCTTGGTGAGCGCTTGACGCGGCTCGAGGTCGAGGAGGAGCTGGCAACCGTGACTGCATTCGAGGCGGGCACCGTCCGAGACGCCTTCATCACGGTGCCCGCGATCCAGTTCCTGGTGTCATTCGGCACCCTGGAGACCACCCCAAAACTGGCACGCCACTGTGCGAACGGATGTGGTGCCCTCGCCGCCGCTCCCATTCCCCACGGCGCGACTATCGTCGGCTTGGAGGTCGATGCCTGCGACGACAACGGCGCCGGCAGCGGCGTGATCGTGGTGACCGTCAAGCGCATCCCAGGAAACGAGAGCGCGGCGGCTCCGGAACTGCTCAAGCTGCTCCAGGTCAACGACGCGGGCTGTAGCTACCGGTTCGCTCCCCTGGACGTTCCACACGTGGTGGACCAGTACCTGGACAGCTACTACGTCAACTTCCAGGGCACAGGCGGCAGCTCGGAGCGCTTCCAGGCGATCCGCGTCTACTATCGCTCCGGCGACGGCGAGGTCGTACCGACCGGCACGCAGAACTCGCTCTCTCCATAGACCGGGGGAGGGCTACTCGCCGCATCCCGCTTCGGACCAGAGCCGTCAAGCGACGGTGCCGGTGGGGGATTCGCTCCAACCGGGCGGCCAACCCGCCCGCACCCGCCGAATCCCCGCTTCGAACGGCGAGCGTAAGCGAGTGGTGCCGGAGGGGGGATTCGAACCCCCACACCCTTGCGGATAACGGATTTTGAGCCCGTCGCGTCTACCATTCCGCCACTCCGGCCGGTGAAGTAGGGATCCTAGGGGTGGGCTCCGATCGGAGTCAACCGCTGGGCATAAACTCGCGCCTGCGATTGTTGTTACGGATGTGCACAGAGGCGAGTGGGGTGAGTCGCTGCGGCGGCGGGGATCGCCACTCTCAGAAGATGCCCTTGAAACCTGGCTTTTCGGATGATAAGCGCGGCATCTTGCCGCACCGCGGAATAGGGCCGTCATTCTGGCATTTCAGGCTTGACTTTGTTGGGGTTTTGCTCTATAGTAACAGACTCTAAAAGTAAGTCTGTCAACGACTTACGTGATTCATGGTCTTAAGGGGGTAGCGCTTAGTGTCATTCAAGATCGGACAGAAAGTCGTGTATCCAAACCACGGCGTCAGCATCGTCGAGAAGATCGAGCCGACGGCCATTGGTGGGGATGAGCAGACCTTCTATCATCTACGTCTTCTTTCGAACGATTCGAAGGTGATGGTTCCGCAAGCGAATCTGGATCTAGTCGGACTGCGCCCTCTGTGCGCCGGCTCCGAGATCCGCGCGCTCTTCGCGACGCTTCGGAACGATCAGGTGGAGACGTACAAGGATTGGAAGGGCCGCTACAAGCAGAATCTGGACAAGATGAAGACCGGCATGCTCGACGAGGTCGCCAAGGTGCTCAAGAACCTGCGCCTGGTCTCGAGCAAGAAGAGCCTGTCGTTCCGCGAGAAGAAGATGTACGAGCGGGCGAAGTACTTCATCGTCAGCGAGGTCGCACACGTCAAGGGCCTGAGCGAAGAGGCCGCGGACAAGCAGGTCGAGAAGGCTCTGATCACTGGGATCGAGAGTCGCCTCAAGATCAACGGCGACGAAGTCGTCAACTGAGCCTGGCTTCAGCGAGTCCGTGTAGAGTTCGGCCGCCTCATCTCGAGGCGGCCGAAACTGTCTCTACGCCCCGGCAACCAAGATGACCGCCGACCCCGGCCCTCCGCAATTCGCCGAAGTCGCGGTGCCGTTGCCGCTGCCGCCGCTGACCTACGGCGTGCCGGCAGCGCTCTCGGCTCACGCTGAGGTCGGCCGCCGAGCGCGGGTGCGGGTGGGGAAGCGACGCCTCATGGGGATGATCGTCGGCCTGCCCGAGAGCGCACCCGAAGGGGTGAAGGTCCGCGATCTCGATGCGATCGTGGACCGTGAGCCGCTGCTGACGACCGAGCTGCTGGATCTCGCGGCCTGGGTCTCGAGCTACTACCTGGCGCCGCTCGGCGAAGTGCTGCGGGCGATCAGCCCGGCGGGCGGTTCGCCCTGGGGCGACCGCAAGGTCTGGCTCACGGACGCCGGCGCACTCGGTCTTCCTCAGAGCGTCGATCAGGCTCGGGTGATCGACGAGCTGCGTCCCCGCGGCCGCGCCACCCTCGCGGAGCTCCAGGCCGCGACCGGGCTCGACGACCTCGAGGCCGTCCTCGGCGAGCTGTCCCGGCAGGCCAAGATCGGACTGTCCACGGACCGGCGTCGGGGCAGCCGGTTCACCTCGGCGGTCGAGCTCGCCGTAGGAACTCCGGAGGAACTCCGGGAGCGGTGCGGCCGCTCGGTGCCCGGCCGGCAGGTGGTCGATCTGCTCGGATCCCTCGGCCGTCCGGCGACGGTTCGCGAGATCTGCGAGACGGTTGACTGCAAGGCCGGCGTCGTCCGGCGGCTGGTCGGGCTCGGAGTGCTGCGGACCTTCAGCCAGATCGAACGGCTCGATCTCGATCAGCACATGATGTCCGAAACCCGCCCGTCACCGATTCAGCTGCGGCCTGATCAGGCCGAGGCGGCCGAGGCGATCGTGGCGGCCGTCGGCTCCGATGCCTACTCGGGCCTACTGCTCAAGGGAATCACGGGCAGCGGCAAGACCGAGGTCTATCTGCGGGGTGCGACCGCGGCGCTCGAGCGCGGCAAGGGAGCGATCCTGATGGTTCCCGAGATCGCGCTGGTGCCGGCGCTGGCGCGCACTCTGCGCGAGCGCTACGGCCGCCAACTCGCGATCCTGCACTCGAACCTGACCGGTGCCGAGCGCCAGCAGGAGTGGGAGCGGGTCCGCCAGGGCGAGGCGCGGGTGGTGCTCGGTCCGCGTTCCGCGATCTTCGCGCCGGTGCACCGTCTCGGGCTGATCGTGGTCGACGAAGAGCAGGACCCGGCCTACAAGCAGGAGACCTCGCCGCGCTACAACGGCCGCGACCTGGCGCTGCTGCGCGGCCGCCCGCGCGGCGCGACGGTGGTCCTGGTCTCGGCCACCCCGAGCCTGGAGTCGCGCCTGAACGTCGAAACCGGCAAGCTCACGCCGCTGAAGCTCACCCAACGGGTCGGCCAGGGGCAGCTCC
>JAJCXP010000422.1 GCA_029263375.1 Acidobacteriota bacterium | reverse complement strand
CTCGGGCAATAGCGCCGACCGACTTGCGGGCGGCATTCGCGACCTGGTGAGCGGCTACTACGGTGTCTACCCCCCGGACTACGGCATCGACCTGATCCACACGACGATCACCGGCAACAGCGCGCCGACCTACGGCGGCGTCCTGATCTCGTCCTTCAACGACGACAATCACTTCGCCAACACCATCATCGCCGGCAACAGCGGCGACAACTGCAGCTCGACCTTCTTCGACGATCAGGGCGGCAATTTCGACGACGACGGCAGCTGCGCGCTCCCTCAGGTCGTCCCCGGCGCGGACTTCGACCTGGCGCTGACCGACAACGGCGGCCCGACGCGCACGCACGCCTTGCTGAGGGGAAGCGTCGCGGTCGAGGCGGGGGTCGACTGCTCCCTGACGACCGACCAACGCGGCTTCCCGCGCAGCCCCGACTGCGACAGCGGCTCGGTGGAGCTCGGCGCGGCGCCGGTCGGCGGCTCGATCGAAGGGCTGGCCGGGATCAAGGTGAAGTGCGAGAACGAGGAGACCCTCCAGTCGGTGCTGTTCGACATCGGGGGGAGCGCGAGTTGGGACTGCGAGGCACAGGGGCTGCTCGTCAGCCGAGGCGATCGGATCACGCAGACAATCACCGCGGACGCAGACAGCGCGGCCCGCGGCTCGGTGATCGGTCTGATCGGACGGCGCGCGGCCTGTCGAAACCAGACCACCGCCACGGCCTCGGAGGTCCTGATGCTGTCGACGAACGCTTGGGACTGCGAGGCGGCTGGCCTGACGATCGCGCCCGGCGATCGGGTTGTCGTCGTCCTGCGCGCCAGAGTGCTGTAGCGCGCCCGCGAAGGAGAGGGAGTCGTGGACCTGGCCGTCCGGACCCGCCCGAGATCTCGCAGGTCGTGATCTCGGATGTTGTTCACCAGGATCAAAGAAAGGCTGGGCGGCCATGCGACCGGGAGCGTGCCCTCGGCCGCTAGCGGGACTCGAGTACGCCACGGACCGAGGAGCGCTGACGGACCTGTTCTACCTGGACCGAACGCAGTCTGCCGGCGCACCTGGAGGCTCCGGCGGATGGCCGGTCGCATCGGAGTGACTGGTCGCGAGGCAGCCTGACCGTTTCTGGATGCTCGCTGGCGATCTCGTGGGCAACCTCCTGAGAAGCGAGAGCTGTTTAGCCACGCCAGCGCATGGAGAGATGGCAATGTCCGAATTTGGCCTGTCTGGTGAGCCGTCGCTATACTGTCGGACACACACAATTCTGAAGGTCCGTAGAAGCCAGATCCGGATACGGTGAGGAGGGGTGGGGTCAATGAAGAGACTGATTGCTGGAGAAGCGAGGGGTCGTTGTCGAAGATCGGTCGGCTTCGTCCTGGCGCTGTTGACCGCCGGGCCGCCGCTAAGCCCGGCGGTGATCGTCGTGGATGGAACCTGCAACCTGGCCGACGCGATCGAATCGGCGAACAGCAACTCGGCGGTCGGCGGCTGTGTCTCGGGCGACGGCGGTCCCGACACGCTGCAACTCGCCGGCAACGTCCTACTTTCGAGTGCGCTGCCGGCTATCACCTCGAAGATCACGCTCGAGGGCGGCGGTTTCGAGATCCGTAGGATCGATACGGCGCCCGACTTCCGCATCCTGGAGCTGCAGTCCGGGGGCGACTTGCGGCTCGAGAACGCCACGGTCTCGAACGGCCGCGCCGAGGACGGCGGCGGGATCTATCACAACGGAACCGATCTCACGCTCGTCAACTCGACCGTCTCCGGCAACGAGGCGTCCAGCATGGGCGGCGGCATCTACACCGCTTTCTACGCCCTCAATACGACGCGCCTCTACAACAGCACGATCTCCGGCAACGTCACGACGCAGTTCGGCGGGGGCGGCATCTACTCCGGCGACGCCGGCGACCTGCGGCTCACCGGATCGACGGTCTCGGACAATGTCGCGGCGGGACGCGGCGGCGGCATCGCATCGGGCAACTACACCTCTCTGCGGTTGGTCAACAGCACGGTCTCCGGCAACCTGTCCGGAGACGAAGGCGGCGGCATCAACCACGGCTACGGTAGCGGCGACGTGATCCTCGAGAACACCACGGTGGTCGGCAACGGCGCGGTCGGCGCGGTCGGCGGCATCTACTACGACACGTTCGGCGCCTCGGACCTGAGCCTGTCCAACTCGATCGTCGCGTCGAACAGCGGGCTCGGCTGCCTCTATCCGACGCCGGTCGACCTGGGCGGCAACTTCAACGACGACGGCAGCTGCGGAGTGGCCGCGATCGTCCCCGGCGTCGACTTCGACCTGGCGCTGACCAACAACGGCGGACCGACGGAGACTCACCGGCTGTTTCGGAACAGCGTCGCGATCGACGCCGGCATCGACTGTGAGCATCCGCTCGATCAGCGCGGCTTCGGTCGCAACCCGCCGTGCGACAGCGGCGCGGTGGAGTTCGGCGTGGCGCCGGTCGGGGGCTCGATCTCCGGGCTCACCGGGCGCAGCGCCACCTGTCGCAACCTTCGATCCGGCGCCAGCGTCACGATCGGTCTCGTCGGCGTCGAGACGTGGGACTGCGAGGCGGCGGGCCTGGACGTCGCGCTGGGCGATCGGGTCGAGCTGACGATCAACGCGCGGGTGGTGGACGGCGCGGCCGGCTCGATCATCGGCCTCACCGGCCGCAACGCGCTGTGCGGCAACCTGACGACCGGCGACCGGGTGGCGTTCTCGATTGAATCGAGCGCGGCGTGGAACTGTGAAGACGAGGGCCTGGTCGTCACTCCGGGCGACCGGCTCCGGATCGTGGTCAACGGCTCGTCGCCGTAGAGGCGCGCCCCATCAACCGGTGAGCCGGTCGAGCATCACCGTGGCGAAGCTGAGCGCCAGGAAGAACCCGAACATGTCGGTGACGGTCGTGAGAATCGGTCCCGAGGCGAGTGCCGGGTCGAGACCGCGACGACGGAGCAGCAGGGGTATGGTGCCGCCGATGAGCACCGCGACGACGGTGTTGATGGCCAGCGCCGCGCCGACCACGAGGCCCAGATAGACGTTGCCCGTATAGAACAGCCCCGCGAGCGAGATCAACAGTCCGAGAACGAGACCGTTGAGGACGCCCACGACCGCCTCCTTCGCGGCCACGTGCAGCACCTCGAACGGCTTGACCACGCCGAGAGAAAGCTCGCGCAGGCTGACCGCCACGGCTTGATTGCCGGAGCAACCGCTCATGTCCGAGATGATGGGTAGAAACACCGCGAGCGCGATCACCTGAGAGAGTGTCTCCTGGTAGAGCGCGATGATGCTGGCCGCCGCGATGTTGAGCAGGATGTTGACGCTCAGCCATGACAGGCGGCGTCGAGAGCGTACCAGCGTCGACATGCTGCGCAGCTCCTCGCCACCGACGATGCCAACCGTCTTGAGATGGTCCTCGACGTCGCGGTCGGCCACCGCCTCCTGAGTGTCGCGCCGCTTTACGACCCCGACGAGGCGCCCGTCGTCGACGACCGGAACACCGAAGAAACCATGGTCGCGAAAGAACTCGTTCAGACTCTCGAGGGGGGTGTCGACACCCACCGACAGCGGCTTCGAAAGCATGATGTCGGTGACCTTGCGGTCGGTGCCCGAAAGCACGATGTCGCGCAAGCGCAGCACTCCGACCAGTCGCCCGCTGGCCGAGGTGATGTAGACGTATTGAACGTCGTAGTCCGAATAGCGCTCGGCGTTGCGGCGCAGGTCGTCGAGGACGTGCCCGATCGTGCGATCTTCGCGGAAGCTCAGGAACTCGGTGACCATGATGCCACCGGCGACGTCCGCGTCGTACCGGCCCAGCAGCCTGGCGCGCTTCGCCTCCTCGGGGTCCATCGCCGCCAGAACCGC
>JAJCXP010000421.1 GCA_029263375.1 Acidobacteriota bacterium | reverse complement strand
CGTTGTCGCCGGCCTCGACCTCCAAGGTCCGCGTCTCCTGCTTGTAATCGTCGTGCTGCACGATGACCGATCGAGTGCCCGGCGGGATGCCCTCGATCCGGTATCGGCCTTCGCCGTCGGCGGCGGCGCCGCCGTGGTAGGCGCGCCCGAAACCAGGGCCACGCTCCATCGATAGGACCTGCGCGTGGGGCACCGGCCTACCGCCAGGGCCGGTGATACGGCCGGAGATCGTGGCGCCACGCTTGAGTACCGCGCGCACTCCCTCGAGGTCTTCTCCAGGTTCGACCCGAAGACTGCCGATCATGGCGGCGACGAAGCCCTCGGCCCGAATCGACAGCTCCAACTCGCCGGGGTCGACGCTCTCGAGCAGGAAGGAGCCGTCGCTGTTGGTGATCGCGGAGCTGCCGGAGCGAGTGCTCGAGGACATCGCCGTCGCGACCGTCACGTGTGAAGCCACCTGGGCCTCGGCGACCGCGCGACCATTCTCATCGACTACCTCGCCGCGTACCCGGGATGCCTTCTCGAGTTGAATCGAGACCGGTCGGTAGGTGGGAACGCTCACCGCCGCGACCTTGCCCTCGGCGTAGCCTGACATCCTGGCCACCAGGTCCACCTTCTCGCCCTCTGCGCGATCGACCACCGAGAAGAATCCGTTGACATCGGTGATCGCCACTGGCGCCTCGCCATCGTCGTAGCCGCTGACGTAGACGCGGCTGAACTCGGCGCGGGCCGAAGCGAAGACCTGCGCTCCCTCGAGAGCCGCGCCGTCCACGCTCGTCACCCTGCCCTCGATCGCGAAGCCGGGCTCCAGGGCGATCTCTCCCACGTCGATCTCGGTGGCGCTCCGCGCCAGCTCGATGGTGGCCAGCTCGGTCGGGGCGTAGCCCGAGGCAGACGCCTTCAGATCGAACAGCCCGGCCGGCAGATCCCAGATCACGAATCGTCCCTCCTCGTCCGTGAAAGCCTCCTCGGGCTCGAGATTGTCGAGCGCGCGCTGCATGAAGAACCGTCGCGGATTCGAGGAGCTGAGGCTCTCGGTCAGATCGACCTGAGCGCCGACCACGGGCAGGCCACCTTGATCGACGACCGAGCCGACGACCATCCGACCGGCCTCGAGCACCAGGCGCACTCCCGAGCGCGCCTCGGCGCGGGGGTCGGGCAGCGCTAGCTCGGTGGGGGCGTAGCCCGGCTTGGCCGCCTTGATTGTGTAGCCGACCCGGGGGTCGAGTCGCGAAAGCGTGAACCCGCCCCGAGCGTCTGTGACAGCCGGCGTCAACCAGGCGCCGGCCTGCCAGGAACGCTGACGCCCGCCTGAGGCGAGGTCGACCGATGCGGCGACCTTCGCCCCGCCGACCGGCTGGTCGCTCGAGTCGACGACCACACCGTGCGCTTCGACTGCGGGCTGCAGCAGCAGAGTCGGTCCGGAATCGGCCCGCAGGTCGACTTGAGCGGCCTGGTTCAGGTAGCCGGTGGCTGCGCCCCATACCCACTTCTTGGCGCCGGCCTCGAGGCCGAGCTCGAAGCCGCCAGTCGAGTCCGAGCGAACGAAATCGACCGGCCGTCCGGAGATCCAGGCGAAGCCTCCGGCCACGCCGTTCTGGCTTTCGGCGTCGATCAGCCTGCCCGCATAGAGCTGCCGCGGTTCCAGCGTCAGCGCCAGAGGACCATCGTCCGGCCAGGCGGCGAGGCTCAGCCGCTCGGAGAGTCGTCGGCCGTCCGGGGCAAGGACGTGCACCTCCGGCTCGTCCTGCTCGGTCAGGAACAGCTGCACCTGGCCGTCGTCGCCGGTCATCCCGGCTGGCCAACGTCGCTCACCGAGGCGCACCAGGGCGCCGCCGATCGGCTCGCCGCGGGCCGTCTCTATGCGCAGCGTGCTGGACGCGGCTGCCGTGAGCTGTAGCTGGATCGAGCTCGTCTGTACGCTCGTGACCTCCGCTGCCCTGAGCCCGAGCGCGTAGGCGTAGACGTCCAGCGCCTCGTTGCTCGCGCGTCCGATGCGAGCATGACCCTTCTCGTCGGTGATCGCCTGACGGTAGGCGGGCCGCCAGAACTCTCGCGCGAAGCTGCGGCGATTCCCGCTCTCCGGCGCCTTGGCGCGGACGTGCGCCCCGGGAATCGGTTCGCCGTCGACATCGGTGACCCGGACCTTGACCGCCGTCTCCGCAATCAGGGCGAGCTCCGGCACCTGGCGATCGGCGAGCAGCGGCCAGAAGTTGAACTCCATCGGCCGGAAGCCTCGCGGCGCGACGTGGAGCTGCCACATGCCGGGCTCGGGAGCACGCAGCTCGAAGCTTCCGTCCTCTCGCGTCGAGGCCTCGTCGACCGGCTCGGGATAGTGCTTGCCCTCAGCGAGCAGTTGGTAGAACTCGTAAGAGCCGGTCTGGCGCAGCAGGCGTACGTCCACGCCGACCGCAGGAGAGCCGTCCGGGAGAGACACCTGGCCGCGGACCCTGACCTGAGCCGCGGACGGCGCGGCCGCGACAGCGCCAAGAACCACGAGAGCCAGCAGTAGCAAGACACGTCGCATAAGAACCACCTCTCGACGAGCCCGGGGTCGCTGCCGAGCCGCTATGGGAGTCTACGTTGCGACTATTCTAGTCGCTGGGCTGAGGCGGTGATTCGCTCTGGACGGCCAGCATCCGCCGCAGGCGGGGCGCGAGCTCGGCGCGCACCTCGGGATCGGGATGTGAGCGATAGAGCGCGGCTGCGCGCTGGGTGACCTCGAGACCGCGGATCGTGGCGAGAACCCGCGGGAAGCGCTTGGCGTGGGCGGCGTTGGTGGCGAACAGGAGTCGCCCCGGGTCGACTCTGTCCAGGTTGATCGCCGCGCCGATGCGCTTGCCGCAGCGGCACGCGTTGCCCGGATTGAAGAGGCCGCAGTTGCCGGCCATGAACGTCGTGATCCGCTCGCGGGCGCGTGACAACCGCTTGCGGTAGGCGGCCGGCGAGATCTCGAGCACGTCGGCAGCTTCGCGCTGATCCATCTCGAGGATCTCGCCGACGATGAAGGCCGCCCGCTGAGGTCGCTCCAGACACTGGAGCATCGCCAGCGTGCAGCCGATCTTGACCTCCTCGGCGAGGGTGGCGGTCTCGCCGTCGGACGCCGGCCGGGTTGTCTCCGAAAGCCCTCGAGCGAGATCCTCACCAAACTCCTCGAAGTTGACGCGCTTGCGCTCGAACGGCGTGGCCTTGAGATTCAGCAGCGTGTTGGTCGCCACCCGGTAGACCCAGGTTCGGAACGCGCTTCGCCCTTCGAAGCTGCTGAGCCGGGTGACGACGCGAACCAGAATCTCCTGGGTCGCGTCTTCGGCGTCGGCCGGGTTCCAGAGGAAGCGCAGAGCCAGGGAGTGCACCTGGCCCTGGATCGAGGCCACGACCCGCTCCAGGGCAGCGCTGTCCCCGCTCTGCGCCCGCTCGACCAGATCCTCCAGAGAGGACGGCCGCTCTTGCTCAGGCGTCGACGCCAATCTCCAGCAGTCCCGTGAGCCGGACCAGCACGCCGGCGAGGGTCTCGGACAGTTGCGACAGGTCGCCCTCGAGCTGCTCGAGCATCGGCGCGGAGGGCATCAGGACGAAGGTGAACACTGTCCGCTCGTCCGGGGTCGGGACGACCCGCGCCCAGGCGGTCTCGACTGTGCCGTCGGGGAATCGCATCCGCCAATCAACCGTTCCCTGCTCCGAACTGGCGAGGATGTCGAGACCGATCTCGATCGCGCCGGCCGGAGTACGCAGTACGGCGCGGTCACCGTCGACCGAATCGAAGGCCTCGGTCCACTCGGGGCTGTTCGAGGCGTCGGCCAGATAGCCGAATACGCGGTCTGCCGGGGCGTCGATCAAGATCTCCTGGACATCGTAGCGCTTCATCTCGTCTCTCCTTTTTCTTACGTAGCGAGCCGTCCATCGGCCCTCATCTACGTTTGACAGGAGCGCGCCGGGATGTGTGACCTCGAAGTGGCAGATCGGTCTGATCGACTGGCGGGCCTCGATCGAGGTCGGGTGTTGGTACAGTGAGCCGGGACCGAATGAGATGGTACGGATCGGAGGCCGGGTCGGCAGCATCCGCATCCTCGAGCCCCTGGGCGCGGGGGGCATGGGTGAGGTGTACGTCGGGCTCGATGAGAACCTCAGGCGCAAGGTCGCGCTCAAGGCGATCTCCGGCGATCATCGGCTGAGCCCACGCGCTCGCGCCCGATTCCTGCGTGAGGCGCGCATTCTCTCGCAGCTCGAGCACCCGAGCATCTGCAAGATCTACGACTATCTCGAGGCGGACGCCGGCGAGTTCCTGGTGCTCGAGCTGATCGAGGGCGAGAACCTCGGGGTGGCGATCGAGCAGGGCATCGCGCCGCAGCTCAAG
>JAJCXP010000420.1 GCA_029263375.1 Acidobacteriota bacterium | reverse complement strand
GGTGCCGATGATCTTCAAGGGTGAGCTGATCGGCGTTCTGGATCTCGAGAGCGGCAGCTACGACGCTTTCAGCACCCAGGATCAGCAGCTGATGTCGACCCTGGCCTCGTCGATGGCGATCGCGCTCGAGAACGCGCGGCTCTACGAGCAGCTGCGCAAGGACGAGGGCCGTCTTCAGGAGGATCTCCTGACCGCTCGCGAGGTCCAGAAACAGCTGCTGCCCAATTCGACGCCGTGGCTCAAAGGGGTCGAGCTCGGTTTCGCCTACGACCCGGCGCGCCACCTGGGTGGCGACTTCTACGACTTCCTGCCGTTCGGCGAAGGGCGGATGGCAATCGCTGTAGGCGATGTCGCCGGCAAGTCGACCTCGGCGGCGCTCTACGGATCGCTGGCCGTGGGCACGCTGCGCGAGTACGCGGCCGAGCACGCCGGCTACGGCCCGGGGCGCATTCTCTCCGATCTGAATCAGAAGCTCGGTCAGCTCGGCTTCGATAACCGGTTCCTGGCCCTGGGCTTCGGCGTCTACGACAGTCGCGAGCGCACGCTGACCCTCGCGAACTCCGGCCTGCCGCACCCTTACCTGTTGCGGGGACGATCGATCACCCGAATCCCGGTGGAAGGGGTTCCTCTCGGTCTGTTCGCGGGTCGCAGGTACGAAGAGCAGACGGTCGAGCTGCGCGAGGGCGACTCGGTGGTGCTGATGTCCGACGGCGTAGAGGACAGCCT
Source organism: Acidobacteriota bacterium (assembly GCA_029263375.1). GTDB lineage: Bacteria > Acidobacteriota > Thermoanaerobaculia > Multivoradales > JAHEKO01 > JAHEKO01. The sequence continues at coordinate 5,958 of JAJCXP010000420.1, read as the reverse complement.
GAACGCCGCCGAGGAGGAGTTCGGCCCCGAACGCGTGGAGGGGACGCTCCAGCGCCTCGCCTCCGGCTCGGCGCGGGCGATCGCCGAGGGTCTCCTGCAGGCGACACAGATCCACGCCGGCGACGCCGAGACCTACGACGATCGTACGGTTCTGGTGCTCAAGGCCAACTGACCTCGATCGTGGTCGTGGGTCGGTAGCCGGCGAGCCGAGAGTGAGCGTCTTGCGCCGCCGCGAGCTGGGCAGCCTCGGCGTATTCGGACATGGCTATTTGTTTGACGATGCGGGACTTGCGCCCTAGACTTCGGCCTTCATCGTCATAGAGGGGAGCGCCTCAGGGTACGAGTGGCGTCCGACCACCTCGGGGAGAGTGGTCGGTTTCCCCTCCTCCCGGCCGTCGAAGGCCGACTTACCGAAGGAGGGTCGCGTGAGCCGACATCGTCTGTTTTGGATGGTCTCTTTTGTCATCGTCGCATCTTCTGGCCTCGTGAGCGCCCAGGAGGTCATCAACTTTTCCGGTCTGCCGGCCGGGTACCACGCCGGAACGGAGGGTGATCCCACCACCTTCGAAGTCTTCGGCAGCGGCGGCAGCGGGCCGATCGCGATCAATGGATTCAACCCGCGATTCGGAGTCGGCGTCAACGCGGCGGTGATCTTCGACACCGCGGTACCCACGGGGCAGGACCTCGACCTCGGGTCGCCGAACGAAACGTGTGAGCCTCCAGGCCCCGGAGTAGGAGTCGCCGGCCAGGTGGGCATGCAGTTCGAGAACTGTCCCGCCGAGGCTCTCAATCTGGCGCTGATCGTCGGCGAGAACCTTGCCGACGGCGACAACGACGGCTTGATCGACGATCCCGACGATGAAGGGCTGAGCGGCTTCAAAGACTCGGTTCATCTCGAGTTCGACTTCTCGGCGCTGGGCTCGGTCACGGTCTCCAGCATCACCATCCTCGACACCGAGGAGCCCGGTCCGATCGTTCAGCTGTTTGGAGCGGATGACGTGTTGATCTCGTCGTTCCAACTGCCGATGACCGGCAACAACGGCCTCGGCCAGACGTTGAGCCTCGGTCCCACCTCGGGAGTCGAGCGCATGAACGTTGCGCTGCAGGGCTCGGGCGCGGTCGACAACATCGCCTTCGGCGAGGGCCAGCCGGAGATCGACATTCGCAAGCAGGCCGAGGGTCCGGATCTGCGGACCTTTCCGAGTGGCTCCGACGTCACGTTCGAGATCGAAGTTCGCAATCGCGGCGACGTGGATCTCGAGAACGTCATTGTCACCGACGTTCTGGCTCCGCAGTGCGACCGGAACATCGGCACGCTGGCGGCCGGTGAGAGCTTCACCTACAGCTGCACGGTCGAGAATCTGACCGACAACCTGAACAACGAAGCGTGCGTCGAGGGCGACTCGAACGGAATGACGGTCAGCGACTGCGATCCGTCGGACGTAGAGGTGGTCGCTATCGACATCCGAAAGAACAGAGAAGGCAGCGATGCCTTCGCCGTGGTGGCGGGCAATACCGCGACCTTTGAGATCGAGGTCCGCAACATCGGACCGACCGCTCTCAGTAATGTCGAAGTGACCGATCTGCAGGCTCCGGGCTGCGCCAAGTTCATCGGCGAGCTCGCTCCTGGCGAGTCGTTCGCGTACACCTGCACGGTCGACAACGTCACCAAGGGCTTCGTCAACGAAGCGTGCGTCGGCGGCCAGCGCAACGGCGTCCGGGTCGACGACTGTGATCCCTCGCGCGTGCTGCTGATCGACATCGACATCCGCAAGCAGGAGGAAGGTCTCGACAAGCGGATCTTCCCGACCGGCTCGGACGTGCCGTTCGAGATCGTAGTCACCAACACCGGCCAGGTGCCGCTGCGCGATGTCGAAGTCACCGATGCTCAGGTGCCGGGTTGCGGCATGTTCATCGGCGACCTCGCTCGCGGTCAGAGCTTCAGCTACACCTGCGTGGCCCAGAACGTCACCCAGGCCTTCATCAACGAAGCCTGCGTGATGGGCGGCCGCTACGGTCAGTACGCGTCCGATTGCGACCCGTCCGAGGTCAACCTGCTCGACGAGTGCATGTTGAGCCTCGACAAGCAGTGCGTCGCGACGCCTCCGCCCAGTGGTGATCTCGCCTGCGACGCGAAGATCGCGGCCACCACGGTGCTCTACACCGGTCCGTCGGTCAACGACGTGACTGTGATTTTCGAGGGCGACTCGGATGGTCTGGCGATCTACACCGACGTCGACCTGGTGTCCGGCCAGACCGTGCTGACCGACCCGAGCCAGAACGGCTTCTCGGTCGACGGTCAACCCGGCGACCTGGGCTCGAAGATGACCATCACCATCGACGGCGTGGAGGAGGAGCATCACACCAGCTGCTCGACCCCGTATGTCGCCGGTTTGCCGGCGCCGCTCAACCAGCCCAAGGGCGCTCCGTCGCCCACCTGGTCGGTGGTGAACTTCACCGATAAGAACGGCAACTTCGTAGAACAGCCGGTGCCGCCGGCACCGGCCGATCTCTGCCAGATCTTCGGCTCGGACGGTGTGCTGTGCGAGAAGCGACCCACCGAGCTGTCGGTGCGCTTCAACGGCGGCGACTGCAGCCAGTCGGACACCACACAGGACTCCGGCAAGTGGAGCTGTGACGGTGACGCCGGTGCGGGTTCGGTGCGCATCGTCGCCTCGAGCGGCGGTGACGTCTACGTCGACGAGATGAGCGTTGCCGTCGGTGGCGTGATCGACCTGCTGGCCTCAGCGGTTGGCCGGAGCGACCTCGACAGCGAGATGGACTTCGAGATCTACGACGCCTCGGGCAACCTGGTTCAGGAGGTCACGTTCCATACGTCCTGCTCTCAGGATCTGCGGATCGGCGACAAGTTCGGCGGCCTCGAGGTGGTCAGGTTCGTCAACAACGATCAGGGAGTCGTACAGAACGGCGGCGAGGTCGAGTACCTCTATACGGTGACCAACACCGGCACGATCGACGTCCTCAACCTGTTCGTCAGCGACGATCCGCTGGGTGACATCGGTGGCATCGCGTCACTGGCGCCGGGCGACTCGGTCACCCTGACGACCACCGCGTTCATCAGCGAGACGATCACCAATATCGGCGTGGTCGTCGGCGAGGACGCGGGTGGCGGTCAGTGCAGCGCCACCGACACGGCGACGGTCGAGCTCTTGCCGCCGCCGCCGCCCCCGCCGGGTGATTGCAGCGACGGTAAGCCGGTGCTGCTGACGTTCGAGTACACGGGCGAGGACTGCAGCGCGACGACCAACGAGCAGGATGGTTCCTTCGACTGCGAGGGTGATCCCGCGTTCGCGGAGCCGATTCAGATCGTCATCACCAAGGACGCCGACGAGATCGAGGTCGACCCGACCGATGAAACCGTCGGGCTGGGCGGCATGTTCTCGATCTCCCGTGAGAACGGCGACAAGCTCAAGTCGGAGACCAAGTTCGAGATCCGGCAGGGCGGCTCGATGCTGCAGGAGCTGACCATCCACACCTCTTGCTCGAAGGATCTGAACGTCGGCGACCAGTTCGGTGGCGTGATTCTGCGGAACTTCGTTCCCGAGTAGCGCGGCGCGACGCCGATTCGCTCGGTCGCGGAACAACCCAGAGGGCGGCTCTCGGAGCCGCCCTTTTTTTGTTTCCGAGCGTGCCCGGCCGAGATTCGTAAACTCATTTAACCGTGCCTATTTGACCATCTAATTCTCGACCCCTAGTATCCGCAGTCCGACCGCGAAAAGGCGACTCCGACATATGCCGGAGGCGCAAAGCCAGGGATCCCGCAATGGGGTCAGACCAGCTGCCGAACGGTCCTGCCCGGCCGTTCGGCAATTCCTGCCTACAACGTATCCGGTCGGGCCAGAGGAGGACGTATGTCGAGGAAACTCTTCTGGGGCGTGTTCGCGTTGATCCTGTGTTCGAGTCTCGCCGGGGTGGCGAGAGCACAGGAGGTCATCGACTTCGATGGCCTGCCGGCTGGTCATCACGCGGGCACTGAGGGCGATCCCAGCACATTCGAAATTTTCGGTAGCAGCGGCAGCGGGCCCATCCTGCTGACCGGCTTCAACCCGCGTTTCGGTCTGGAGACCAACGCGGCGGTCATCTTCGACTCCGCGGTTCCCACCGGCAACGACCTGGATCTGGGCTCGCCCAACGAGACCTGCGATCCGCCGGGACCCGGCAAAGGTCTGTCGGGCCAGGTCGGCTCGCCGTTCGAGAACTGTCCGGAGACGCCGATCTCCAAGATGCTGATCGTCGGTGAGAACCTGGTCGACGCCGACAACGACGGCCTGATCGACGACCCCGACGATGAAGGACTGAGCGGCATCAAGGAGTCGGTCCACCTGGAGGTCGACTTCTCGGCCGTCGGTGCGGTGACCATCGCCAGCATCACCATCCTCGACACCGAGGAGCCGGGCCCGATCGTACAGCTGTTCGGCGCCGACGACGTTCTCCTGGGAGTCTTTCAACTGCCGATGACCGGCAACAACGGTCTGGCGATCGATCTCGACCTCGGCGGAACTCCGGGGGTCGCGCGCATGGTCGTCGCGATGCAGGGCTCCGGCGCCATCGACAACATCATCTTTCTCGAGGGTCAACCCTCGATTGACATCCGCAAGCAGCAGGAGGGCGCGGATCTGCGCACCTTCGCGAGCGGCTCAGACGTGACCTTCGAGATCGAAGTGTCGAACGACGGCGCCGTCGACCTGGTCGACGTCGAGGTCACCGATCTGCTGGCCCCCCAGTGCGACAACACGATCGCCTCGCTGCCGGTCGGCGACAGCGTGACCTACAGCTGCACGGTCGAGAACGTGACCACCGGCTTCATCAACGAGGCTTGCGTCGAGGGCTCCGCGGGCGGCGCGATGGTCGACGACTGCGATCCCTCTGAGGTCGAGATTATCGACATCGACATTCGCAAGCAGGAGGAGGGCCCCGACACCCGTACCTTCCCCTCCGGCGCCGACGTCACGTTCGAGATCCAGGTCACCAACACCGGTGAGACGGACCTCGAGAACGTCGTGGTCACCGATGCGAAGGCGCCCCAGTGCGACAACACGATCGGCTTCCTGGCGGCCGGCGACAGCGTCACCTACGAGTGCACGGTTCCCGACGTCACGCGCAAGTTCGTCAATCAGGCGTGCGTCAGCGGCGAGCGCAACGGCGAGACCGTCGACGACTGCGACAAGTCGACCGTCGACATCATCGGCATCAACATTCGCAAGCAGGCCGAGGGGCCGGATACGCGGACGTTCCCCGCCGGCTCGGACGTCACTTTCGACATATTCGTCAGGAACACGGGCGGCGTTACGCTGACCGACATCGAGATCACCGATGTCCTGGCGCCTCAGTGCGACAACGTCATCGCCAGTCTGGAGCCGGGTGCGAGCTTCAGCTACACCTGCACGGTTCCGAACGTCATGCAGAGCTTCGTGAACGAAGTCTGCGTGGTTGGCATGCGCGACGGGGTCGAGGTCGAAGACTGCGATCCGTCGACGGTCGAGATCATCGACGTCGACATTCGCAAGCAGGCCGAAGGCGCGGACGTGCGCACCTTCCCGAGCGGCTCCAGTGTCACCTTCGAGATCGAGGTCAGCAACCTCGGCGAGGAGGATCTGGAGAACGTGGTGGTCTCGGACGTGCTGGCTCCCCAGTGCGATCGCGTGATCGGCACGCTCGCCGCCGGCGGTATGTTCACCTACAGCTGCACGGTGGACGGCGTCATGCAGAGCTTCGAGAACCTCGCGTGCGTCGCGGGCGATCGTGGCGGCGTGATGGTCGAGGACTGCGATCCGTCGACGGTCGAGATCATCGACATCGACATCCGCAAAGAGGCTGAAGGCTTCGATTCGCGGAACTTCCCGTCGGGCTCGGACGTACCGTTCGAGATCGTGGTGACGAACACCGGTCCGGAGGATCTGTCGAACGTCATCGTGACCGATCTCGAGGTGCCGGCGT
>JAJCXP010000419.1 GCA_029263375.1 Acidobacteriota bacterium | reverse complement strand
CCAGGCCGAGCACACCGGCCGACAGCAGGAAGCCGCCGACGTCGATCGACCAGGTGACCAGGATGGCGTAGATCGAGCCGGTGCCGATCACGATCTTGGCGGTGTTGTCGAGCAGCGCCACGGTGCGTGACTCGATGAACGCGAAGCGCGACTCGAGGCTGCCCATGACCTCGAGGACCAGGCGGGCCGCCTTGGCGAGGAATCCCCACCAGATCAGAATCGCTACGGTCTTCAGGATCCGGTACAGGAGCAGCTGGGCCGAGTCGCCCAGTTCGAGGCGCGAGATCGCCAGTCCGAACCCGATGAGCATGACCGAGAGGAACACCGGCTTGTGCAGCAGGGCGACCATCCGGTCGTCGAAGTCGTTCTGACTCCGGCGGGTGAGCCGCATCAGCACCTGCGTGATAGTCAAATCCGCGAGCTTGGCGATGAGCACGAACGCCACCGCGATCGCCAGGGCCTCCAGGTACCGGTTGCCATGGAACAGCGTCAGCGCCTGCTCCATCGATGTCCTCAAGCTCTCGTTCATCGCTGCCTCCTCCAGCGCGGCAGGATACCAGCGGTCTACGGCCGGCTCGCTACTTCAGCCCGACCACGTAAACCAGCCAGCCTTCCTGGTTCTCCTCGCGGTCGGTGCGCCGGTACTCGCCGGTGCCGTCTCCGTCTTCGTCCACCTGCTCCCAGTAGACCGCGACGTCGGAGAATCCGACTTCGGTCAGCGCGTCGCGCAGCTCCGGAATGCTCCAGAGACGCCAGTCGTAGGTGAAGGCCCGGCGGATGCGGCGCCCGTCGGGGAGCTCGAAGTGAATATGGCAGATCGTCTCGTGGGTGATCGGATCGAAACTCTCCTGCTCCCACACGTAGACGAAGTCATCGACCTCGCGACGTTCTTCGATGGCAACGATCGCTTCGGTGCCGCCGTAGAGCTCCAGGATCAGGACGCCGTCCTCGCGCAGGCCGTCGAACACGGCGGCCAGGTAGGCGAGCAGCAGCGGTCGCTCCTTGAGGACGCAGAAGCTGAAGTTCATTGCGCACGCCAGGTCGACGCGCGGCCCGCGGACGGAGCAGACGTCGGCGTGCACCAGCTCGACGTGCCGGGCGCGCCGTCCCAGCGGCTCGAGGTTTTGCTTCCGGCCCCACTCGAGCGTCTGCTGATCGAGGTCGACCGCCAGCGCTGTTCGCCCCTTCAGACTCGAGACCCAGTGACTGCTGATCAGGGCTGTGCCGCAGAAGTCCTCGCGCAGAGCCATCGGCGTGGCGCCGCGATGCTCACGGTAGATCTCTTCGAACAGCTCGATGTCGGCCGTTGGTGCCTGGACCGCGGCTTGGTAGAGCAGATGGCGGTCGACCTCGACCTGCCGTGCCTTGCGGCGTTTGCGCTGGCTCATCGCTCCTCCGAAGGCGGCTCGCTACTTGAGCCGCAGCAGGAAGCGCCCGGCCTCGCCCTCGAGCTCGACCGCGCGCTGCTCGATGCTGACCACGGTCAGTGATTCGATCGTGTCCCCGGGTCCGACGACCCGGCCGTTGATCAGGGCGAACGGGCGGTCTTCCGACCAGGCGATGCCACCCAGCTCGATTCGCCGCGATCCCGGCAGGTCGAGGGTCCGGATCTCGGTCCGAATCGGGGTCTGCGCCTTGCGTTCAGGTACCGCTGCCGGTGGCGACGCGGGCGGTGGAGTGTCGGCCTGCACGCCTGTCTGGCCGGCGGCTCCGGGCGGCGATGACAGTGGCGTGCGCACTCTGACCCGAGACGCCCGGTCGAGCGGGCGCGGAGCGGGCGGCTCGGCCGGGATGTCTCGCGGCACAGCCTGTGCGATCGACGGCACCACCGGAAGTTCCGCGGCCGCCCGGTCCGGTGCTCCCAGCTCCCGAGCTCCCTCGGGCGCGTCCGACAGGTCTGCCGGTGACTGCGCTGGCGGCGCGAGCTTCGGGTCCGTGGCGATCTCCGGTGGCGTCGCCGCGGCCTGCGCGGTCGTCGTCGCGGCGGTTGTCGTCACCGCGCTCACCGCGCTCGGGTCGGACGACGTGTACCGTCCAGCGAAGAACAGGACCGCTGCCGCGGCTACCAGGAGCAGCACGACGCCGCCCTGGAGCAGGCTGGGGCCGGCGATCCGTCGTCTGGCCGGCGGGTGTGCGCCCGGCAGAGGCAGGCCGTGCCGGGCCGCATCCTGCCGAGCGGCTTCGAGTCGCGCCTTCTTGAGCGCCTCGTTGACCAGGCTCATCGGGTGCGTCCCTCGAGCTCGTGTATGGCGCGGCGCACATGCCGTGAGGTCAGGTGATCCGAGCCCACGACGTACCCGCACAGCAGCGCCTTGTCGCAGACGGCGTTGATCAGTCGGGGCACGCCGCCGGAGTAGCGATGCACCTTGCGGATCGCGCCAGCGGCGAACGTCGGCCGCGAGTTACCGCCGGCGACGTGCAGCCGGTGTTGGATGTAGGAGCTTGTCTCGCTCCGCGACAGCGATCTCAGGTGATACCTGACAGTGATCCGCTGCCTTAGCTGCCGGAGGTCGGTGCGATCGAGCAGGGTGCGAAGCTCGGGCTGACCGATCAGCACGATCTGCAGCAACTTGCGCTGGTCGGTCTCGAGATTCGAGAGCAGGCGGACCTGCTCGAGCAGTTCGGTGTCGAGGTCCTGCGCTTCGTCGATCAGCAGGACGACGTCGTTGCCCTCGGTGAGCTGCTCGAGGAGAAAGGTGTTCAGCAGCTGCAGGTTGCTCATGCGGTCCTGGCTCTCGGGCGACAGTCCGAGCTCCACCAGGATCAACCAGAGCAGCTGCTCGCAGCTCAGGAACGGGTTGAGGATCAGCGCTGTCTTATAGGTGGGGCCGAGCTCTTCGAGCAGCGCCCGGCAGAGCGTCGTCTTGCCGGCGCCCACTTCGCCGGTGATCTGGATGAACCCCTTCCGCTGCTGCAGGCCGTAGAGCAGGTGGTCGTACGCCTCGCGATGGCGGCGGCTCAGGAAGAGAAACCGAGGGTCGGGTGTGATGTTGAACGGCGATTCGTGAAAGCCGTAATACTGTTCGTACATTGCGCGGTTGGAGCGAAGCGGGAGTCTAGCAAGGTCAGGCGCGCAGCGCCGAGAGCCGCTGGAAGAAGTCGTTGAGCGGCTCGCCGGGGTCGTAGAACTCGAGAAACTCCGGCACCCGAGACAGGTCGGGAGCGGCGCCGACCAGGCGAGACCACTTCAGGAACGGCACCAGGTAGGGAACCGCTTGCTCCACTTCGAGGCGGATGAGCTCGGCGGTGACACCGCCCTGCGCCCGGAAACCGGTCGCCTCGTAAACCTGGAGCAGCTCCCCGGTGTCGTACTCGACTGCGCGCAGCTCCGTCCGCCAGCTCTCGCCGTCGGTGTGGAAGAGCCCGTACTGCGCGCGCCGGTCGCGATTGAAGGGCAGCCCGACCGCGCCGACGTTGACGACCCGGCCGTTGCGCAGCTCTCGAATCATCGGCCGGTGAGTGTGGCCGCAGACCAGAACATTTTCGTCGATCGAATCGAGGTGCCTCGAGAGCTGCTGGTCCGAGGTCCACGGGCCCAGACCGTCCTGGTTCGAGCACGGACTGCCGTGCACCAGCAGGAGCCCGGGTGCGGTTGTCGGTCGCAACTCGTCCGGCAGCGCGCTGATGTACTCGACCGCGGTCGGCGTCAGCTCGGCAGCCATCCAGCGCGAGGCCGCCCACTCGTCTTCCCGCCACCAGGAGTCCGGAACCTCGCGACGCACGAATCCGAGTAGATAGTCCTCGTGATTGCCCCGCACGCAGGGCCAGCCGAGCGCTCGGATCGTCTCGACCACCAGGCTCCCTTCGGGTCCGCGGCCGACCAGATCGCCGGCCACCAGCACTTCGTCCGGCGCCTGCCGCTCGAGATCGGCGATCACCGCGCGCAGCGCCGGCATGTTGCCGTGGATATCGGCCAGGACTGCGATCTTGGAGCTCGGCATGGGGACTTCCGGCGGCGTCTGGAGCGCGCGCGCGGGCTCGGTGAAGAATAGCGCACCGTGCCGTGACCCCTGGCGGCGGCTCGCAACATTGCGCCGTGACTTACGGTTGAATACGAGGGCTGTGAGACAGTAAGATCGCCTAGTTCCGGAAAGAGACTCAGTTCCTGGTGCGGAAGTCGGCGAACCGGGTCACGAGCAACGTGGTTTCCAACAGGAGAGAGCGTATGTTTCGACTCACCCGTGCCCTTTGGATTACGGCGGCCTGTCTATTGGTGTTGACGCCGGCCGTCCATTCGCAGTCTCAGGCCACTACCGGTCTGATTCAGGGCACCACGGACGACGAGTCCGGCTCAGTGCTGCCGGGCGTGACGATCACGATGACCAACACGGCGACCAACTTTGAGAAGGTCGTGGTCACGGACGCCAACGGTCGCTTCAGGGCGCCACTCATGCCCCTGGGCCCCTACCGGATCACCGCCGGCCTCGAAGGCTTCGCCACTCTGGTGCGCGAGGGTCTCGAGCTTCGTCTGGGTGGTCAGATCAACCTCGAGTTGCAGATGCAGATCGCGCAGGTGGAGCAGGAGATTCTGGTCACCGGCGCGGCGCCGCTGATCGAGACCACCCGTTCCGAGGGACAGGTTCGGATCGACGATGCCGCGGTCGAAGGCCTTCCCAACGACGGCCGCAACTTCCTCGAGTTCGTCAAGCTGACGCCTGGCGCGACGATCGTCCAGGGACCGGACGGCGACGAGCTCTCGATCACCGGCCAGAAGGGCATCAACAACAACGTCATGATCGACGGTGCCGACTTCAACAACCCGTTCTTCGGTGAGCAGCGCGGCGGCCAGCGGCCGGCATTCACCTTCAACCAGGACGCGGTCAAGGAGATTCTGGTCATCACCGACGGCGCCCCCGCCGAGTTCGGCAGGTCATCGGGCGGTTTCGTCAGCGTGGTCACCAAGTCGGGAACCAACGCGCTGAAGTGGACCGGCCATCTCTTCTATCAGGACGACTCCCTGTCCGAGAGCCCGAAGCTGCCCAGCGGCGGCCGCGAGGCGGACTTCACGTTCGATCGCACCCAGCTCGGCTTCACCATCGGCGGACCGCTCAAGCAGGACAAGGCGTTCTACTTTGTGGCCGCCGACACCCAGGTCAAGGACGAGACCAAGCAGACCAACCCGGCCCGCATCGCACCCGAAGTGGTGAGCTTCCTCTCCAGCGTCGGGCTGCCCAACGAGAACGCGCCGATCACCAGGACGGATGACGCCGAGGCCTATCTCGGCAAGGTCGATCTCCTGCTCAGCGACAACCATCTGCTCACCGGTCGTTGGGCCTATCACTACTCGCAGCAGGAGAACGGTACCTTCGACGTCGATTCGTGGGGCGCGAGCGCCAACGGCGTCGAAACCGACTTCTCGAACGGCTGGACGACGACCCTGCTGAGCACGATCTCGCCGACGGTTCTGAACGAGTTCCGTGGACAGTACGCCAAGGAGGAGCGGCCGCGACCCTACAACGGACCGAACGTCCCCGGACAGAGCCGTCCGTTCCCCGACACCGCCTTCGACTTTGGCGGCGGCTACCGAATCGGCATGCCGTTTTTCCTGCCGGTCGCTTACGACGACGATCGGCTTCAACTCAACAACAACATCTCGTGGCTCAAGGGCAATCACTCCATCAAGGCCGGAGTCGAGATCAACAAAGTCACGTCGTCGCAGACGTTCATCGGCTTCGGCAACGGGCGCTACATCTTCAGCTCGTTCCAGGGCTTCCAGAACTACGTGAACCTGGGTCCCAACTATGTCGAATGTGTCGACGGCTCGTCGAACACCAATGGCGACTGTTCCGGCAACGGCGGGACGGCAGGGCCGCTGCTGCTCTACCTGCAGCTTGCCGGAGTCGGCGACACCACGGTCGAGCAGGGCGGCACCCAGTCGATCGAGCAGGACGAGACCGCGATTTTCATTCAGGACAGCTGGCAGCCGACCTCGAACCTGACGCTCGACTTCGGTTTCCGTTGGGAGTCGCTCGACAATCCGGATCCGATCACGCCGCCGAGTGAGGTCTTCTACGGGCCGTTCATCGGCCAGACTCGTGACACGCCGCTCGGCCCGCAGACCTTCCCATCCGACGGTACGATCCCGGACGATGACGAGCAGTACCAGCCGCGCTTTGCCCTGTCGTGGACGCCAAAGGGCACTAACACCGGCGTCCTGAGATTCAACTCGGGCATCTTCAACGCGCGCGTCCCGGCGCTCACTCTGGCGGGCGCGCGGACGACCAACGGCAGCGTCAACCAGAACCTGTTCCGCGCCAGCTTCTTCCACGATCTCGGGATCGGCTTCCTGCTGCCTGAGTGGCCGAACATTCTCGACGTTTCCGGTGCCGGCGCTCCGTCGGGCCCCGACATCACGGTGTTCGATCGTGACTTCCAGACGCCGCGCACCTGGTCGACGGCGATCTCCTGGGAGCAGGAGTTGATTCCGGACTATTCGTTCCTGTTCAAGGTCAACTACGCCAAGACCGATCATCTGACGCGCTTCATCAACCGCAACGATCCGCAGTTGGGCCGTCCGTGGAGCACCGGTCTCGGCGCCGACGGGTTGAACGGCGTCGGCAACATCACCTCGACCGAATCGACCGCCAAAAGCCGCTATCTCGGCTACACGGTCGGAGTAAACAAGCGCTACTCGAAGAACTTCGCGATGCAGGCGTACTACACGTACTCCGAGGACGAGTCGGACGACGACAACGAGCGTGATCCGTTCACGTTCCGGTACGCGAGCCTCGCCAACCTGGACGCCGAGTTCGGTCTTTCCGACCGCAACCAGGATCACCGGCTCAACGCTTGGGTTCTGTGGACCGCGCCGAAAGGGTTCAACCTCAACACGCGACTCACGTTCCTGAGTGCGCAGCCGCAGGACATCGCCCCCAACGGTTCGCCGGTCACCGCGTTTCCGCAGACCGAGCGCTGCATCCCGTCTCCGGGCGCGGGCGCGCCTCCCTGCGACATCAACGCGCAGGTGTTCCAGCGCAATCAGGGTGAGAAGAACAACGAGTTCATGACCATCGACTTCCGGGCGACGAAGGACTTCAACCTCGGCGGCTGGACGATCCAGCCGATCATCGACCTGTTCAACATCACCGACGAAGAGAACTTCCAGCGTCCCGAGGTGACCAGCCTGATCTTCAACTTCGACGGTACCGTGCGCTCCGGCGGCGGTACCCCGCGAACGATTCAGGTCGGAGTGCGCCTGCTCAACTAGCGCTCTCTCAAACAATGCGTACTACGGGCGCCGCCTTCGGGCGGCGCCTTTTTCTTTGCCCGGGGCTCGCCGAGCAGCCGCCGTTGATAGGGTAGCGAGCCTTGGCGAAGCCAGGTACCGCTCCACGGCTCGCGCTCCTGAGCCTCCTGACGATCGGCGGCTGCGGTGGCGACGAGCCCGCCGGTCCCGACGCGACGGCGGCTCCGGGTACGCCCGCCTTCTTGGACCGTGCGACCGAGCTCGGTCTCGACTTCGTCCATTTCAACGGCATGACCGGAGCGCTGCTCTATCCGGAGATGATGGGCTCGGGCGCCGCGCTCCTCGACTACGACGGCGACGGCGACCTCGATCTCTATCTGGTCCAGGGCGCTCGGCTCGGCGCGGGCACGCCGCTCGTACCAGCGCGGCACCCCGAACCGCTCACCGATCGCCTCTACCGCAACGATCTCTCGCCCGACGGCGGCTGGCGCTTCGTCGATGTGACCGACCGGGCCGGCGCCCTGCCGAGCGGCTACGGCATGGGAGTCGCGGTCGGCGACGCCGACGGCGACGGCTGGCCGGATCTCTACGTGACCAACTTCGGGTCGAACGTCCTGCTTCTGAACCGGCGCGATGGCAGCTTCGAGGATCGGACCGAGTGGAGCGGCACCGACGATCCGGGGTGGAGCGTTCCGGCGCTGTTCGTGGACTTCGACGGCGATCGCCACCAGGATCTGTACGTCGGCAACTACCTCGAGTACTCGGTGGCCGCCGATCGGGCCTGTTTTGGCACTACCGGTGCACGCGACTACTGCGGACCGACCGCCTACCCGGGCGGCCTCGACCGGATCTTCCGCAATCGGGGCGACGCCCGCTTCGAGGACGTGACGAACGCGTTGGGCGCCGATCGACGCGGCCGGGCTCTCGGCGCGATCGACATCGACCTCGACGGCCGCCCGGGTCTGTATGTCGCCAACGACGGCGAGCCGAACTTCCTCTGGGTCTATCGCGACCGTCGCTTCGAAGAGACCGCCCTGGTCGCCGGAGCGGCGCTCGATCTCGAAGGGCGGCCGCAGGCGAGCATGGGCGTCGACGCGGCGGACTTCGATCGCGATGGCGACGAGGATCTCCTGCTCACGCACCTGACCGGCGAGGCGGCGACGCTCTATCGGGCGGAGGCTGGCAGTCGCTTCACGGACGTCTCGAGGGCGACCGGCGTGACCGCCGCGACGCTGGCGGCCACCGGCTTCGGGGTCGCCTGGCTCGACTACGACGCCGATGGCTGGCCCGATCTGCTGACCGTGAACGGTGCGGTCAGGCAGCTCGAAGAGCAGGTCCGGCTCGGCGACCGCTATCCCTTGAAACAGCGCAAGCAGCTGCTGCGCAATCGCGGGGACGGTTCTTTCGAAGACGTGACCGAGGCCTCGGGCGAGGCGTTCACCAGCGCGAGCGTCGGTCGGGGAGCGGCGGCCGGGGATCTGGACGGAGATGGGGATCTGGACGTGCTGGTCAGCAACAACAACGGCCCGGCTGAGCTGCTCATCGATCCCTCGCCGGGGGTGGCGGCATGGGTGGGCGCGATCGTGCCGGCCGGCGCCCGCATCGTCGTCTCTCGCCCCGGGCTGTCGCTCACCGCGCGCAGCCGTACCGCGGGCAGCTACGGCTCGGCGCGCGATCCCCGAGTCGCGCTGGCGCTCGGTGAGTGGCGGGGAGCGGTCGAGGTCGAAGTCCACGGCTTCGGAGTCGTCCGTCGCTACCGATCGGTGCCGTCGAATCGGTATCTCGTCGCGCGCCGGTAGTCCGGCCGCCGCAGCCGAAATTACGGCGGGAGGCACCGGTTTCCAATCGGAGCCGGCACCGGCTGCGCACCGGCCCGAGTGCCGTAAGTTCATTGGTTCAAGTGTCTTGGGAAGTTTGCTGGAAGGTCGGCACGCGAGTTGCTGTAGAGGGCGGTCGTGAACGAGGCGACGTTTGCCGCGACCAGCGGCCAAGTTCGATTCCAGAAACCAGGCACGACCGGATGACTATCGAGGTGAGTGTGAGAGACACGGGCGAGCGACCTATCGAGAGCGTGGACGTCGGCCGGTTGCCCGATGCCGACGCCGCCTGCGCGTCGATCGACGATGCGTTGCACCTGGCCGAACTGAATGAGAGCGATCGGCTCCAGTACCTGTCGAAGAACCCGGGGCTGCGCAGTCCCCAGGTGGTGGTGAGCTTCTGCCGGCGAGCGGCCGGGCTGTTGCGAATGGATCTGCCGCTGGCGCGGCGGATGGTCGAGGCTGCGTGCAGCGTCGCCGACGTGCTCGACGACCCCGTGTCGTCGGCCCGCGCGGCGCGTGCTCGCGCTCAACTGCATCACATCCAGGCGGAGTACGGTTCGGCGTTCGAGCGTTACTCTGACTCGATCGGCCACTACGAGAACGCCGGAGAACAGGTTCAGGCGGCGATTACGCGCAGCTGCGCGCTCCACGTACTGGCCCTCCTCGGCCGGTTCGAAATGGCGAAGGAGTGGGCCGAGTGCTCACGCGATCTGTTCACCCGCATGGGTGATCGCGTGCGTCTGGCTCGGCTCGACGCCAACTCGGCTGTCGTGCTGCACCGGCGCCACGACTTCGAAGGTGCCCTGCGACTGAGCCTGCGGGCCTACGAGCGCCTGCGAGCGCAAGGAACCTCGCAGGACGTGGCGGTGACTCTGCGCAACATGCTGGTCTGTCATGTCGGCCTGCGCAATCTGTCGTTGGCGTTCGACGTCTACGAGCGCGCACGCAACTTCGCCGAGCGCCACCGGTTCCCGCGGCTGGTTCTCGAGTCCGACTACAACATCGCCTACGTTCATCAGATGGACGGCGACTATGAGAAGGCGATCCACCTCTACAACAAGACCCGCGCGCGTTTCCAGGATTGGGGCGACCCGTTCCACGACGCACTCTGCGATCTCGACCAGTCCGAGGCCCACCTCGACATTCGTGAGGTCGACGAAGCGGAGACCCTGGCGCGTCGGGCGCTGGACTCGCTTCAGGCCCTCGGTGTCGGTCAGGAGTCCGGAAGGGCTCTGATCCACCTGGCGATCGTGGCGGGGAGCCGGGGCCAGGCGGTCGAGAGTTGTGAGCTGCTCGACCGTGCGCGCACCACCTTCCGTGAGTGCGACGATCCGGTCTGGGAGCGTCTGACCGAGCTCTACCGGGCGCTGGCGTACGACCTCGGTGGGCACACGGAGCGCGCTCTCCAGATCGCCGGCGCGGCGCGAGACGCCGCCGCAGACGATCCGAAGATCGTCAGGCGCGCCCTGTTCGATACGCTGGTCGCCTACCTGGAGGCCAAACGGAGCGAGTCCGAGAGCGCCTGCGAAGCGAGTCGTCGCGCTCTCGAGGCGCTTACCGGCGTCGCGGCGGTGCCCAAGATGCCTTCGCCGGCTTGGCTGCTGTCGGGGCGCGAGGCCTCCCCGCGGCTGTCCGCGACAGGCTGACGCCGGGTCGAGACCGACGCAGCAGGCGCCGTTTTCTCGACGCCTGCCGCCGGTATTGTAGAATCACGAGTCGATCGCAAGCGAACGCCAGCCCGGCAGCGGTCCCGGAAGTCGAGGGTTTTGCTCCCGATTCCAGGGCGCGCCTCAGGGCGACGGGAAAGAAACGGCTGGCATCCGAGTTGCTCTAAGGATTACCGACGATGATCGAGCTCCCAGTGCCCCTTCACCAGCGCCGAGCGCGTGCACCGATCTCCGGAGCTGCGCCGGGCGAGCCTCTGGCGGCCGCCAGGATCGAGATCAAGCGCCTCC
The DNA here is from genome assembly GCA_029263375.1 of Acidobacteriota bacterium. Taxonomy (GTDB): domain Bacteria; phylum Acidobacteriota; class Thermoanaerobaculia; order Multivoradales; family JAHEKO01; genus JAHEKO01. Next base: position 10,965 of record JAJCXP010000419.1, on the reverse strand, counting down.
AGCAGAGCTTGACCGAGATTGAGAACTCGGCGGTCTGCGCGCTGTCGATGTTGCTGGACCTCAAGGATCTCAAGACCGGCCTCCACGCGACGCGGCTCGCGGAATGGGCGGTGCGCGTCGGAGAGCAACTCGATCTTTCGCCGCGCGAGCTCCACGACATCGAGAACGCTTCGCTCCTGCACGACATCGGCAAGGTCGGTGTCTCCGAGGAGATACTCCAGAAACCGGGGCGGCTGAGCGATGAGGAGTACGAGATCGTCAAGAAGCACCCTGAGTACGGCTGGGCGATTCTGCGCAAGATCCCCTCGCTGGAGGCAACCAGTCTCCTGGTCCTTCATCATCACGAGCGAATCGATGGACGGGGCTACCCGGGAGCGCTGGTCGGCGATCAGATTCCGCTCGGCGCCCGCATCGTCGCGGTAGTGGACGCCTTCGACGCGATGCTCTCGAACCGGAGCTATCGCGACGGTCTTGGGGTCGAGGAGTCGCTCCGACGGCTCCACGAGAGCGCCGGCAGCCAGTTCGATGACCGCATCGTGACGTTGTTCGCCGCGCTGGTGGAAAGCGAGCTCGACGATGTCGCGGATCTGACGCGATCGGCGTCCTGACGACCGTTCAGCTCGCCATCGGCCCGGGATCGCCGATCAGCGCGAACGACGCCCAGTAGTAGGGGTGCTGGTGACGTCGCTTGATCTCGAGCATCGCCTGATGGAGTGCACCGGCCCGATCTGATTCGGAGCGCAGCGCCCGGTAGAAGCTCTCCAGCAGCTCGGTCCGGACCTCGGACGGTGGGTTCCAGAACGGCAACAGCAGCGACCGCGAACCGGCGTAGAGGAGGCCGCGGGCGAGGCCGAGCCATTCGTCCCCGTCGCTGACGGCTTCGCTGTCCCGGCCGCAACCGCTCAGAACGGTCAGCTCGGTGTTGAGTCTGAGTCCGTAAAGATCGAACAGGCTGAGCCCGCTGTCGGCGAAGTGCAGCGAGGAGAACATCGGGTTGTCGGTACGGAACGCGGCGGCTGTCGCGAGGTGGATCAACCGCGAGCTCTCGGCGAACTCCCGGAGAGCCGCGGCGGAGGCCTGCGAGCCGAGCAGCATGCGGCTCGGGGAGAGCTCCTTGGCGACCGCCTGGGCCTCGGACACACCCTCTTCGGTGCTCGCCATCACCAGGTGCTCGCCGGTCGTCACGGGTGGGCGGCGGATGCAGCGATCAAAGACGGTGGCGGTGGGTGCGTAGGAGATGGCGAATCGGTCGACTAGGTAGCGGCTGCCGTCGTGCAGGGCCGAGAATGGCAGCCAGTGCAGCGATCCATCGGGCACCACGAGCAGCCGCGACGAGCGCGCCAGGCGGCTCTCGAGCGGCTCGATCAACTCGAGGTAGAGGTCGTGCAGGATCTCGTCTGAGGCCGCCTGGATGCCTTCGGCGAAGCGTTCGACGTGCGTGGCGCCGAGCCGGAACTTGATCAGTTGATCGGCGAAACGGCGGTGGATCTCGCGCACGCGCGATGCCAGGGTGACCGGGACCACCTCCAGCCCGTCCTGGTTCAGGGTGCAGGCATAAATGGTGTCGCGGGCCGCGTAGAGCTCGATCAGGGTCGAGCTCGGTGGCAGGGCTGCCAGGATCTCTTCGACCCCAGCCGCTGAAGCGGTCTGGAGCGATGCGAACTCCGGGTCGCTCAGCTCGACTTCGCGCAGGCTCTCGGCCAGGGCCGCCTCGGTCTCACGGGTCTGCCCTCGCAGTTGGGTCAGGCCCTCGTCCGAGGGGTCCTCGAGCGCCATCTCCCGGACGTCGATGCGGCGGTAGTACCAGTTCAGCTCCTCTCGCAAGCGGCGAACCCGCTCGACCTGGACGCTGCGCGCCTGCCGGGCGGGCAGGGCGAGCCCGCGCGAGGCGAGCAGATCGACCAGGTTGCGTGATTTGGCGATCTCCATGTAGCCGAAGACGCCTTCCGGGTCGCGGCCGCCGTGATCCCCGACCAGCAGCGTGACCAGGCCCTCATAGACCTCGAGTGAGCTGTCGTGGAGCTGGATCTTGAGCTCGTCGACGTGGGCGCTCGATCGACTTCGGGCGAGCTTGTGATGGGAGGCCTCGAAAGCGGCCAGCGCCGAGGCCAGGTTGCCGGCCCGCTCCTCGGTGCGGCCCAGGATGTAGAGCGCCGGGTGCTCCAGCGACGGTAGCTCGAGGTCCGCCAAACGCTCCAGAGCGCGGTTGCAGAGCTGCCGCGCGGCGGTCAGATCGCCCCCTTCGAGAGCGAGCTGCGCTCTGAGCGTCTCGCACGCCGCCACCTTGGCGGTCAGCCCGCCGGCCGAGAAGACGCTCTGGGCTGCCCGCGACAAGCCCTCCGCCTCGAAGCGGCGACCCTCGCGTGCGAACGCCGTCGCCTTGTAGAGGTCGATCAGGCCGAGCCAGATCTCGTTGCGCTCCTCGACGAAGATCTCGCGGGCACGGTCGAACAGGTCGAGACCGAGAATGGTCTTGCGCTGGCGGATCCTGGCGATCGCCAGGTAGGTCAGCGCTTTGGCGGCCTCGTAGCGCATCCCGAGCCGGTCGAAGCTGCGGAAGGCGGCGTCTGTGGAGCGCAGCGCCTCCTCGATCAGGTTGAGCTCCAGGTACATCTCGGCCTCGTCGAGATCGCAGAGCGCTCGGTGGTAGACCTCGCCGGTGGCCTCACAGCGCTCGCGGGTCTTGCGATAGAGCTCGAGCGCCGTCGTGTACTCGCCGCGCAGGTAGTAGAGGTAGGCGATGTTGTACTCGACCTCACCCAGCAGCAGCGGAAGATCCTCTTTCTCGCAATAGAGCCGCGCGCGGGCATAGACGTCTTCGGCTTCCTGGAAGTTCTTGAGTCCGATGTGGACCGTCGCCAGATTGCGCAGGCAGTGCGCGACGTCCGCGGGACCGCCAACCGTGAGCAGCCCATCGTAGGCTCGCTCCATCAGTGCCCGTGCCTCCTCGAAGCGCTCCTGGCGATACACGATGGTGCCGAGATTCAGGTCGAGCCGGGCGAGGCGCAGGGCGTCGTCGTGGGTTTCGAAAGTCCTCCGCGCCAGCTCCGCCCACTCGAACGATCGGTCGGGCTGGCCGACGTAGGCGAGCGTCTGCAGCGCGCTGCTGCGGGTGATTCCGACTTCGAGCGCCAGCCCCAGCTCATCGAAGATGGCGATCGCCTCTTCGTACGAGGCCAGGGCGGCTTCGAACTCGCCCTGAACGTGAAGTACGTTGGCGCGAGCGCGCCGGCTACGTCCGCGCAGGAACGGCTCGGCGAGACCATCGGCCAGCTCGCCCGCCAGCTCGGCGACCCGTTGAGCCAGGCGGACATCGACGCGTACCAACTTGGTTGCCTCGTCGCACAACGCCCGGACCAGAGCGGGATCCCGCAACATGGGATGCTCGTCGGCCAGGCGCTCGGGTGCGGTGTCGCCGGCGAGCTTGACGACCCGGCCGAGGAGGCGCTGCTGCTCGGGGTGGAGTTCTGAAGTGGCGTTCATAGGGGCGCGGTCGGCGGAGTCGCGTCGCCGAGACGCGAGGCACCCAGTGAAGATGGTAGCAGTCGGCGACTGGAGTCTCTGTGAAAGAGACTGCACTCCTGCGCAACGGGTCGAGGCGACGGTATGCTGGACGGGCAATGCGGATCGCGGTGATTCTGCTCAGCCTGACCGTGGCGTCGTGCGGCGCCCAGCCCGAGGTGCAGCCCGAGGTGCCGGAGCCGTTTCGGGTGCCGCGACCCGCTCTTGCGGGTGTCGACGAAGCTGTCCGCGACCAGTTGGATCGTCGGGCCTCGGAGGTCGAGCGCCTGCTCGCCGCCGACAGCACCACCGAGAGCGCGGCCGCTGGCGCGATCGGTGAGCTCGGTCGCAGCTACCACGCCTACGATCTGACGACCGACGCCGCGGCCTGCTATCGCGAAGCGCTGCGCCGAGCGCCGAGCGCCGACTGGAGCTACTACCTGGGGTTCCTGGAGCAGGTGCGGGGCGATCTCGAGCGGGCGGTCGATGGCTTCCGACTGGCCCTGGAGACCAAGCCCGGAGATCTGGTCGCGAGCCAGCGTCTGGCGGACACTCTGGCGCAGCTCGGGCGAGATCAGGAGGCTGCCGTGATCTACGGTCGAATCCTCGAAGCCGACCCTCACGCCGCGGCCGCAAACCGTGGCCTGGGGACTCTCGAAGCCGCGGCGGGTCGGCCGCGCGAGGCGATCCGGCACCTCGAGCGAGCGCTGGAGCTCCAGCCCGAGGCGACCTCCCTTCACTACCAGCTCTCGCAGGCCTATCGGGCTCTAGGTCTCGAGGCGGACGCCGATCGACACGCCCTACTCGCCGGCGCCGGTCAGATCAGCTTCGAGGACCCGCGTGTCGCGGCGCTCGATCAGCTGGCGGTGGGCGCCGGGGTGCGGCTGGCGCGGGGTGGGGTGGCGCTCTCACAGGGCAGGCCCGAGCTGGCGATCGAGGAGTACCGGCAGGCGGTTGCCGCCGATCCCGGCAACGTCGCGGCGCGCACCAACCTGGCACTGCTGCTGGGCCGCGCCGGTCGGGCAGCTGAGGCGAGAGAGCACCTGGAGGAGGCTCTGCGGGTCGCGCCGACCGATTCGACCGCACTGCTGACACTGGGGGCGCTGGCGCTCTCCGAGGCTGATCCCGGAGCGGCGAAGCAGGCGTTCGAGCGGGTGCTCGAGAATCAACCCGACCACGCGGGTGCGCTGCGCGGCCACGCGGATGCGTCGTTGGCGCTGGGAGACCGCGAGGCGGCGCTGCAGGATCTGCGGCGGCTCGTCGAGCTGGCGCCCGACGACGGGCCGGGACGCCTGATGCTCGGGACGACCCTGCAAGAGGGGGGAGATCTCGCCGCGGCCGAGCGCGAGTTCGAGGCGACTCTGGCCCTCGATCTGGCTCCCCAGGAGGCGGCGGCCGCCCATTTGAGCCTGGCCAACCTGAGCGCGGCGAGCGGCACCCTCGAGGCCGCGCTCGAGCACTACGAGGCGGCGCTCGCGATCGACCCCGGGTTGACGCCAGCGATCTACAACCGTGCCGGCGCGCTCTCGCGTCTCGGGCGGTACGCCGAGGCGGCGGCGGAATACCGAAGGCTGCTGGAGCTCGAACCGGAGCTGCCCGCCGCGCGCTTCTATCTGGCCGACGCGCTGCTCCGGGCAGGGGAGCCGGGGCTCTCGCGGGAGGCGTTCGAGGCGGTCCTCGCCAAGGATCCGGACGACGAGCGGGCGCGACTCGGACTGGCGGTGAGCCTGAACCGTCTCGACCGCCACTCCGAGGCGCTCGAGAGTCTCGAAGCGTCGGTCCGGCGTCTGCCGCGGAGCGGACTTCTGGCGCACGAACTGGCCCGCACCCTGGCGACCTCGCCTGACCGCTCTCTGCGCGACGGCCCGCGAGCGGCGGAGCTTGCGAGCCGGTTGCTGGCGGCGCAGCCGTCGGCGGCGATCGCCGAGACCCTGGCGATGGCTCTCGCCGAGGCCGGGCGGTTCGAGCAGGCGATCGAGATCCAGCGGCGGCTGGTCGAAGAGGTCGGGGCTGCTGGCGATGCCGCGGTGGTCGCGCGCCTGCGAACCGTGCTCGCGCTCTACGAGGGCGGCGAGCCGTGCTGCCCGCCGAGCTGAAACGGCGCCCGGTCCAGCGGCAGCAGCGCGGCTTCGCCCTGACGGAGCCGGTAGGTGCGGTTGAGCTCGATGTCCGGGATCCGTTGAAGCGCGGTGTCGCCGGGCCAACGGACGACCAGCTCCTCGATCTTCTCGGCGCGGCCGAGGCCGAGCTCCTGGAGGTAGCTGGAGCCTCCGAACGAACCCCCGGAACCGACCAGGGCGTGAACCGAGCGCCGGAGCCCGCGCTCGATCAGCTTCACCTCGAGCCGGGCGCCGACTCCGAAGCGGTTCGCCCGCGTTCCTTCGACATCCAGGGTGATCCAGCTCGCGCCGCGAGTCGGGTTTTCGAACAGGGCGTTGGCGTACGAATCGCCGGGAAAGAAGCCGCCGAGCTGGTGCAGGAGGTCCTGATCGCCATCGTGGTCGAGGTCGCCGAACGCGACGCCATGGCCCTTCTGGAGGTGGCCGAAGCCGCCGGCCATGGTCACGTCATCGAACTTGCGGCCGGCACGGTTGAGGAACATCACGTTCGGCATGACGGTCTCGAATCCCGGTTCTCCGGTGCCCAGATAGAGGTCGGGAAACCCGTCGCCGTCGAGGTCGCCGTAGTTGGCGCCCATCGGCAGCAGCGCGCGTCCGAGGCCGACCGACTCGGCGACATCCTCGAACCGGCCCGCGTCGTTGCGATAGAGCCGGGGGCGGTTCGGCACTGGCCGCAGGCCGAAGTAGTGGGCCGCCACCGCCGGTACCGGGCTCTCGTAGTCGGCCACGAACAGGTCGAGGTCGCCGTCGTTGTCGAAGTCGAAGAACCAGGTCGCGAAGCTGCGACCCTCGGGCTCGGTGACCCCGAGCTCTTTCGCGACGTCGGCGAACGTGCCGTCGCCGCGATTGCGATAGAGCCGGTTCGGGCCGATGTTGGATACGTAGAGGTCGGGACGGCCGTCTTCGTCGTAGTCGCCCCAGGCGACTCCCTTGGCGTATCGATGGTTCGCCACTCCGGCGAGCTCGGCGACGTCGGTGAAGGTGCCGTTGCCGTTGTTGCGGAAGAGCTGTGAGGGGTAGGAATTGCCGTCGGGATCTTCGTTGCCGACGTAGAGATCGAGGTCGCCGTCGAGATCGAAGTCGGACCAGGCCGCGGTCTGGGTCGGGTAGGCTGGCTCGGCGATGCCCGCCTCGCGGGTCACGTCGACGAAGCGCGGGCCCCCGGCGCTGTCGCGATTGCGCAAGAGCGAGTTGCGCACCCGCCCGCGTGGGCCCATCCAGGCGCCGCGCAGCACCAGCAGGTCGAGACGACCGTCGTTGTCGTAGTCGGCGTGCAGCAGATTGAGGCCGCCGAACTGCTCGTCCAATCTCCAGGCGACGGTCACGTCCTCGAAGCCGCCCCGGCCGTCGCTTCGAAATGCCTTCAAACTGCCACACGGATCCCAGGTCGAGGTGACCAGGTCGAGATGTCCGTCGCCGTCGAAGTCGTCCATGACCGCTCCGCCGGCCAGATCGTCGACCGCCACCCCGAGCTCCGGCGCGCGGTCTATCCAACGGGGGAAGTTCGAGTCGCGAGCGAGCGAACTCTCAGGCAGGCGGAAGCGCTCCGGCACGCCCGCGGGGTAGTCCCCCGACGCCATGCGCGCGAGGTTCAACAGCCAAAGGGTCTGGAGAGCCCGCGGGTGCTCTTCGGCGATGGCGAGAAACGTGTCGCCGGCCTTGCGTGCGAGCTCCGGCCGGCTGTGCACGCCGGCGCCTTCGATCGGCAGGATGCAGCTGGCCGCGTTGTGACTGACGAGGCAGTTCTGGTCTTCGGCGGCCTGTAGGTACGCGAGCCCGAGGTAGACGCGCATGTCGAGCCTCACGGTCGGGCTGAGGCGCGACGCGGCACGATTGTTGACCGCGGACGCCAGATGCTCGATCGCCTCGTCGACGCGACCGAGCTTGAGCAGTTCGCGGCCGAGGAGCGCCCGGGTGGCGACGGCGTCGGGCGTTGCCGGGCTGGCCGACTCGAGCCGGTTTCGGAGGTCGTCCACCCGTGCTTCGCCGTAGACGGGGTCGTCGCTGGCGCGGATGGTCGCGCAGATCTCTTCGAACTCGGGCTTCGCCGACGGAAATTCGTCGTCGGCAGCGAACTCCGCAAGCGCCGCAGTCTCCACAAGCGCCGCAGTCTTCGGGGTCTCCGAAAGCGCCGCAGTCTCAGAAAGCTCCGCGGTCTCGGAGGCCGAAGGCGCGCAGCCCAAGGACAGGGCCGCGAACAGCAGAAGTGCCGACGCCGGCCGGCGTTGGCCGAAACGACGGCGTCCGCCGCTCGCGCCCACGGTCCCGGCGTGAGCAGCCGGCGGATCGAGGCGTGGGGGCCGAGGACCGCGGTGCGACCGGAGAGTCCGCCAAGTCGGTCGAGATGCGGTCACCATGCGGCGGAGGATATCGCTTGAGACGCCCGGCCTGATCGATTACCCGCTAGAATCCGCGGATGCTTTTCGGTTGCGGGAGCCATAGAAGCTCCCGGTTCGTCGCGCTCGCCCTGTCGGCGCAGGTGCTGCTCGCTACGCTCGCGGCGGTCGCCGCGACGTCGGCGCAGTCGCCGCGCAACGCCAACTACGAGATCGAAGCGATCCTCGACCCGGCAGAGCGGCTCCTGAGCGGCCGGCAGACGGTGACCTGGCGCAACACCCGGGAACAGCCCACAACCGAGCTCTGGTTTCATCTCTACTGGAACGGGTGGCGCAACGACCAGAGCACCTGGATGCGCGAGGACCGCTACCGCGGGCGCAGCGACCTGGGCGACGACATCGAGCGCGAGGATTGGGCCTACCTCGAAGTGCGTTCGATCCGCCTGCCCGGCGGCGCCGACCTCGAGACTCGCTTCGCCGCGCCGGATGACGGCAACCTGGCGGACCGAACGGTACTGGTGGCCGCGTTGCCTGCCGAGGTCGCGCCGGGCGAGACGATCGAGGTCGAGCTTGAATGGACCGCGAAGGTGCCGCGCACCTTCGCCCGCACCGGCCGTCGCGGCGACTTCTACTTCGTCGCCCACTGGTTTCCCAAGCTCGGCGTGTTCGAGGGCGATCGCTGGAACTGCCACCAGTACCACGCCGCGACGGAGTTCTTCTCGGACTACGGCGTCTACGACGTTTCGCTGACGCTGCCCAGCGGCTGGGTCGTCGGCGCCACCGGCCGCGAGATCGATCGCCGTGACAACGGCGACGGCACCGAGACCCATCGATACTCCCAGGCGGATGTTCACGCCTTCACCTGGACCGCGAGCCCGGACTACGTGGTGCTCGAACGGCGTTTCGGCGTCGCCGGGCTGCCGCCGGTCGACGTGCGCCTGCTGATCCAGCCCGAGCACCTGGACCAGGCGGAGCGTCACTTTCACGCCACCAGCGCAGCGCTCGAGAACTACGGCAAGTGGTACGGCGCGTATCCGTACGGTCACGTGACCGTGGTCGACCCGGCCTATCGCAGCGGCGCCGGCGGCATGGAATACCCGACGATCTTCACCTGCGGCACCCGGCTCTTCAATCCGGTCGGCGGCGGCCGCCCCGAGGGAGTGACCGTTCACGAGGCCGGCCACCAGTTCTGGTACGGCATCGTCGGCAACGACGAGTTCAACTCGGCGTGGCTCGACGAGGGGCTCAACACCTTCAGCACCGCCCGCGTGATGTTCCAGACCTACGGCGGCAGTGCCTGGGTCAAGCGTTACTTCACTCCGCCCGGGACCGGTGCGGATGGCTTCCTGCCGCTGATGTTTCCCGAGATCCGGGAGGTACGGGGGATCTCGAGCAGCCGCCTGGCGCGCTACCGGCGCTACGCGACCACGGACACGCCGTCGCAGCCGACCTGGCGCTCGCACCCGCAGTCGGTAGGCAACATCACCTACAGCAAGACCGCGATCTGGCTGGCGACACTCGAGAACTATCTCGGCTGGGAACGGCTGCAGCCGATCATGGCGACCTTCTTCGAGCGTTGGAAGTTCGGTCACCCGCGGCCGGAGGACTTCCTGGCGGTGTTCGACGAGCTCGCCGGCGAGGACCTCGACTGGTTCTTCGATCAGGTCTTCTACGGCGATCTGCGCTTCGACTACGCGGTGCGGTCGGTCAAGAGCTCCGCGATCGAGCCCGAGGGCTGGTTCGAGGGCGCCGACGGTCTCGAGTACCGGGAGGTGGACAAGGAGGACGACGACGCCGTGGTCTACCGCAGCGAGGTCGTAGTGCGGCGGGTCGGCGGCGGGCGGTTCCCGGTCGAGGTGCTGCTGGTGTTCGAAGACGGCAGCGAGATCCGGCACTCGTGGGACGGGCAGTACCGATGGAAGCTCTTTGTCGAAGAGGGACCGGCCAAGCTCGACTACGCCGAGGTCGATCCTGACCGCGTCCTGCTGCTCGACTCGAACTTCACAAACAACAGCCGGCTGCGCGAAAAGAAGTACCGCCTGCCGGCGGCCAAGTGGGCTTCCAAGTGGATGATCTGGGCTCAGGACCTGCTGGCGACCTTCGCTTCGTTCGTGTGATTCGATGCTCGGTCCACTGACAGCCATAGGCAACGGCTTGACCCGTCTCTTCAGGGTCAAGCGGATCGTAGTCTGGCTGTGGCTCGCCAACGTGTTGTTCACGTTGCCGCTGGTGGCGCTGGTGGCGGCCGGTATCGCTAGCTCGATTCGATGGAGTCGCGCCGGCGAGAGTCTGCTCGAAGGGCTCGATCTGGTCTGGCACACCGAGTACAGGAGAGCGACCGACGGTGTCGCGGACACCCTCGAGCCGAGCCAGGTCGGGGTCGGCGCGTTCCTGGACAATCTCGAGCTCTGGTTCAGCGGCGGGATCTTCAAGCTCGAGCCCGGCCTGGTGGCAGCCGGCTGTGTCTACGGCGTGCTGTGGGCGCTCCTGCTGGGGGGTGCGCTGGCCTACCTGCAGAGCGGTGACCGCCCGACCCTGCGTGGGTTCATGGGCTTCGGTGGCGAGTTCTTCGGCCGCTTCGTCCGCGTCGCCCTGGTGATGGCCGGCCTCTACTACGCGCTCTTCCGCTGTTCGAAGTGGCTCTTCGGTCGCGTCGAACAGGCCACACGCGACGTGACGGTGGAGAAGACCGTACTCGGGTACTACCTCGTGGTTGCCACTGGGGTGGTGCTCTCTCTGGTCGTTCTCCGAATGATCTCTGACTACGCCAAAACCGCAATCGTCATGGAGGACCGCCGCAGCGCGCTCCTGGCGGTCCTGCGTGGCGCGCGCTTCATCGTTGGCAAGCCGTTTCGGGCCCTCGCCCTGGTGGCGATCGTCGGGCTGGTCGGGCTGGCGCTGCTCTACGGGTACCATCTGGTCGCGCCGGGCACCGGCCAGGCGAGTTGGGCCGGAGTCGCGTACGCGCTCCTGATCGGCCAGCTCTTCCTGATCGCCCGGCTCGGCCT
>JAJCXP010000418.1 GCA_029263375.1 Acidobacteriota bacterium | reverse complement strand
GGACCGAAGATGGGTGACGGCGACGAGGATCGCAAGCTCTCCTCGGCCGTGCGCTCGGCGCTTGCCCTGGCCGATCGCCACGGCCTCAAGTCGATCGCGCTGCCGGCGATCGCGACCGGCGTCTACGGCTTTCCGGTGAACCGCTGCGCGCGCATCACCCTGACCGAGATCCACCGGTATCTCCAGGGCGGCACCAAGCTCGAGCGTGTCGTCGTCTGTCTGTTCGGCGCCGAGGCGTTCACCACGTTCCGCGCCGAGCTGCGCCGCGGCTTCCGGTAGAACCGGAGGACAGGCCGCCCCGTGGAGGGGTTGTCAGGGGAGGTCTCTCCTCTGACTCCGACAACCGGGTTGCCAGGAGACACATCTCCCCTGACCCTGCCCCAATGGGTGGGTTGGCATGGGGTGGGCTCTCCCCTGACTCCACTACTACGCCCCGTACTTCCCGAGCCGGTCCGCATTGGCCAGCATCAGGCCGACCAGGTCGCGCGAGGGGATGGTGCCGATGTGCCCCACGGTGGCGGCGTTCTCGGTGAACTCGCTCGAGCCGTCGATGTAGCAGCGTGGGCCGTGGAGCAGCAGTGGGATCGGGTGCCAGCTGTGGGCCTTCATCGGTGCCGGTGTCGAGTGGTCGCCGGTGACGGCCAGGACGTCCGGGCCGAGCTCGAGCAGCCGGGGCAGCGCCGCATCGACCTCTTCGAGCACCGCCACCTTCGCCCCGAGGTCGCCGTCTTCACCCGCTTGATCGGTCTGCTTGACGTGGATGAAGAAGAAGTCGAAGTCGTCCCAGCGCTCGGCCACGGTGTCGAGGATCTCGGGGAAGCGCTTTGCGCACGGAACGACCTCCATGCCGCAGGCGGAGGCGACGCCCCGGTAGAGCGGGTAGCCGGCGAAGGCGCCGAGCCGCAGCTTGTAGAGCTCGTTCATCTTCGGCAGGGTCGGGAGCTTCGAGAAACCGCGCAGCAGAACGCGGTTCGCCTGCGGCTCGTCGGCGATCGCCGCGAGGATCTTCGCCAGCGCCGGCCGCAGCAGCTCGATTGTGTGCTCGCCCTCCGGAGCGAGGGCGCGGGGCTCGAGCGGCGGCACTTCGGTGTTCTGCGGATCGGTGTCGGCGACCGCCGCGCTCAGGCCGTCGCCGCGGATGAGCAGCACGAACCGGTACCCCTCACCCGGGTGAATCTCGAAGCTCGGGCTCGAGAACTCCGCGAGCGCCGGCGCGATCTTCGCGCACACCCGCCGTCCCTCCTCGGTGGAGATCCGCCCGGCCCGACGATCGGTCAGATTGCCATCGGCGTCGGCGGTGGCGAAGTTGCCGCGAATGGCGACGTCGCCGGGACCGATCTCGAGCGCCAGTCCGAGTGCCTCGAGGATGCCGCGGCCGAAGTCGGCCTCCGGCGAGCGCGGGTCGTAGCCGAACAGCCCGAGATGCCCGGGGCCGCTGCCCGGCGTCACGCCCTGCATCACCGCCACCAGGCGGCCGAGCGCCGAGCGCGTCGCCAGGGCGTCGAAGTTGGGCAGTGCGGCGGCGCCGAGGGCGGTCTGCGGCTGATCGGCGGTCTGCAGATCGCCGACGCCGTCGAGCACCAGCAGCACCATCTTCGTGTCGGCCGGCTTGGCGAGCCGCGCCAGCAGCGTCTGGTTCACGTCGGTCATGCGACGAAGTAGGCGCTGGCCCGGATCTGTAGCCGTGCGCGCGGTTGGAATCCGTTGCCGCTGATCGAGAAGGCGCTCCGGACGGACAGCACCGGTAGGACGATCCAGCCGTCGAAGGTGTCCCCGGAGTTGTAGGGCGGCACCACGGGCTCGATCTCGGCCAGCTTGATCCAATGCTCTTCGGTCGGGTCGAGGGAGCCGCTGAGCTCGACGTAGGCGCGATCCAGGTCGATCGTCCGGCGACTCGAGGGGTGCCAGAGCGACATGACGAACCGCATCTCGTCGTAGGAACCGGTCTCCAGCGTTGACTCACCCTTCACCTGAAGCGGGAAGTCGAACTTGCCGGCGGTGTCGGTAGCGAAGATCTCGGGTGTCACATCAAAGAGGATGTGACTCGGGGATGCGTTCGAGTTCAACGACGGGTCTCCTGACAAAGTGCGTGGCTTCGAGTGCGAACGCGTCTAGGTGGTTTCACCGCGAGCCAGGGCCAGCGCCCGCCGGATCCGGTCGCGACTGGCCGCGGCGTCCGCGCCGAGCAGCGGCGCGCCGATCCCGAACGCCTGAGCGCCGGCCGCCCGGTAGGCGGGGATCTCCTCGGGGCCGAAACCGCCGGCGGCGAGCATCGGGATGTCGCCGAGCGGTCCCCGAACTCGCGTCAGATAGTCCGGCCCGCCGACGGTGGGCAGAGGGAAGACCTTGACGATGTCGGCGCCGAGCTGGTGCCCGGCGGCGATCTCGGTCGGCGTCAGGGCGCCGATGACCAGGAACCGGTCCGCCTCCCTGGCCACCCCGGCCACCTCGGCGTGAGTGTTCGGCGAAACCAGGAAGTCGGCTCCGGCCTCGACCGCCTGGCGCGCGCGGTCGCCGTCGGTCACCGTGCCCATGCCGATGCAGGGTGGTGCTCCGTTCGCCCGTCCCGCGAGGAGCTGGCGCACCAGCTCCGTTGCGCGCGGCACGGTGAAGGTGATCTCCACCATCAACAGGCCGCTACTGATGAAGATCTCGGCCTGGGCGGCGGCTTCTTCGAAGGAATGGGTTCGGACGACGCCGATGATGGGTGCCTGGGCGAGGCACTCGGCGACCTTTTCTCGAGGGGTCATGGATCGCGGATGATATCAGGGGGTGGTACCGGAGATCGCAGCGCGTGGGCTCGAGGATCCGGGATGATAGGTTTCCTGGGCATTCGGCTAGGAGGGGGAAGCGATGATTGCGAGGGCTCGCAGATGCGAGAGCAGCTCGTTGGACCGGTTTGTCCGGATCCTCCTCGCGATCTTTGTGGTATCTCCGGTGCCGCTATCTCCCGCAACGATCACCGTCGGCGGTAGCTGCTCGCTCGCCGACGCGATCTCTGCGGCCAACGACGATGCTGCGGTGGGCGGCTGTACCGCAGGCTCGGGCACCGACACGGTCGAGCTCACCGGCGACGTCACCGTGACCGAAGTCGACAATGGCGAGAACGGCCTGCCGCAGGTCGTCAGCGCCATCGGTGTCGAGGGTAACGGGTTCGCGATCGGGCGGCACCCGGCGGCTCCAGAAATGCGCCTGTTCGAAGTGCGCCCGGAGGGCACCCTGCGCCTGGCTGACGTAACCCTGAGCTCAGGGACGGTCGCCCTCGAGTTCGGTGGCGCGATTCTGAACCGCGGCACCCTCCTGGTCGAGAACTCCGAGATCACCGAGAGCCAGGCGGTACAGGGAGGGGGCATCGCCAACGCCAGCGGCTCGACGACGCTCGTCGACAGCACTCTTTCCAACAACTACGCCCTCGGCTACGGCGGCGGCATCTACACCTCCTACGACGGCACACTGGTGGTCACCGACAGCACGATCTCGGGCAACTACGCCGCTTGGTCCGGTGGCGGGCTCTTTGGATACGGCGGCGTCACGGTGACAGGGTCGACCATCTCCGACAATCAGACCGGCGGCACCGGCGGTGGCATACGTCTGAACTACCAGACCAGCACGATCACCGACTCGGTCCTTACCAACAACACGGCCGGACTCGGCGGTGGCGTTTACAACGGCCTCTACTCGGAGCTCAGCCTGATCAATTCGACCGTCTCGGGAAACAGCGGCAGCGGCGTGGAGATGTATCTCTTCGCCGGCTCGACCGAGCTGATCAACACTTCGGTCGTCGGGAACTCCCCGCATGGCATCTACGTCGGAGGGCTCTACACGGTGGTGACCATGAGCAACACGGTCGTGGCCTACAACTCCGTTTCGAGCTGCGGCGGCTACTCCATCCTCGACGGGGGAGGGAACCTCGACGACGACGGCACCTGTCCGGGCTCGAGCCCGATCACCGGCCTCGACCCTGTGCTGGCCGACAACGGCGGGCCGACCCGGACCCACGCACTGCTCGCCGGGAGCTCGGCGATCGACGCGGGCGGCGTCTGCGGCCTCCTCGCCGATCAGCGCCGCTTCGGGCGTCAGGCCCTGTGCGACAGCGGCGCCTTCGAGCTCGACGCCGCACCGGCGGTTGGAGCGGCCGTGGAAGGCCTGAACGTCCAGCTCGCCAGCTGCTCGAACCTGACGGCCGGTGGCAGGATCGAGATCTCGGGACAGACCTCGTGGAACTGCCGCACGGCCGGCCTGGGCGTCGAGAGCGGAGATCGAGTCCGACAAGATGTACGCGGACGGCCGACGGCGGCAGCCCTCCGCGGCAGCGTGGATGGTGTCGCCGGCGGACGGGTCACGTGCAGCAATCTCACCAGCGGCCAGACGGTCCGATTCGCGCTGGGCCTCGAGACCTCATGGGACTGCGGGCAGGAGGGCCTGGGGTTCTCTGCGACCGATCGGATCGCGTGGGCCGTCGTAGGCGAGGCCCTATGAGGACCCTCACCGCCGGAGCGCTTAGAGGCGGCGCAGGGTGCGCCGGCAGATGCCGCGCAGGATCTGCACTTCGCGACCGGTCAGGCCGGCGCGCGCACCGAGCTGCCGCCGGTCTCGCAAGACCCCGGCCGCGGTGTCGTCGCGGGTGAAGCCGACGCCCTCGAGCACCTCTCGAACATGACCGAACAGGCCCTCGATCTCCGCCGTCGTCGCCGGGGGCTCGGTGGCGCTGGTGATCGAAGTGGCCTCGGGGGAGGCTAGATAGAGCGCGTGCGCGACCAGCAGCACAGCCTGGCTCAGATTGAGCGACGGCTGCTCCGGGGCGGTCGGAATCTGCAGCAGCTCGCTACACAGAGACAGCTCGTCGTTGTTCAGTCCGGTGCGCTCCGGTCCGAAGACCAGGGCGGTAGCGAGGGGCTCGGGCTCGCGCGCCACCCGCTCCGCGAACGCCCGCGGCTCGCCGATCGGGATGTCGAGCTGCCGGTTGCGTGTAGTGGTGGTGCCCACCACGTGCTGGAACGGCGCCAGTGCCGCGCTCAGCGACGGCGCCAGCGTGGCCTCGTCGAGGACCCGGCCTGCGCCGACCGCGAAGGCGCGCGCCACCCGATCGATCGGCGCCGTCGGCTCGACCAGCACCAGTCGCGACAGGCCGCAGTTGGCCATCGCCCGCGCCGTTGCGCCGACGTTGCCCGATTCCGTCGGTCGCACCAGAACGACCGCGAATCTGTCACTCAGCTGCGCCACCGGCAGACTCTACCGCGCGACCCTACCGCGACCCTACCGCGACCCACCTTGACACTCCGCGCGCGGCGCAATACGTTGCGGCTATGACGGAAGCGGTCACACCCCGTGCCTACCTGATCTTCACCGGAACCGGGCCGATTTTGGCGCTGTCGACCTACGAGAGCCTGACGGACGAGCGGTTGATCGACAAGTTGAGCTACAAGGGGATCGACAAGTTCATCGCCTACGAGGTCGATCTCGGGGCGGTGCGCAAGCGCTACTCGAACAGCTTCGCGAACGTCACGGCGGATCTCGCCGGCGAGGAGGATATCCGGGTGCTCGACTTCAATGGGCACCAGATCATGAGCAACTTCTCGCTCGACGAGCTCGGCGAGCCGATCAAGGTCGGCTCCTAGCCCGCCCTACCGAGCGCGAAACTCTCGCAGCTCCAGCCCGAGCTGCCGGAACAGCCCAGCCAGCGCCGGCAGCGGCAGCCCGATCACGTTGGTGTAGTTGCCTTCGATCGACTCTACGAGGAGCGCGCCGAGCCCCTGGATGCCGTAGGCGCCCGCCTTGTCCATCGGCTCGCCGGTTTCCACGTACCAGACGATCTCCTGCGCCGAGAGCGCAGCTACGCGCACCCGCGTGGTGACGACCGTGTCTACCGAGCGTGCCGAGCCGGGCTCGACCAGGGCGACTCCGGTCAGGACGTCGTGCGTCCGTCCCGAGAGCTCGGCGAGCATTCTCCGGGCGTCACGCTCGTCCGTGGGTTTGCCGAGCAGTCGGCCGTCGAGCACGACGATGGTGTCGGCCGCCAGCACCAGCTCGCCGGGCCGCGCGTCGGCGTTGGCCTTGTCGCGGGCGAGGCGCAGCACGTACGTATCGGGAGCTTCGCCTTTGAGCGGCGACTCGTCGACGTCGGCGGGCCGGACGATCGGGTCGAGACCGAGCCCCCGGAGGACTTCGATCCGGCGCGGTGATCCGGAAGCGAGAACTAGGGTGGGTTTGGCTGGAACGGGCATCTGGAGCGCGGCCGGAACGATCGTCACCGGCCGGCTAGGGATAGTACCCGGGAATCGTCTTCGCTTCGAGGCCGTCGCCTGCCACCCGTAGCTCGATCTCGCGGAAGCTGTCATCGTCGATGGCGGTCGATTGATAGCCGATCAGGTACTGAGAGCGCAGCTCCTCCTCGATCGAGTCGTAGATCCGCTCGAGGTGGCTGGCCGATCCGACCAGGAAGCTGCGGCCGCCGGTCTCGCGGGCGATCTCCGACAGCACGTGCCGCGCGGTCATGTCGCGATGGTCGAGTGCCAGGCCGATGGTGTAGACGGCGACGCCCGATCGTCGGGCGAAGTCGCGCGTCTCGTCGAAGGTGTGGCGGCTGCTCGAGTCGGCGCCGTCGGAGAGCACGATCAGGGCGCGTTTGCCGCGGATGCCGGCGAAGTAGTAGAGCCCGTAGATCAGGCTGTCGTAGAGCGCCGTGTCGCCCTCGCTCTCGAGCCCGGCGAGGCCGCCGGCCAGCACCTCGAGACTGTTGGTGAGCGGCACCCGCAGCTCGGGGAAGTCGTTGAACACGATCACCGCGGCGCGATCGCGCGGCAGCACGATGCGTTCGAAGAACCGTAGGGCAGCGCGCTCGACGTCCTTGAGCGCGTCCTCCATCGAGGTCGAAGTGTCGAGCAGGACGCCGGCGTGAATCGGCAGGTCGCGCACGCGCTCGAACCTGCGAACTACCTGAGGCTCGCCGTTCTCGAGCACCGTGAAGTCCTGCGCCTCGAGGCCCTCGACCGGTCGCCCGTCGGCGCCGACGACGCTGGCGTAGAGCTCGACGAAGTCGACCTGGACCGCCTCGACGTTGTCCGGGCTGTTGATGAAGACGAGATCCTCGGTCGAGTTGCCGTCCGCGAGGTAAGCGACCGCGCGCACGTAGGTGAGATCGCGATCCTCCTCGAGCTGGATCGGTTGCACCCAGGGCGGCTGATAGAGGGTCGCCAGCCGGTCCTCGCCGAGGAACAGCTCGACCCGGTCGAGGGTCTCGCCCTCGGGCAGGTCGACCGCCGCTTCGATGGGCAGGCTCCGGCGATAGGTGTGAGTCGCCTGTGGGTGCACCAGGCGCACCCCGAAGCGGTGGGGGCCACTGTTGAGCGTGATCTCGTCTCGGGCGAGCTCGACACCGGCGTCGTCGTAGGCGACCGCGCTCACCGTATGCAGTCGGGGCGACTCTCCCAGGTTGAGCTCGACGCTGAACGGCGGCACGAGCTTGCTCAGCACCGGCTTGTCGTTGAGCGAGAAGGTCACCTTGTGCACCGCTTCGCCTGAAGCGACGGCCTCGATTCGGGCGCGCCCGAGCAGCAGCTCGCGGGGCGGCGGCAGGATTCGCAGGCGGTGCTCGCGCGGCGGCAGCGGTTCGTTGGCTTCGGCGAACAGATCGTCATTGACCGCGGCCGCGGCGGGCATCTCGGCAGTCCGATCGGCCGGCGCCAGCTCGTCGCCGGTCGAATGCTCGTAGAGCGGCACCGTGATCGGGCGTTCGAGACGGAAGTAGAGATCGGTAGACAGCTCCTGGGCGCGCAGAATCAGGATGTAGTCGCCCGGCCTCAGAAAGCGTTGGATCACCAGCGGCAGGGGGCCGCTCTCGTTCGGGAGCTCGAAGCGGTAGCGGAAGCTCTCGAAGGGCTCGCCGCGGCGCAGGACCTCGCCGTCGACCAGGAAGTGGCGGCTCGACACGGCGTCGGCCCGCGGCTCCGGCAGGACGCCGATCAGGGCCTGGACGATGGTGCGGTTCTGGCGCCGGCCCGGGTACGACAGCGAGAACTCGGCGCGCAGCGAGCCGGCGCCCACCGGCACGTCGGTGAGCCGGCCCAGGAAGCTGCGCACCCATTCGTCGGACGGCTGCGGGTTGTTCTCGGCCAGGCGCTCCACCTCGCGACGCCCGATAGCGGCCTCGAGCATGCGGCGCAGCTCGCGACCACGCGGGCAGGCGCCGGTCACCCGGTCGAGGGCGTCAAGCTCGCCGAATCGATGGTCGGCATTGAACGGCATCAGCGCCTCGAGGCCCTCGAACGGCGACCAGAGCCGGTAGCCGTCCGGGGAGGCGCCACCGCGCACGAAGAGGACGTAGAACTCGCGATTCGATCCCGGGTGGTTGCCGTACTCCCAGAGGCTCGCCGAGGTGAAGAGCTGTGGGCAGGGCGAGTCGTGCACGCGCCGCGGCGGTCCCAGCAGTAGGAGCGTTTCAGCCCGATCGCCCTCGACGCCTCCGAACTGATCGCGCGCCAGTTCGAGCCGCAGCTTCCAGTTCTCCTCGAACTCATTGAGACGGGTGTCGGCGAACGGATCGCGCTCGGCCCAGAACCGGCGGATGAACGACTCGCGCTGATAGTCGCGGTCGAGGCCGAGAAACGCGGTGCGCTCCTCGTCGGTGATCAGCAGGTCGACCTCGGCCAGCCAGATCCGGTGAGCCTCGGTCAGATTCTCCGGCAGCGGCTCCCGATCCCGCTTCTTGGCGCCGACGCTCAGGGTCGCCAGCAGCAGGACCGCCACCAGGGTGAGAGTGGAGCCGTGTCGCCGTCGTCCGTCCATCGAGTCGTCCGACAATCTACTACGGCGACGGGCGGCCGGATCGGCCGCCTGGCGGCCTACGGGAGCCTACGGGTAGTAGCCGCGCAACGTCTTGGCTTCGAGACCCGGGGGCGCGAGCTTCACTTCGATGGTGCGGAAGCTGTCCTCGGGCGCCGTATTCGTGGACTGGTAGGCGACGTAGTAGCGCGAGCGCAGCTCGCGCTGGATCTCCTCGTAGATCCCGGGCAGCTCGCCGGCGGTCTCGATGAAGAACGACCGGCCACCGGTCTCGTCCGCGAAACGCCGCAGCTTCTTGCGCGCATCGGCCTCCTTGCGGCCGAGATCGAGGCCGATGGTGTAGATCGAGACGCCGGCGCGGCGCGCGTACTCGAGCGTGTTCTCGAACGTGAAGCGGCTGTGCTCGTCCTGGCCGTCCGAGAGCACCACCAGCGCGCGCTGTCCCTTGATGCCGTTGAAGTAGTAGAGGGCGAAGATCAGACTGTCGTAGAGCGCCGTGCCGCGCTCGGCCTTGAGCCCGGCGAGCCCGCCAGCGAGGGTCTGGATGTCGTTGGTGAACTTCGCCGCCAGCTGCGGGTGATCGTTGAAGGTGATCAGGGTGGCGCGATCCTTGGGCGTGATCGCCTGCTCGAAGAACTGGAGGGCGCCCAGCTTGGCCATCTCCATGCTCGGCTCCATCGAGGCCGAGACATCGACCAGGATGCCGGCGTGGATCGGCAGGTTGTCGACCAGGTCGAAGCGCATCGGCGCCTGTTCGATCTCGTCCTCGAACACCGTGAAGTCGGTCAGCTCGAGGCCCGGGACCGGCCTCGAATCCTTGTCGAGCACCGCCACGAAGAGCTCGACGAACTGGACGTCGACCTCCTCGAGATAGTCGGGCGCATTGACGTAGACCAGGTCCTCGGTGAAGTTGCCGTCCGGCTGGTAGGCGACCACCCGGACGTAGGCGAGCTGCTCGTTCTCGGACAACAGGATCGGCTGCACGAAGGGCGGCTGATGGAGTGACGCGACCAGCTGTTCGTTGAGGTAGAACTCGACCTTCTTGACCGCCCTGTCCTTCGGCACGTCGACTTTGGCCTCGGCGCGCAGGCTGCGGACGTACTTCTCGCCCCGCCGGGGCTCGATCAGTCGGACGGCGAAGCGGTGGGTGCCGCTGTTGAGCTCCACCTCGTCGCGGGCGAGCTCCTGGTCCTGGGCGTCGTACGCGGTGGCGACCAGGTTGCGCATGCGCGGCAGCGAGCCGAGATCGACTTCGACGCTGAACGGCGCGTCGCGCTTGGTCAGGTTCTGGGTCTTGTCGACCGTGAAGGTGACATAGGCGATGTCCGCGCCAGTGGTCATGGTGTCGATGCGGGTGAAGCCGGTCTGGAGGTCTCCCCGCGGTGGCACGATCTGGATGGTCGTGTCACCCGACGAGATCGCCGCGTTGGCCTCGGCCAGAATGCGCGCGGTCTCGGGGTCTCTCGCCGCCGCGCGCCGGATCTCGTCCACCTGCGGGACCTCGAGCTCACGGTTCGAGAGGAAGTAGGTCTTCTTGTTCAGGTCCTCGAGCTTGAC
This sequence comes from Acidobacteriota bacterium, assembly GCA_029263375.1. Taxonomy (GTDB): domain Bacteria; phylum Acidobacteriota; class Thermoanaerobaculia; order Multivoradales; family JAHEKO01; genus JAHEKO01. Next base: position 7,204 of record JAJCXP010000418.1, on the reverse strand, counting down.
GACCATCTGGTAGACGCCCGGGCGCAGGTAGCGCTCGAAGAGCAGCGGGATCGCCTCCCCCTCGGCCAGCGTCGCCGGGATGTTGAAGCTGTAGCGGAAGGTGTCGAACAGCTTCTCCTCGCGCAGGACTTCGCCGGTGAGCACGAAGTTGAATGACCTGACCCCCGCCAGATCGGCCACTCCGACCTCGGTCTGCGGCACCACGACCTGCCCCTGGACGACCGTTCGAGTTTTGTGCCGGGCCGGGAAGTCGAAGTCGAGCTCTGCCTCGAAGGTGAGCGCGCCCTCGGGCAGGTCGGTGCTGAGCGCCTCGAAGGTCTCGATCCACTCGCTACCCGTTTGCTCCTCGGGGCGCAGCAGGTCCGCGACCAGCGTGGTGAAGCCGAGCTTGCCGTAGACCCGCGTCATGCTGATCGCGGCCAGCACCGCCTCGCCGTCACCGAAACCGCAGTTCTTCTCGATCTCGTTGAAGAGAATATTCTGGTCGCTGATGCCCTGGGCGAACTGGAACAGCACCGCCAGGCCTTCGGAGGGATACCAGAGCCGGTAGCGGCCGTGGTCACCCACCTGGTAGAAGAGCAGCGCGATCTCCTGGCCGATCGATTCCGCCCGCTGGTAGTACCAGACCTGCCCGTTCCAGAGTTCGTGGCAGTCGTAGTCGACCAGGGCGTCCGGCAGTCCGTTCAGCAGCAACACCTTGGCGCGCTCGTCGGTGAGATCGCCGGTGATCCGAAACGCCTCCTCGGCGCGCGCCATCCAACGCTCCCGGTACTCGTTGCGCGCGGTGTCCGGGTAGGTGTCGCGCTCCGCCCAAAAGCGCTCGATGAAGGCGTCTCGCTGATAGTTCTTCTCGATCGCCAGAAACGCCTTGAGCTCCGCCTTGGAGATCAGGAGATCGACCGTGTCGAGAAAGAGCTGGTACTGCTCGGGCAGATCCTTCTTCTTGACCTTCTTGGCCTTCTCGTCCTCGCCGAACAGTGCCGTCGCCAGCAGGCCAGCCACCAGGAGAGCGAAGAAGAGAAGCTGGAATCGCGGGCGGCTCGGCATGTGGATCGGATCCTTATCTCAAGAGTGGAGCGGGCATGACTGCTCTAGAGCTAGCAGAAACCATGCCGGACCGAGGGTACAATGGAATCCGGCATGAAAGCGGCCTACTTCGACAACAACGCCACCACTCCGTTGGATCCACGGGTGCGAGAGGCGATGCTCCCGTGGCTGGGCGATCTGCACGGCAACACCTCGTCGGTCCATAGCTTTGGACAGGCGGCCTCGGCGGCGGTCGAAGAGGCGCGCGCCCGGGTGGCGCGGCTGCTCGGCACCAGCCCGCCCGAGCTGGTCTTCTGCGGCTCGGGCACCGAGGCGAACAACGCCGTGGTCTTCTCCTGTGCCCGATCGACGGATCGGCCGCATCATCTGAAACATGAGCATCATCTGGTCATTTCGACCCTGGAGCACCCCTCGGTGCTGGCCGCGGCCACCCGTCTCGAGGGTCAAGGCGCCGAGATCACGCGCATCGCACCCGGCTCCGATGGGCGCGTCGACCCGGCCCGTCTGCTGAGCGCCGTCCGGGCCGACACCTCGCTGGTCTGCCTGATGCTTGCCAACAACGAGCTCGGCACGCTGCAACCGGTGCGCGAGGTCGCCGCCGGCTGTCGCGACCTCGGTGTTCCGGTTCTCTGCGACGCGGTCCAGGCGACGGGCAAGATACCGGTCGACGTCGCCGAGTTGGGTGTCGACTACCTGACGATCGGCGGCCACAAGTTCCACGGACCGCTCGGCGCCGCCGCCCTCTGGATCCGCGCCGGACTGGAGCTCGACCCGCTCCTGATCGGTGGTGGTCACGAGCGCCGACGCCGCGCGAGCACGGTCAACGTGCCGGCGGTGGTCGGGCTGGGCGTGGCCGCGGAGCTGGCCGCCGAGGAGCTGCCCGAGCGGGCCCGCATGCTGGCCGAGCTGCGCGACCGGTTCGAGCGTGGCGTGAGCCGACTCGACTCGGTCGCGATCCACTGCGCCGACGTGCCCCGCTTGCCGACGACCTCGCACGTCGCGGTCGCCGGCGTCCAGGGCGAGGCGCTGATGATTCGGCTCGACCTGGCGGGCTTCGCGGTCTCGACCGGCTCGGCCTGCTCGTCAGGTACGGTCGAGCCGAGCTCGACTCTGCTGGCGATGGGAATGCCCGAGACCGAGGCGCTGTCGTCGCTACGCGTGAGCTTCGGGATCTTCAACACGGCCGATGAGGTGGACGGGCTCCTGGGTGCGTTCGAGCGCGAGGTCGCGGCGCTGCGCGAGCTCGCGCCGGCGGCTTCCTGAGCGCAAGTCGAGTCGTGAAATGAATGAGCTGACCGCAGTCGCCATGAGCGGCGGCCTCGACTCGTCGGTGGTCGCCTGGCTGCTGGCTCGCGACGAGCCGGTGGTCGGCCTGTCGATGCTGCTGTGGGACCGCTCTTCGGAGAGCGCCCACGGCCGGTGCTGCGGGGCGCTCGATCTGACCGACGCCAAACGCGTCGCCCAGCAGTGCGGCATCCCGCACTACACCCTGAAGATGGACCGCGAGTTCCGCGAGGCGGTCGTCGACCCGTTCGTGGACGACTACCTGGCCGGCCGGACGCCGATTCCCTGCACCGCCTGCAACACCTGGATCAAGTTCGATCTCTTCCTGGAGCGGGCGCGGGCCCTGGGCGCCGGGCGCATGGCGACCGGTCACTACGCGCGCATCGTCGAGGGCGGGGAGGGCCTCGAGCTCCACACCGCGATCGACACCGACAAGGACCAGAGCTACTACCTCTTCGAGCTCACCCAGGAGCAGCTCGGGGCGTCGAGATTCCCGCTCGGCGAGATGACCAAGCCCGAGGTGCGGGAGCTGGCGCGGCAAGCCGGCCTGGTGGTCTCCGAGAAGGGCGAGAGTATGGAGATCTGTTTCGTCGCCGGCGGCGTGCGCGAGTTCGTCGAGGAACAGGTTGCAGAGCGACCGGAACGCTTTGCCGGCGCGGCGGTCGGTGCAGCGAGCACGGTCGTCGACAGCTCCGGTACGGTGCTGGGCGAGGCCGAGCCGTACTATCGCTATACCGTCGGCCAGCGGCGCGGGCTCGGGGTGTCGGCGGCCGAACGGCTCTACGTCCTCGGCGTCGAGCCGGCGCGCAACCGGGTGACAGTGGGCACCGGCGACGAGCTGCTGTCGCCCGGTCTCACCGGCGAGCGCACGCACTGGATCGGCGCCGCGCCCGCGGTCGAAATCGAGGCTACGGTGCGTATCCGCTCGCGCCATCCCGGGGTCCGGGCCGCGATCCGGCCGGCCGGCGACGGCACGGTCGAAGTCGAGTTCGGCTCGCCGCAGTTCGGCGTCGCCCCCGGGCAGGCGGCGGTGTTCTACGACGGCACCCGGGTGCTCGGCGGCTGCTGGATCGCCGCGGCCGGATAGCCGTCCGGGGCCCGGAGTGGATGGCCTTCGAGCGCCTCGAAGGTCGTCGAGGCCTTGGTACGAGAGTTGCTTTATGAACTAGCGCGCGGAGCCATTGAGGCTGCGCGCTTTTTTGGAGGGGACGAAAATGTCCAAGAAACTCACAGCGGCTCTCGCGCTGACACTGGTGGCCTCACTGGCCGTCGCTCAAGAGCCTGAAACGACCCAACAAACGACGGCAGCCCGCTCGGGCGTCGTGATCGGCAAGGCCGAGAAGCAACTCACCCTCTGGACCAAGAACGGTCGCGAGGTGTTCAGCTACACGGCTGACACCATCATGCCGCAACGCAAGCTCAAGGACGGCAACCTGGTCTGGGTACGCCTGTCCGATCCCACCTCGAAGGTGGCGATCCAGGTGATCATCGTCGACGATCAGATCTCGGTGGTCGGTCGACAGGGCCGCGAGCACGCGGTCATCGGCAACACCTGGCAGGCGACGAGCCCGTCTCTGGGTGTGGTCGGGTACAGGGAAGGCAAGGAGATGTTCGTCATCGATCCGAAGACCTTCCGCCAGCCGCTGCCCAAGCCGGGTCAGCGCGTCGCCGTGACCTATCGGATCGAGAACGTCAAACCGCCGCGCTACATCGCGACCGGCCTGGTGATCCTGCCGGACGAGCTCGAGAAGTCGCCGGTGACGATCACCTACAGCGACGTGCCTCAGGAGGTTCGGGTGGCAGAGGCACCGCCGCAGGCTCCCCAACCGACGCCGGAGCCGGAAATGGTTATCGCCGAGCTTCCCAAGACCGCTACCCAGACGCCTCTGCTGCTGGGCATCGGGATGCTGCTCATGGCGGCCGGACTGGCTGTCCGCGGGTACGCCAAGTAGCCCACGACTCTGGGGCTCGCCTGGCCGGGAGGTCCCGGCCAGGCGCCTTTCCGGCTCACAAGTCCAAGGTGGTTCGACTATGAAGAAGCGGTGGCGAGCAGGTTGGTCCACGATGGGGGGGTACCTGTTCCTCCTTGGAGTGCTGTTCCTGCTGACGGCGATGTCAGATGTCTCGCAGCGCCGAGGGGCGCAGCGCGTGGCGAAGGCATCTCTCGAACAGGAGGCGGACGCCCTCGCCGAGACCCGCGTGACGGCCCCTGTGCAGCAGCCCCAGCTCCGCCGACCAGAGAAGGGCGCGATCGTGGGCCGCATCGTGGTGCCCGAGGTGAATGTCGATGTGGTCGCGTTCGAAGGGATCGATCGCAAGACTCTCGAGCGCGGCGCCGGGCATTTTCCGGGTACCGCCCTGCCGGGTGAGCCGGGTAATTCGTCGTTCGCGGCGCATCGGGATGTCGAGTTCCGCGGGCTGCGTGCGGTCGAAGCAGGGCACGACATCTGGGTGGACACCGGTGAGGCGACCTATGTCTACCGGGTCGCGGAGACCCGCGTGGTCGAGAAGTCGGAGATCGAGGTGCTCGACTCCGGCGGCCGCAGCGAGCTCACCCTGATCACCTGCTACCCGTTCGACTGGGTGGGCGCGGCGCCGAAGCGGTTCGTGGTGACGGCGCATCTGCGGGGTCGATTCGATGCGGAAGACCGCATCCTGAATGAAGTTCTGGGCTCGGGGCCCGGCAGCTAGCCGGTAGTGGGCGTGGGGGAGTGATGTCTCGTTGCAGTGTGTTGTTGTGCCTGGCTCTGCTCTCGTGCAGATCGGAGACGGGCGATGCCGAAAGGAACCCAGCGGCCTTCGAGCCGTTGCCGGAACCGATCGCGGTTGTCGATGAGCCGGTGCCGGCGATCCCCGAGGAGGAGCCCGCGCCGAGCGAGGAGCCCCGAGCGCCGGTCGCGCCCGAGTCTCAGGTCGCCGCCTATACGAAACTCGTCGCCAAGACCGCGCTCGACCTGCAGCAGTACCGTTCGCGGGCCTCGGTCCGCATAGAGGACGTCGCCGGCGTCTACGGCAAGGCCACGCTGACGGATCTGAACCCGGCCGTCCACGAGTGGTTCCTGCTCGAGCTCGAGTGGCCGGGCCGTAAGCCTGAGGTCTACCACCTCGAGAACCCGGACCCGCGAGCCCGCCGACTGCGCCTCGATTCGCGTTACCTCCATGGCGTGATGCTCGAGACGCGCTACGGCGAGGAGCGATGCGATCTCTGGTCGCTGGGCGAGCGCTCGGCGCTAACTCTCGCCAGACAGGGTGGACAGCCGTACGCGGAGCTGTGCCGCTCGCGCCTCTACCTGCGCAACCCGATCCCCGGACGCAAGACGACGCTCGAGTGGGCGACCGACTTCCTGCGCGATCGGGTGGTCGGCGGCGAGAAGATCACGGTCTTCGTCCGCGACACCCTGCTCAAGGACTCGCACCTTTCCACCTCCGAGATCCTCGACACCAACCCCGCCGTGCTCGAGCGGCCGCGGCTGCCGGCCGCCCCGACGCCGCCGGCGATCGACGGCGCCTACCTCGGCCGCTCGGTGGTGCCGGCGGGTCTCGGGCTGTTGCTCGAAACGTCGAGCGGCGGTGAGATCCAGGTCGGCCGATGGCATGCGATTCGAGGGATTCCGCACGTCTATATGAGCGCGATTCAGCCGCGCCTGATCGACCGTGAGCTGCTCGCGGGCATTGCCCGGCGTCTCAACCCTCTCGACGAGGTCGAGAGCTCGGCGCTGGCCTACCTGGTGGCGTTCGATCTCGCCGAGCACGAGCTCGGCTTCGGGTTCGGCACCGAGCACCCGCGCCTCGAGTGGGCCGACCGGGTGCCGGACTCAGTTCGCATCGCCGGTCTGCCGGGTCCGGACGGGGTGGCGGATGCCGCGCCGTTGGTACGCACCGGGATGGTCAGTCCCGAGGTCTCGGCGCGCGTGGTGGGCACCTTCACGGGTGGCTTCAAGCGCACTCACGGCGCCTTCAAGTACTCGGAGCTCTCTCTGCGCAACCAGGGCACCCACTACGGCTTTGTCGAGCACGGCGCGGTGCTGAGCAAGCTGCAAGCCGGACTCGCCACGGTGGTCATCTACAACGACGACTCGGTGGCCCTCAAGAGCTGGACCGAGGCCGACAACGCCGAGCTCTGGCGGGTGCGTCACGCGCGCCAGAACGGTATGGCCCTGGTCGAGCCCGATCCACTTACCGGCGAACCGCGACCGGGAGTGATGGTGCCGAACTGGGCGCACGGCAACTGGTCGGGCTCACAGGAGCAGCGGCTCAGGACCCTGCGGGCCGGAGTGTGCGTCCAGGATAGCGAAACGGGTCGGTTTCTGATCTATGGTTACTTCTCCGGCGCCACGCCGTCTGGGATGGCGTCGGTCTTCTTGGCCTACGCATGCAGCTACGCGATGCTGCTGGACATGAACGCCCTCGAACACACCTATCTGGCGCTCTACCGGGTACGCAGCGGTCAGTTCCTGACCCAACACCTGATCGGAGAGATGAGTGTGCTCGACCGGTCCGACTCCGGCCAGGAGCTGCCCCGGTTCGTGGGCTTTGCGGACAACCGGGACTATTTCCATGTCTCTCGAAGGAGAGTTCGATGATCGATCGAGGCTTGACGGGCGGGCGCCTCCTGGCGCTCGGGTTGGGGTTCGTGGGCTTGATGCTGGCGTCCGGCCTGGCTTTTGGCCAGGGCTCCGGTCAGGTCGCCGAACAGAATGCCGCGCTCTTCGAGGAGCTGCGTGAGGTTCATTCGCTGACCGCCGAGGAGCTGGCCGCGCTGCGCGCCGTCTTCGACGGGTCGAGCTACATCTCTCAGGGCAATCCGGCGATCACGCGTCACCCCATGAGCTCAGCCGAGTGCTCGGCGAAGCTCGCCGGGGCCGGGGTGAGC
>JAJCXP010000417.1 GCA_029263375.1 Acidobacteriota bacterium | reverse complement strand
CGGGTGACCGCCAGACCGTCGAAGAACCGTTCCGCGACCAGCGCTTCGATGTTCGCGACGTGTGCGGGCGCGAACGCGGGCGCCAGCTCAATCACGACGCGCCCCGCCGGCAGCGTCAGATAAAGAGTGTGCTCCGGGTCGATGGGCCGCCAGTCCGCCGGCGACGCCACCGCCAGGACCGACGCCGTCGTCGGCGGCAACGGCGGCGCCGCCGAGTCGTCCTGAGCCGGAGCCGCTCCCGCTTTCAGCACGAGAGTCAACGCGAGTGTCAACAAGAGAGATCGAGTCGTCGACATGGGAGCCAGGATACCTTCCCGGCCTCGGCTAGAGCGTCGGAAAGCCTTCGCGCTGAGCCGCGAGCACCAGCCGCTGATCGCGACTCACGAACTCGAGCGACGAGGGGCGCTGCTCCGCCGCCGTGATCGCCGCAGCCAGCTGAAGGCTGTCCGCTGCCCGAAGGTCGTGCACTCGGAGAAGCCGACGCGCGATCTCCTTGACGACATCGGTCGGCTCGACGAGATGCCAACCACCCGCCAGGCTGTCGAGACGGCTGAAGGCGCTCTTCGCGTCCACCGGCGCCAGATTGCCGGTCCGCTCGAGGCGTGCGACCGCGGACGCGCACTCGACGTCGCTTCCCCACCAGGCGACCACCGGCTCGGCCGGGTAGAGGTCGAGCAACTCGGCACTCGAGGCTTCGTGCACGAGTAGCGGCACGAGAGCGGAGCTGTCCCAGAATCTCATCGCCCGCTGTCCCGTTCCGCGAGCAGTGCCTCGAGCACGCTGGCGCCGCGCTTGGCGTGAGGCGGCGGCGTCGAGAGCACGTCGACGGCGGCGGACCCCGGCGCGCGTTTCACCAGCCCCTTGCGCTCGAGCCGCTCGAGCCGCCCCGGCGAACCGGGCTCCCGGCCCACGACCGACTCGATGCGGGCCACCGGCCGTCCACGATCGAGTACCAGGATGGTCTCCCCTTCGCGAACCTCGTCGATCAAGGCGCTGAGGCGGTTCTTGGTCTCGGTCAAACTAGCTTTCTTCACTTAGCTAGAATAGCCATCTCAATCTGATCCGTCAACGAATCTTCAGTACACTCGGGCGCGATGTTCAAGTGCGCGATCTACCTGGCGACCGCAATCGCACTCTCGGGAGCGCTGCCGGCGACCGCCGGCGACCCGGCCGAGCCCGATCGGGCGCCGGTTCGCATCGTCGAGCTGACACCCGGAGTCTTCGCCTCGCTGCAGCCGGACGACGACCGCTTCAACGACGCCAACTCGCTGTTCGTCGTCGGCGACGACTGGGTGGTGGTGGTCGACCCACCCTCGATGCCGCAAGCCTCGGCGGCGCTGATCCGGGCAATTCAGGAACGCACCCAGCTCCCCGTCCGCTTCCTCGTCAACACCCACTGGCACCCGGACCACACCGAGGGCAACGAGGCGCTCGTCGAAGCGTTCGGCGGCGAACCGCGCGTCCTCGGTCACGAGACACTCACGGTCGACGTGCCCGACCGAGCCGCGGTGGCTCATGCCGAGGACCAGGAGCGCTACCGGGAGCTGCTCCCCCGGGCTCGCCAGCAGCTGGTCGACGGCCTGCGCAGCGACGGCTCACCCCTGTCGGACGCGGATCGCGAGGCGGTCACGGAGGGAATCGCATACGTCGAGGAGTGGCTCGCCGGCAGAGCCGACAGGCGCTTCCTACCCCCGACGATCACCTACGACCGTCACCTGACCCTGCACCTCGGATCCCGCCGAATCGAGCTGCACCACCTGCGGGGTCACACGGCGGGCGACACCGTGGTCTATCTGCCGGACGACGGCATCGTCGCCTCCGGCGACCTTCTGGACGAGCTGCCGTTCGTCGGCCACGGCTATCCGACCGCCTGGATCGAGTCGCTGGAGCTGCTGGCCGGGCTCGAGTTCAGCCGCGTCGTCCCGGGGCACGGTCCCATCTTCGAGGGACGAACCGCCCTCGAGCTCGAGCTGGGGTATCTGCGCGATCTCGTCAGCCAGGTGAAGGCGGCCATCGGGGACGGCTTGGCCCTCGATCAGGCGCAGGAATCGATCGATCTGACGCGTTGGCGCGAGGCGATGGCGCGCGACGATCGCGCCCGGCGGTTCTTCGATGGCGTCCGCAGCGAAGCGATCGAGCGCGCCTGGGCGGATCTGACCGGCACTCTCGATCGCCGGTAGGCCGAAACCCTTCCCGTCGGCGCGAGTCTCCAGGACAGGGCGCCCCTCCGGCGGCGCTCAGAGAACACTCAGACCAGGGGGCAACCCTCCGCGCGTTGATTTCGTACAAAAGGCAATCCACGAGAAATCATGAATCTGACTGCCAGCTCCCTCCGCAATCCCGCCGCCGTCCTGGTCGCCGTCGCCGTCGTCGCGATCTTCGGACTGTTCAGCCTCGCCAAGCTGCCGGTGCAGCTGTTCCCCGACATCGAGCGCCCCCAGATCTCGATCTGGACCGGCTGGCGGTCGGCGTCTCCGCAGGAGGTCGAGGCCGAGATTCTCGAGCCCCAGGAGGAGGTCCTGCAGGGCCTGCCGGGGCTCAAGGAGCTCAACACCAACGCGAACTCGGGCGGCAGCTTCATCAATCTGACCTTCGATCTCGCGACCGACATGGATCAGACCCTGATCGACGTGATCGGACGTATGAACCGGCTGCCCCCGCTCCCCCGCGACGCGACGCCGCCGGTGATCAACCTTGGCGGCGGCTTCGGCGGCGGCTCGAACGAGTCGCTGTCGTGGTTCTTCATCCAGCTCCTGCCGGGCAACGAGCGCCCGATCGAATCGTTCCAGCCGCTGGTCGAAGACGTGGTCTCGCGCCGCATCGAGACCATCCCCGGAGTCGCCGGCGTCGACGTGATGGCCTGGCAGGAAGAGGAGCTGGTGATCGCGTTCGACCCCTACCGGGCCGCCGAACTTGGGGTCCAGATCCCGACCATCGCCGCCCTCGCGGGCAGCGCCACCGATGTCTCGGGTGGCTCGGTCGACGTCGGCAGACGCCGCTACACGCTCCGCTTCGCCGGCCGCTACCAGCCCGAGCAACTCGCCGGGCTGGTGCTCGAGTGGCGCGACGGCCGCCCGGTCACCCTGGGCGACGTCGCCGAGATCTCGATTCAGCGCGTCGAGCAACAGGGATTCTCGGTCCAGAACAACAACCCCGCGATGGCGATCCGGGTCGATCGAGAAAGCGGCGCCAACGTTCTCGAAACGCTGAACTCAGTCAAGGCCGAGGTCGAGCAGTTGCGCCAGGGCGTGCTCGCCGACAACGGCCTCACCATCGCGCAGAGCTTCGACGCCTCGGTGTTCATCTACCGCGCGATCAACTTGGTCACCAGCAATCTGTTCCTGGGGATCCTGCTCGCGACCGGCGTTCTCTGGTGGTTCCTGAGACAGCTGCGGGCGACGCTACTGGTGGCGACCGCGATCCCGATCTCGGTGCTGGCGACCTTCGTCGTGCTGAACGTAAGCGGCCGATCGCTCAACGTCATCTCGCTCGCCGGCCTCGCGTTCGCGGTCGGCATGGTGCTCGACGCCGCGATCATCGTGCTCGAGAACATCGTCCGCCTGCGCGAGTCCGGGCGCTCGCCACAGGAGGGCTCGCTCGAGGGTGCGAAGCAGGTGTGGGGCGCCCTGGTGGCCTCGACCGCGACGACCGTCGCGATCTTCCTACCGGTCATCTACCTCAAGGACGTCGAGGGCCAGCTGTTCGCCGACCTGGCGCTGACCATCGCGATCGCGGTCACCATCTCGCTGATCGTGGCGGTGACGATCCTGCCGACCGCAGCTCGGAAGTACCTGACCAGCGCCCGGTTGACCGACGTACACGGCGGCTTCTGGGATCGCGTTGCCGATAACATCACCCGCTTCACCGACCAACCGAAGCGCCGCCTCGCGCTAATCGCCGGCATGATGACGCTGCCGCTGCTGCTGACCTGGATGCTGATGCCCCAGCTCGACTACCTGCCGCCGGTCAAGCGCGACGCCGTCGACGCCTACTTCAGCTTCCCACCGGGCTCGAACATCGAAACCATCAAGAACGAGATCATCCAGCCGGCCGTCGAGCGGCTGCGGCCCTACATGGACGGCGACAAGGAGCCGGCACTCAAGAACTACTACGCCATCGTCTGGCCGGGCGGCGGCACGATGGGCATCCGCGCGCTCGATCAGTCACGGGTCGGCGAGCTCGAGAAGATCGTACGTGAAGAGGTCGTCGCGGGCTTCCCGGATACCCGCGCAGTGGTCTATCGCGGCGGCCTGTTCGGTGGCTTCAGCGGCAGCCGGGAGATCGTGATGTATCTGCAGGGCTCCGACGTCGAGGCGTTGATGGACGCCGGCGGCACCGCCATCCAGATGATCGCAGAGGCCATCCCCGGCGCCCAGACCCAGGTCTTCCCCGCCACCGAGCTGGCCGAGCCCGAGCTCCGGCTGACGCCCGATGATCGACGGATCGCCGAGGCGGGCTGGAACCGCAACCAGATCGGCAGCGTCGTGCGCGCGCTCGGCGACGGGCTGTGGCTCGGCGAGCACTTCGATGGCGAGAAGCGCCTGAACATCATCCTGCGCGCCGACAGCTGGAACGACCCCGAGGAGCTCGCTGGCGTGCCGCTCGCGACGCCCTCCGGCGCGCTCGTACCGCTCGGCGAGCTGGTCGACATCGAGCGCACCGTCGGACCTTCGAGCCTGCACCGGATCGACCGCAAGCGCACCGTCAGTCTGACCATCTCTCCTCCGGATGGCCTGTCGCTCGAACAGGCGGTCGCCACGCTTCGCAGCGAGGTCGAGCCGCGGCTGGCGCCGCTACTGCCCGAGGACGGCACGATCGAGTACGGCGGCAGCGCCAACAGCCTCGCCAACGCCATCAGCAACATGTCGCAGAACTTCCTGATCGCCCTGATCGTCCTCTTCCTGCTGATGAGCGCTCTCTTCAGCTCGATGAAAGACAGCCTGCTGGTCGTGCTGGCGCTGCCGCTGGCGACCGTCGGCGGCGTGGTGGCGCTGCGCCTGCTCAACCTGGTGACCTTCCAGCCGCTCGATCTGCTGACCATGATCGGCTTCATCATCCTGCTCGGCCTGGTGGTCAACAACGCGATCCTGCTCGTGCACCAGACTCGTTCGGCCGAGCGCGACGGCGAGAGTCGGCGCGACGCCGTGCGCCAGGCGCTCAGGGTGCGCATGCGCCCGATCTTCATGAGCACTCTGACCTCGATCTTCGGCATGCTGCCGCTGCTGCTCAACCCGGGCACCGGCAGCGTGATCTATAGAGGGCTGGCCGCCGTGATCGTGGGCGGAATGTCGGTCAGCTGCCTGTTCACCCTGCTGCTGCTGCCGAGCCTGCTCAGAATCGGCGAGGAGCGGCGACAACGACCCGCGCTGCGGGCCGCCGATGAGCTGAGGGCGGCGTCATGAGCCGTTTCGTCGGCCCACTCGTTACGCTCGCGCTCGCCGTCGGTCCGCTCCCGGCGCAACAGGCGCCACTGCCGACGCCGGTCAAGGTGGTCGAGGCCGAGAGCACCGAGATGCGCTCGCTGTCTTGGGTCCCCGGCACCGTGGTCAGCCGCAGCGACGCGCGCATCGCCGCCGAGGGCACCGGACGGCTGACCTGGGTGGCCGAGATCGGCGACGTCGTCCGCAAAGGCGAGCCGGTGGCCAGGATCGACGCCGCGGCGTTGGAGCTCCAGCTCAGGAACGACGAGGCCCAGATCAAGCGTCTCGAGTCCGAGCTCGCTTTCGTCAACCAGCAGCTCGAGCGTCGGCGCAAGCTGGCCGAGCAGCAGATCATCTCCGCCAACGACCTCGAGCAGACCGAGTCCCAACGCGAGACCGCCCTCCAGAGTCTGGAGGCCGCGAAAGTCGGCCGGGAGCAGACCCGCTTCTGGATCTCACGCTCGACGGTGCGCGCGCCGTTCGCCGGCAAGGTGGTCGAGCGGCTTCAACAGCCGGGTAGCTACACCTCGCCCGGCCAGGAGCTGGTGCGCCTGGTAGATGTCGACGACGTCGAGGTACGTGCTCAGGCCCCGCTCTCGATCGAGCCATTTCTCGACAAAGGCATGCCGGTGTCCATCGAGGCGCGCGGCCGGTCGATGAGCGCGGGTACGATCGATCGGATCGTGAGCGTCGGCGACGAGCGTTCCCGCATGTTCGAGGTTCGGGTCGGTCTCGACCAGGGAGAGTGGGTCGTCGGCAGCGCGGTCAAGGTCGCTCTCCCCACGAGCGCACCGCGCGCCGTCGTTGCCGTCCCCCGCGACGCTCTGATCCTGCGCAGCGACGCGATCTACGTCTTCCGGATCAACGGCGACGACACCGCCGAGCGCCTCGCGGTCCGCACCGGCATCGGTGACCGCGACCAGATCGAGATCGTCGGCGGCATCGAGCCCGGCGACCGGATCGTGGTGCGCGGCGGCGAGCGTCTACGGCCTGGGCAGACGGTGACGATCAGCTCGGGCTAGCCGGCTCCTCGATCTCGATCAGACCATTGGCGGGGATGCCCTCGGTGACCGTCTGGGTCGCCCCGGACGGCCAGCGAACCTCGATCCGATCGGCCCGCTCGACCTCACCGAGACCGAAGTAGAGCGGCATCGAGCTCTGCGACAGGTAGCCGGACTTTCCGTCGTGCGGCTTCGAGAAGACTCGCTCGCCAGCGTGGACCGTGACCATCGCTCCGATGCCGTCGCGATTCGATTGCCGGCCGATCAGGCGTACTTCGAGAAAGTGGATCGGACGTTTGTCGGAGAGATTGCTGATCAGGATCTGCGGCGCCGAGTGGTACTCGCCGGTGACGATATCGAGGTCGCCGTCCCGGTCGACGTCGAAGATCGCCGACGAGCGCGTGCCCAGGGTTCCGAAAACCTGGTAATCGCCCTCCTTGTCGGCGCAGAACTCGTGCTCCTGGTCGACGCCGGAACAGTGCAGGAAGTCCCACTTCTTGTAGGTCGCTCCGTCCTTGCGCGGCTCGACTCCGAGGATGAACTCCGCATCCAGGAACCGCTTGCCCCGGTTATTGAGCAGCACCGAGTTGAGGCCGTAGCGCCACGGGAAGTTCATGCTCGAAGCGATGAACACGTCTTCCCAGCCGTCGGCGTTGAGATCGCCGACGCTCAGGCCCCAGGGCCAGTAGTTCTCGGTGCCCAGCTCGTCCGAGGCCTCGACGAACTTCAGGCCGCCCTCGTTGCGGTAGAACGCGTTGCCGAAGACGTTGTTGTCCGCGCCCTGCAGGTACCAGTCTTCGTAGAAGATCTCGGATTTGAACTTCTCTTCGAACGGTCCGACCTCGGCGCTCATGTCGGAGTGCATGTCGCTGAGGATCAGATCCATGTCCTGGTCGTTGTCGAAGTCGAAGGTCTTCAAGCCCATGGTTCCCCAGGGCGTGCTGGGAAAGAGCTCGGCTCCCTTCTCGACGAAGCTGCGCCCCTCGACGTTCACCCAGAAGTGGTCGTCCCCCTGCATGTTGGAGACGTAGAGGTCCGTGAAGCCGTCCCGGTTGAAGTCGGCGATCGTGGCGTCCCCGGTCCAACCGGTATCCACCAGCCCCACCTTCTTGGAAACGTCCTCGAACCGCAGGCCGCCCAGGTTGCGATAGAGAATGCTCGCCTCTGTGCGATCGGCGTGCAGGTGCCCCTGGAAGCCGTCGCTCACTCCAACGTAGTAGCCGCCGGCGCCCCTCTCGTCGGTGGTGTAGGTGCCGACGTTGCTGAGAAAGCAGTCGAGTAGGCCGTCGTTGTCGTAGTCGAAGAGCGTGGCTCCGGACGAGTGACCGACGTAGCCGAGACCCGACGCGGCGGTCACGTCGCGGAAACGGCCGCCGCCCAGGTTCTCGTAGAGGACGTTGCCCATCTTGACCGTGGTGACGTAGAGGTCGGGGTCGCCGTCGTTGTCGAGGTCGCCAAACGAGGCCGTGACGCTGATCCGATCGCCGAGGTCGACGCCTGCCTTGTCGGTGATGTTCTCGTAGCGACCGCCGCCCAGACTGCGCCAGAGCTCGTTGCGACCGATCTGGGTCAGGAAGTAGATGTCGAGCAGGCCGTCGCCGTCGACATCGGCGACCGCCAGCCCGTTGCCATGGTCGTAGTGAACGCCCTTGTAGTCGCGCTTGCCGTCGAGGGTGACTTCGTTGACGAACGTGATGCCGCTCTCGGCCAGCCGGTCCTCGAACTGAAAGTCGTGCACGACCTCGAAGCGGTCGACGCTCCTGAGCTGCGCTTTGCGGCGCGACTCGAGCGTCTGGACACCGATGTCCGCCTCCGGCATACGCAAGTCGTGGACGGTCTCAGCGCCTTCCTGCGCGAGAGCCGGCCAAGCCGGGAGGACGCCCAGCGACAACACGGCCAGGACGGTTTTCAGCTCTCTGCAGATCCTTCTCATCGGGCACTCCTCACTGGTTCAATTGGGTGACGCCTGCCAGTCGATCTCTCCGAGCTGCTTCATCTGGAACGGCTCGAGCTCCATGCTGGTCGCGAACGGCCCCAGCGGATGATCGAAGAACCAGACGTGCAGCATCTCGAGGCTCCTGCTCGAAGGCACGCCGTCCGCGCACTCCCCCTTCTCGTCGGCCATGCTGGAGATCAGCAGACCCTGCCATAGGCAGACCAGCCGGTTCCAGACGTGGTAGTGCCAGAGCGTGAGCGGTCCGCCGATCTGCGGCCCGCGCTGCCCAGGCTCGGCCACCAGAAACATGAAACCCGCCAGCCGCCTACCGTGCTCGGTCGGGTAGTAGATCAGGAACTCCGGGCGCTCCGGATCGAGCAACCGCCCGTCCGTGATGTGGTCGGCCCGGTAGTAGTGGTTGTCGTCGCTGAACAGCAGCTCGAAGCCGTCGGCCACCGCGCGCTCGAAGTCGTACCAGCCGTGCTTGCGCACCGCCTCGAACGCCCGCCGTCGCAACTCATCGGCGGCCGCGCGCTGCTCCACCGTCGGCTCCTCTCGCCCGGGGAAGCGCGTCACCTCGTAGATGACCATTCCACGGCCCTCGGGCGGAGAGAGATCGACCGACGCTTCCGGTTGCCAGTCCGGCACGATCGCGGTGTACTCCGACACGAAGTAGTCGGCCGCCGGCTCGGCCTGGGACCCCGTCTCGGCAGTCGCGACCGAGCCCGCTATCGTGAGCCAGGTCAGCGCGAGCGCCAGGGGCAATGCGGGCCGAGAGGACACGCGCGCTAGTCTATCCAACCAGGCTCGATCAGGACGCCGCCCTAGAGGCGGTCACCAGCCGCCAGCCGCCGAAGGCGACGAGCAGCACCGCCAGCGCGCAGACGATCGCCGGGCCGCTGGGCAGATCCCAGCGGTACGAGGCGAACAGCCCGAGCGCGCTCGCCGTCACTCCGGTCGTCGAGGCGACCAGGATCCGGACGCTCCAGCGTCGGCTGGTGATCAACGCGATGATCGCCGGCGCGACCAGGTAGGAGAAGACCATCAGAACGCCGGCCAGGGCGACCGAAAGGGTGATCACCACCGCGAACGAAGCGTAGAAGAGGAAGTCCCACAGCCGAACGCTGATGCCTTCGGCGAAGGCCCGTTCGGGATCTTCGGAGATGACGATGAAGCGGCGGCGGAAGACGTAGTGGAACACGCCCACGGCGAGGTAGATGAGCAGGAGGCTGATGACCTTGGGCCAACCCACCCAAAGGATCGAGCCGGCGAGCAGCTCCTTGATCTGCTCCGCGCCCTCGGGCGCACGGTCGGCGACCAGGATCGCCGCCGCCGACGCGATGACGAACGTGATGCCGATGATCGCCTCCTGCGGGACGCGCCCCTCGCGGGTACGAGTCAGACTGAAGATCGCCGCGCCGATCAGCGCGAACACCAGCGAGTAGGTGTACGAGGCCGGAGAGCCCGGGTGGTGCCCGGTGACCGCCAGCGCCACCACCGAGCCGAGCGCCGCGATCTGAGCCAGAGCCAGGTCGACGAAGATCACCTCCCGTAGCAGTACGTGCAGTCCCAGATAGGCGTGAATGCCGACCAGCACGAGACACGCCGCGAAAGGCGCCGCCATGAATTCGAGAGCTTCCATCGCTCGAGCCTCCTCAGGAATCGAAAGCGCGTCGGAGATCGGCGATCCACCGGTCGACGAGCTCGAAGTAGCCGTCGGCGGTGACCGCCATCGGCCCGAGGGCGACGATCACCGGCGTCACTCCCGAGCGTTCCCCGATCGATTCGATCTGGCTGCGGCTGAAGTAGTTCGCGGCCAGCAGAACCTTGATGCCCTCGGCTTCGATGGTCCCCAGGAGCTCGAAGACGTGCCGCGCCGAGGGCGGGATGCCGGGTTTGCGCTCGACGAAATCGACGACGTCGAGCCCGAACAGGTCGGTGAAGTAGATCCAGTTGTCGTGGTAGGCAACGATCTTTCGACCGCGAAACGGCAGTGCCGTCCCCAGCCAACCGCCCAGCGAGTCGATCAGCTTTCTGCCCTCGAGCTCGTTCGATTTCAGAAAATCGATCAACTTGCCCTGCCGAGTCAAGGAGTCGAGGGTCGCCGGGTCGATCAGCCCGACCAGCTCCTTGCCGTACAGGCTCTCGTCAATTCGGCGGGTGAACGCCGCCAGGCCGGCGTCGTATCGAGCAGCGCCGGCCGGATCGACCCGCTTGAGCCCGGCCGCGATGTTGGACGCGATGACCTTGGCGTTGATCGGGCTGGTGTGAATGTGGGGATTACCGTAGACGTGGACGTCGCCGCCCGCCCGGCTAACCGACTCGGGCACGTTCAGCATCGCCACACCCGCGCTGGCGCTGACGAATCCGGGCGCGCCGTCCCGGATCTTCCGATTGCCCGACCGGTCGACCAGGATCGGCGCCCAGAGCTCGAGGTCGAGCCCGGTGGTGACGAACAGATCGGCCTGCTTCAGCATGAAAGCGAAGGAGGGCTTGGGCTTGACGAAGTGAGCGTCCTCGTCGCCGCGCGAGATCGCCTGAGCGACGACCCGGTCGCCGCCGACAGATTCGGCGATCGAGGCGTAGACCGGCAACGTGGTCACGACCTGGAGCCGGGCCGCTCCATCCTCCGCAGCGTAAGTCGCGTTCGGGGCGAGCAGGAACGCCGCCAGGGTCAGCACCATCCAGTCGGCTTTGCGTTGTTTCGTCATGGTCCCGACTCAGTAGCTCTCATGCTTGTGCGGCCCGGCGGCCCAGGTGAGCTGCAACGTGAAGCGATCCTCGCTGCGCTTCTGAGGCCCGAGCTCGAAGAATGCCCACTCGGCGCGCAGACGAACGTATTCGCTCTGCCACCACGTGAGATACGGAGTGATCGCCGAGTCGTGTCCGCCGAGACCGGCCAGGCTCTCGACACGGTCGAAGCGAACTCCAGCGTAGAGGTTGCGCCGCAGCAGACCTTCGAGAGACATATAACCGCCGACCGAGTCGCTCGAGACGCCCAGATCCTCGCGCTCCGCCTGCAACAGCTCGAGCCGCCAGAGGAGCTCCCGGTACTTGGCCCTGCTCGGCGGCCGCCAACTGACCGTGACGTCGGTGCCGTAGACCTCGCTGTCGCCGCCGGATGCGGTCCTGCCCGCGATCCCGGACAGTCCCCACTCGAAGTAGGTGGCGTCGGAGAGCTGCCAGAAGCTCTTCACCCGGCCCAGCACCGAGAAGTCGTCGAAGCTCTCGCCGCTGAACGCCGCCTCGTTCTCGCCGTTGGTGATCTCGAGAGTGACCTCGTTCGCCGTCGCCCACGGTCGGGGCAGCAGCCAGGTGAACGAGAGGCCGGTCTGGGCAAGCCCCTCATCGCCAAAGTACGCCTGGTACGCGAGCGGGTAATCGCTCTGCGCCAGAGCATGGAGATGCTGACGGTTGACCGCGCCGAAGCGCTGTCGCAGCCTGCCAACCAGGAGCTCGAGGCCGCCCGGCAGCCCGGTGTAACCGAGGTACCCCTCCTCGAGCTCGACGCCCTCCTCGCCTATCGCCAGCGTGAAACGCATCTTCGAGAACGGGTCGAGAGCCGACTGGATGTCGAGCTCGAACTCCTGGGCGTCGAACTCTTCACGCGCGTCGCTGACGCGGTTGCCGACCACGATCCCGGTCACCGAGATCTCCGGGTTCAGCAGGCTCAAGTTGCGCTCCCGACCGACGGCCGGGGCAGTCGACGGGACCGGCGAGCCGCCGCCCGTCTCGTCGCCCGCAGCCTGCTGAGCCGCCGCGCGCAGAGCCGCCAACTCATCCGCCCCGGTCTCCGAGCTCCCCTCGACCACCGCCGTGTCGCCCGCTTCGAGCTCGTCCAAGCGCGACTCGAGCTCCCGGATCCGAGCCTCGTACTCTGCCCGCATGGCGGCCATCTCCGCCCTGAGAGCGGCCGCCAGTTCACTCTGCGAAGTTTCCTGCCCGATCGCGGGCCCGGCGGAGATCACACCGAGTCCGAGCAGCAGCAGCGCGCCGCTCGAGCGGCCCCGCCTGAGTTGTCGTCTGAGCCTGCCGATCATCGGATCAGCTCCCGTCGTCCGTCTTCTGACTGCGTGATATCGCTCGGCGAGATCACGCTGCGATACGCACCCAGACGGGCGCGTTCTGACGCTTTCGAGATGGGTCTCTAGAGCTAGGCGACCGGCGGTCCGCGCGGCGACCGGTAAGCGGGCAGCTCGAGGCGACGCCACGAGGCGACCTCGACCCGCCGCTGGGAGCCGGCGGTCTGCGGTCTCGCAACCGAGCCTTCAGCGGCGGCCGCGCTCGACGGTCGCTTGTCCAGCGCGCATCCGAGGCAGTAGAGCTCGGTGGTACCCGACAGCGCCTCGAGGTGGATCGCCGGCTCCGGCGCCTCGTGGCCGGTCACGACGACCTCCTGGCCGTGACCTGAGGCCCCGAGGTCGTTGTCTTCGTGTGCGGCGATCGAGAGCACCGGCACGAGGAGGGCGGCGAGCGCCAGCAGAGTGGTCGAGACGCGACGCATCCTGATCCGAGTCTACTCGATCGTCAGGGGCCGCGCGCAGCGGAAGACTCGCTGGCCGATGTGCCGCTGGTGCGACCTGAGCTTCGCCGCTACTCGTCGTCCCGGCCCGAGTCCGCGCCCTCAGTCGGTTCGATCAGGCCGCCCATGAACTGTGGGTAGCGCCAGTTCCAGAGGCCGCCCGGCTCGAGCAGCGGCTCGCGACCCTCCACCGCCCACGCCGGCGGCACGTCGAAGCTGCGCCACTGCCAGGCCTCTCGGGCGAAGGCGCCGCGGACGTTGATGAAGACGGAAGCCGCCACCAGCAGCGCGGCCGTGGTCGCCACCAGTGCGCGCCGCGCGCCCGACCAGGCTCGAGCCTCGCGGAGCACGACGCTCACCCCGAGAACGGCGAGCACGAACCACCAGGGCACGACATCGGCGAACAGGCGCGGTCCGTACGACTGGCCTCCCCACCAGTGCCTGAGGATGCTCACCAGCTGCCAATGGAAAGCGATCACGGCGAGCCCGCACGCGGCCAGCGTTCGGTCTTCGAGCTTGCGCCAGTAGCGCACCACCCACCAGAGCACGAGAATCAGGAACGGTATGAACACGAATAGGCCACGGCCGGGGCTGAAGAGGGTGCCGAGCACGCCGTCCACGTAACGGCCATCGGCCGCGCCGGCACCGACCCGGGCGTTGTGACTGGAAAGCAGGTACGGCGGCAGGTAGGTCCCGAAGACGGCCTGCGAATGCACGATCGCCGCGGCGAGCCACGCGAGCCCGACGCCGACGTAGTAGCCCAGGTGCCGTGCCTTCCCGGCAACCAGCCAGACGGTGATCGCCACGATCGAGAGGCTCATCGGAGCCCGGCAGAAGAAGGACCACGACAGAAGGGTCGCGCACAGGGTCATCGTCAGCCTGCTCTCTCGGAGCCCGGGATGGCTGACCAACGCCAGTCCGCCGCCGAGGAGGAGCACCGCCCAGGAGTGTGACCAGAAGGGCCGCGAGATAGTGCTCAGGATCTGGGTGCCGAGAGCGAAGACGGCAACCAGGGCGAGAGCCACTCCCGGTTTCGCGAAGGCTCGGCCGAGACCGTAGAGCGTGGCGCAGAGCAGAGCCGCCAGGAGAGTCGACACGAGCTTCAGGATCCGCAGCTCGTGGTCGCGGCGGAAGCGACCCGCCGGGTCGATCGGACTCACCCCCAGCTTCTCGTAGGCCCAGACGAACGGGGCGTTGAGGAGCATCGGCGCACTGTAGAAGTAGTGATGGAGCCGGCCGTCGACCTGGTGGCGGAACTGATGCCGCGAGGCGACGCTGCCCCGCGGGGCCAGGCTCTCGGGAACCGAGGGGGTGCCCTCGCGGAGCAGGTAATGGGTGACCGCGGTCGTGTACTTGTGATCCACGACCTGCTGCACTTCACCCGAGTCGAAGATCAGAAAGGTCAGAACGAAGATCAGGCCGGCCAGGACATAGTCGACGGCCGTTTCGGGCGCTTTGAAGTGGGCCAGGAGGCGACGACGGTGGACCGAGACGAATAGGGCCAGGAGGACCGGTGCGGCAAGGCGCAGTGCCGGGCTCAGGGTACGGGCGATCCAGGGCACCTCGTGGAGCGAGAGATCGAAGATGCGGACCTCGGTCGGCCACTTGTTGAGAATCCGAAAGCTCAGACTCCCAGCGCCGACCGCGCTCTCGATCGGCAGGATCCTGGTGAGCGCCTCCGTCCGGCCGACGATGCGAAAACGGACTCGGATCTCGTTCTGCTCGTCCAGTCCCTCGAGCACGAACCCCGGCCCGCGCTCCGCCCGCAGGATCAGCGCGTAGCTCCTCCTGGCATCGAGCTCAACCGTGGAAAGCCGGGCGACCGCCACGGACTGAGCACCTCCACCCACAGTGAGACCGCCCTCGGGGCTCGGCCACGCCTGGCCCTCCACCGAGTCCGCGAGCGCCAGTCCGCCGGAGCTCTGGATCAGACGCAGCTGGACGGCCTGTGAGTTGACAATCGACTCGAGGGCCAGAAGCGCCAGGAGGCCCGCGGCCACGATCGCGGAATCGCGCAGCAGGCGACGTCTGCCGCTCGACGCCGTCATCGCGTCAATTCGAGTCGTCGAGCGACTCCGGATCGACCCAGGCTCCCGAAGCGTCTCTCGCGTAGCGCTCGATGCGAACGACCGCCAATCGATGCCCCTTCCTGTTCCGCAGCGGGACATTCCAGCTCCAGACGCGCTCGCCCTCGGCGGTGACTTCGAAGGCGACGCCGCTGTCGGAGTCAGCGATCAGCGTATTGTCGTTGGGCAGGCGCTGATTCGAGCCCCGAGTCGCGGAGTAGAACTTCCGCCGCTGCGGCTCGCGGTAGGTCCAGACGATCCGGCCGCCGTCCTGCCGTGGATCGATCTCGAGAATCCGGCTCCACCTGCGGCCGAGGCCGTTGTCGTACACCAGGATGTTGCCGTTCGGCAGCAGGTCGGCATCGTGCTGGCCGATCAGGTCGTCCTGCCCCCAGCTCCAGACCAGCTCCTGCCGGTCCCAGTTGACGACCGCCATCGCGTTCTGGTTCCGCATCGAGACCAGGATGTTGCCGGGCTCGTAGATTGGGTGGGCGCCGCGCAGGTGCGGGTGGTCGATCCATTCGACCGAGTTCGAATGGAAGATGTCCAGCCGCGGCGAGCCTTCCTCGCCATCGGCCGACACCTCCAGCAGGGTGAAGGGCGCGGGGCCCGCGGTCACCATGTCGTACAGGGAGCGCGACTCGACCACCTCGCCGTCCTGAGTCAGAAGCGTCAGCCGATCGTCCTGCACGTGGGCGTCCGAGCTGATCTCCGGGATCCGTCGCGGGTCGTGCACCAGAGTCAGCAGATGCCCCTGGGGCGTCGGCTGGATGTCGTGGTGTGCGGCGATCCGCTTCTTCCAGAGGACCTCCCCGTCCCAGGACATGCGCAGAAGGTAGCCGGCGCCGGTGCTCTTACGTCGAGTCTCGTCCTCGGGCGGATCCGTCCCCACCGCGAGAATGTCGCCGTTGGGCTGGAGCTCGGCGTTCGACCACTTGCCGCACGGCTTGATGTTCCAGGCCCTCAGGACCGTTCCATCCATATCGATCAGCTGAGAGGTGCAGATCGCGTACACACTGACCAGGCTGGGCCCGGCGAACGCGCGGCTCGCGTCCCAAAGCGTGACGCCGTCGTCTCCCTCAGCCTTCTCGGGCGCGAAATCGACGTACGGCAGGCTGCGCAGACGGTTGATCTTGCTCTGAGTCGCGTCCGCATCGGCAGCGACGTCGCCGTCGTCGTTCGCACACCCGACGATCAGCACGAGCAGCACCCCTGTCAGGCCAACCAGTTTGAAGCTCATAGGGAAATCCGCCCGCGAGAGTCTAACTCACCGCGGGATCGCGTCACTCCTCACGTTCTGCGCCCCTTTAACGTATTAGATTCCATCTATAACTATTGACATACACAGCATTTATCCCCCTATAATGCCGCGAGCATCAACTCAAAGAATCTTCGGAAACCGGGGGCCAATAAGGGTTTCGGCTTAACGAGGCAGGAGGTTGAAGAGTGAGGGGACTAGTGGTAAAGCCAAGATGGATTGTGGCCTTCGCTTTTTCGTGTCTCCTGGTCCTGGGCGGTACCGCCTGGGCTCAGAACACGATCGGCGGAGACGTGTTCGCACCGGGTGAAGCGGACTTCACCCAGGGCGGCACCGAGGTCGGCAGAGGGGCCGGCTTCCAATTCTCGGACGATTTCTATGCCGACTTCGGCATCGACGCCGAGGAGATTCGCATTCAAGAAGCGGGCGCCACGGGGCCCAGCCGCTTCGGCGCGTTCTACCGTGGCATCGGTGACGCCTTCGTGGTCGACGGCGAGGCGCCGGACGACCGGTTCATCGACGACACGAGGATCGCAATCCACAACATGGGCTACAACGCCGCGGGTGAGATGCTGTTCTATCCCGATCCGCCGGCGTTTCTGTTCGAGAGCGCGTTCCTGGACCAGGAGACCAAGGATCTCACCAACCGGTCCTTCGTCTTCCTGTTCCCGCGCACGGTCGACCAGCCGAATCCGGTGGCCGGATGCAACGGCAACCCGACCGCGCACGATCTGCTCGATCCGGGGCCGTGCAACCGCCGGCAGGACAACATCTTCGACACCGGCAACGGCTACCTGACCTCCAACCCACTCCAGCTCTGGCGGATCATGTTCGTCACCTGGGACGGGCCGGACATCAACACGCCCGAGTGCCAGAGCGAGATGGCGATCCTAGCCGCGCGCAACGGCGTGGATACCGAGGGAACGCCAGTGATCACATCGGTCCGACAGGTCCTGAATCTGTCCGGACCCGACGTCATCGCCGGCCAGGATGGCAACGAGGTCGTGATTCCCGGCGTGCTGCCGGCCAGCGGCCTGCCCAACCCGGACCCCCGCAATGACATCCCCGGCGTCGATCAGGCGGCGGGCGGCCAGCAGTGCGTCAGAGTGCACACGCGCCGTCAGGAGGACGAATTTGGAGACCCAGCCAGCCCGGATAATCCGCTGGATGGGCCTCCATTCGTTGTATGACCGGTTCTGATTGACCCCCGTGCGGGGTCTGTGCCTGAAGATGCCCTGGCGGTTCCGACCGTCGACGAGGATATTCTCCAGAACTTTGTCTGCCTCCAGGAAACTGGAGATCTGTGCGACGTGCCCAAGCTCGCGCTCGCGCCGTTTGTCCAGAGACTGCGCATGCCGCCCGACGCGGATCAGGTTGCCCGCGTCCAACAACTGACTCCAGCCATCGATCCGTTGGACAACTGCAAGGCGGAGAACCCGCCGGGCGACGACCCGACCGACGGCTGTAACCTCTATCCTGGCGAGGTGGGAGCCAACCGGCCGCCCGATCGCGCTCTGCAGAGGTTCGATGAGTTCGCGCCGGTGCGTTACTACGAGATGTTCGCCCGGCCCTTCCAGCATCTCTTCCATCCGGACCTGATGCAGCCCTCTACGATCTGGGGTTACGGCGGCGCTCACGGTAGCCGGACGTTCAGTCCTGGCCCGACGTTCCGCCAGCGCTACGGCGAGCCGATCGTCGTCCGCATCCACAACAACCTGCCGGCCGAGAATCCCGGCAACGATGGGTTCGGCATTCCGCAGACATCGACGCATCTGCACAACTTCCACAGCGGTCCGGAGAGCGACGGCGGGCCGATCATGTTCTACGACACGGGCAACTACCTGGACCACCACTACGCCATGTACAAGGCGGGTGGCGACCCCAGGGAGGCTCTCAGTCATCTGTGGTACCACGACCATAGAGCCGACTTCACCTCGCAGAACGTCTACAAGGGTCTAGCCGGATCCTTCCTGCTCTACGACGAAGTCGATACGGGCAACGAGAAGGACCACACCCCGGGCGCCTATCGTCTGCCGAGCGGCAAGTTCGACGTGCCGCTGTTGGTCGCCGACAAGCAGTTCGATCCGATGACCCACAAGCTGGTCTTCGATCCGTTCAACCTGGACGGTTTCCTGGGCGAGCACGTCACGGTCAACGGCCTGGTCACGCCCTTCATGGACGTCAAGCCGCGCAAGTACCGGTTCCGCATCGTCAACACCGGCCCGTCTCGCATCTACACATTCCAGACGTGCCCGGTGGGCACCGACCTCGTGGAGTGCGATTCGGATAACCCGGCGTCCGACATCATCATCCTCGGCAACGACGGCAACCTGCTCACCTCGGCGATTCCGGTCGACAACATCACCATCAGCTCCGCGGAGCGGCTCGACGTGGTGATCGACTTCAGCCAGTTCAACAACGGTGATCGCGTCAACCTGATGAACATCGCCGACCAGACGAGTGGTAAGGGACGCACGGGCGTCTTCGTGCCGATGACCTCGCCGCTGGCTCAGAAGGTGATGCAGTTCCGCGTCAAGGGCAACCACTCGAACGACAAGAGCAGGATCCCGGCCACGATGCGCGAGAAGCCAGTCATCACGGACGGTGAGATCGCCTGCGAGCGCATGTTCGTGTTCGACAACCAGGAGGGCGGCTGGACGATCAACGGCCAGCTGTTCGACTTCCTGCCACGCTTCGAGGTTGAGCAAGGCACCGCCGAGCGGTGGACCATCATCAACGCCTCGCGTGACTGGGAGCATCCGATCCATATCCATCTCGAGGAGCATCAGTTCGAGCTCAAGGATGGTGCGCTACCGCCGGACTTCGAGAGCATGCGTAAGGATGTGGCCCTGCTGCGTCCGAACGACTCGATCACTCTGACGCTGCGACATCGCGACTGGCTCGGCGAATACCCGATGCATTGCCACAACACGGTTCACGAGGACCACGCGATGCTGCTTCTCTGGGAGGTTGTCGACCATGCGGTCGAGTGCGTCGAAATGCCTTAACCGGCTACCACTAACACTTATCGGCCTCGCGGCCGTTCTCTTTGCCCTGCTGGGCGCGGGTTCATCCCGCGCCCAGTCGGTGTCTTCACCGGCGCCCGCGTCTCTCGAGGCGCAGTGGCCAGAGGCGTTCGCGATTCCCCAGCCGTACGTGGATCGTTTCCCCAACGTGGTCCTCAAGACCCACGAAGGACGAAACGTCAGGTTCTACGACGATCTCCTCAAGGGGAAGATCGTCCTGATCAATTTCTTCTACGTCACCTGTTCCGAGCGCTGACCAGGCATCACCGCGAACCTCGTGAAGGTTCAACGTTTGCTGGGCGATCGGATGGGCAAGGACGTGTTTTTCTACTCGTTTACCCTCGAGCCGGAGAATGACTCGCCACAGATCCTGGCCGACTACGCCAACCGCTACGGCGTCGGTCCGGGGTGGCTGTTTCTGACCGGTAATCCCGAGGACATGGAATTGCTGCGCCAGAATCTGGGCTTCGCCTGGAGCGATCCGGAGCTGGACGGCGACCTCACCAATCACATCGGTACCGTCAAGATGGCCAACGAGCCGCGCGGCTGGTGGGGCGCGGCGCCGTCGTATTCGGATCCGTTGCAGATCGCCCGTCTCCTGGCCTGGATGGCGCCCGAGGAGGGTCAGCGCGGCACCATCGGTACACTGCCCATGGACCACCTGCCCCAAGAGGACACCGGCGACACCGGCGCCGACAAAGGAGGCTCCCGATGACCCTGCGCGCCAGTATCGCGAGATCGGCGCTCCTGCTCGCAGCCGCCGTTTGCGTTCCTTACAGTGCGGCGGCGAAGGAGGCCTCGCCGCTCTCTGGATCTGAGCTGCCCGCACCGGTCCTCGAGTCGCTCGAAGTCGCGCTCGCAAGCTACGAGGAGATCCGTGCGGCCCTGGCCGCCGACAGCCTCGAAGGTGTCGCCGACAGCGCCGCCGGTCTGGCCGGCGCCCTGCGCCCGGCGCTCACCAGCCGTGGCGAGCTCGACGAAGAGGTGCCGAGCCTGGTCGAGGAGGCCGCCTTCATGGCCGAATCGGTGGCGACGGCCGAAGACCTGGCCAGCGCTCGGGCATCCTTTGCCGAGCTCAGCCGCAGGTTCCTGCAGCTCGCCCAGTACGATGCCCGCGTGACCGAGGGGCTCAACGTCTTCAGCTGCCCGATGGTCGACACGTTCGACAAGTGGATCCAGCCCGGTGAGCAGATCGAAAACCCGTACATGGGGTCGGAAATGCTCACCTGCGGCAGCTCGACCGACTGGTCGGCAGCCAAAGCCGCGAGCTGGCTGGATTCCCTCGAGGAGGTGCCCGACCCGACGGGTAATGAGCCCACGTTCGAGCGCGGCATTCCGGGCATGGAGATGGTTGACGTCAGGGACTACAAGTTCCTGTGGCGCGAGATCGAAGAGCTGCAGCGCTGGGAGTACGGCCAGCGCATCACGGTCGTGGAGTTTCGCGAGAAGGTGGTCGAAAAAACCGCCCAGTACCTCGAGCTCGAGAGCGAGGCCGCGGCAGAGTTCGTCGAGAAGGCCAACACAGCGGTTGCGTCCGTGCGCGACGCGTTCTCCCGGCAGCAGCAGCCGGGGCCGAGCCAGGCCGGCGCCGGGTCCGGCTTCTCCACCGAGCTCCGGGCGACAGCGGATGAGCTGACGTCGCTTCTGAGCGACGATCCTCGGCACCAGCTGTTCCGGCCCGAGGTCAAGAAGTGGCTGCTCAAGCTGGCGTTCGGCCCCAGAGAGGCGAAGGAAGCTCGGGAAGCCAGCTAGTCGGTCGCGGTGAGGGCCCGCTCGATCGCACGTTCGAGCAGCGGGTCCTCGCCGGTGATCGCCTCGTCGCGCCGCAGCACGATGCGGCCCTCCTTATCGACCAGGAACGTTGCCGGCAAGGCTCGCACCCGCAGCGAATCGGCCATCCGCCCCTCGGGATCCATCCAGATCTCGAATGGGATGGCGCGCTCGGAGACGAACGCGCGAACCCGATCGGCGCCGCTCCGGTCGTCGACGCTCACCCCGACCACGACCAGCCCGTCCACCTTGTAGCGCTCGTGGAGTGCCGCCAGCTCGGGCATCTCGGCTCGACAGGGCAGGCACCAGGTCGCCCATAGGTTGACCAGGACGGCGCGCCCGCGCAGAGAGTCCAGGGAGACCTCGTCGCCGGCCAGGGATTGCACCGTGTGGTTCGGAGCCGGGTCGCCCGGCCGCCCGCGGCCCATCTGACGATGCGGCACGACGGCCGGTGTGTCCGCAGCCTCGGCGATCCTGCCGCCCTTGGCCGGAATCGCGACGACCGGAATGGTCACCGCCCGGATTCGGCCGGCTTCCCGGTCGAGCCAGGTGATCGCCGCCCGATCGTCGGCGAGGGTGATCTGGGGAAATCCGCCGATGTGCCCCTCGCGCCCGCGAACAATCACGATCGGCTCGCCACCGCCATCCGCCGACACCCGCGCCAGGTTGAGAGTGGTCTCCTCCGGCCCGTCCGCGGACGTCCAGACGACGAAGGCATCGCCGTCGTCGCCCACGGCGACGTCGACGGCGCCCAGAGGCACGTGCTCCCGGTCCCGACCATCGACCTCCACCGGCAGACCGAACGAGCGCCCGGCATCGGTCGAATACGCGACCAGCACCCGCGGCCGGGGCGGCGCCTCGGTGTACCAGGCCACCGCGATCCGGCGGCGCATGGCCGCAACCTGCGGTGGACCGTCGACGCTCTCTGACGGCCGCCAACGCTCGACGTGGACCGAGCTGGGTTCTGTCCAGCTGGCATCCTGGCGCCGCACGAGGGCAATCTTCTCGCCCCCCTCCTCGCTGCGATCGCGATAGACCGCGACCGGACCGTCCCAGGACATCGCCGCCGACGTCCCCGAGCCGTCGAGGACCTGGTCGTCGAGAACGTCCCTGCCGGCCATGACCCGAGTGCCCAACAGCTGGGTCGGGCCGTCACCGTCGGTCTCGAGCCAGAACGCGTACGCGCCGTCGTCGCCGCCCGCGAAGGAAGAGAACGGCAGGGGCGGTGCCGGCAGACGTCCCCACGTGCGTCCCGCGTCGCCGGAACGAGCGAGCACGTCGCCGGTGCGGGCGATCAGGGTGCGACGCACCGCCTGGGTCTCGATCACAGTCAGCGAGGGGCGGTCGGCGGGACGGATCGCCGACACCGGCTCGGCGATCGTGATCGGCTGGCTCCAGCCCTCCTCCGAGCGTCGGGCGAACCTCAGCCGCTCGCCGCTCTCGCCGGGCTCGAGCCAGGTCATCAGGATCTCGTGATCCCGCGTGACGGTCGTCGCGCCTTCGGAGGCGATGGTTGGCGAGCTGGCGCCGGGAGCGGCCGGCGGATCGATCTCCGCGATCTCGCCCCGGGGTTCGTCTGACCACGACACGGCCACCCCGGAAAGCCCGACGAACAGAGTCGATACGAACAAGATGCGGAGGCTTCTCCGCTTACTGGTCACCATGAATTTTGCCCCTACTGCGAGGTGGACTGGCGGCTGCGCAGACGGCGCGCGGCGCCGGCCATGACCTCAGCCTGTTCGATCATGCCATTGCGCCTCAGCCTCATGGACAGCTCCATGAGCACCTGCGGCCACAACGGGCTCTCGCGGTCTGTCTCGAATTCCTCGAGGTACTGGATCGTTTCGGTCAGAAGGTCTTCGGCGATCATCGCGCGCGCCAGTTCGAGCGGCGCGACATTCGGCGGCTCGCCCGCCCAGCGCCCGCCGAACGGCACGGCACGCGCCAGCCGGTCTTCCGGATCGTCATTGATATGCGCGATGTCGTCGGCGAGAGCTGCCGCTGTGACCGGCCCTCGGTAGATGGCGGCGACGTTGCCATCGGTGTCGATCAGAAAGCTCGTCGGCACCGGGAACGGCCGCCGATCCAGAAAGAACGCCTGATGGTAGGCCTGCAGAATCTGCACGAGCTTCAGGTCGGCGAAGCCCGCCTCGAAGCCGTAGCCGTAGGTGCGCAGGAACTGCCGCGCGTCGTCGTAGGTGGTCGGGCTGTGCTCGTTGAGACCGTCGAGGCTGAGCGCGAGCACGTGAGCGCCGGCGCCGTCCAGCTCGGCCAGCTCGGTGCGGCACGGCAGGCACCAGCTTGCCCAAAGGTTGAGCAGCAGCGGCTTGTCGAGGTGCTCGCGCACGTTCCGCTCCCGGCCCTCGAGGTCGCGATAGGGCAACCGCGGCAGCGGCGTTCGCGCCGCGAGGCGCAGTCGCATCGCCTGGGTCGAGGCCGGGATCTCGACCTCGCTCGGCACGAGCTCGATGCGGTCACGCGGCGGCGTGTAGACCGTGGGCGCGCTTTCGCCCTGCTCGATCTCGTAGAACGTGTCCGGCTCGAGATCGGAGAACGTCTGTTCGGAGCCGTCCGGCCAGCGCACGACCAGTGAACGAACGCTGCCCTGACGGCCGAGGCCGAAATGGAGCCAGCGCGACGACTGGGAGAGGAACCCCTCCCCCGCCTTGAGGGTGCGCATCTGCGCACCGGCGTCGGTGGCCAGGGTGAGGCGCGCGCCGATGGCGTCGCGATTCGACGACGTGCCGTTGCCGGTAAGTCGGAACGCCAGGAAGCGGTTGCCGGCGCCGGTGTCGTTGCGCAGGAAGCGCAGGCGCGGCGCCGTCCGGTTGCTGACCCAGAGGTCGACATCGCCGTCGAAGTCCCAGTCCGTGGTCACCATGCCGCGGCCGTCGTCCGGGAAGTCCAGGCCGCTGACCGCCGAGATGTTCGCGAAGCGCGCTGCGCCGGTATTCAGGTAGGCGCAGTGACGCTCCCTTCCGCTGAACGATCTACCCTCGAGGATCAACCGTCCCATCTCCATGACGGCGTCGGTGTAGCTCTCGAGCGCGTCCTGGTTGCTGACCGCCTCTTCCATGCTGACCGGGGAACGCGACACGACCTGCCGCCAGAAGAAGCTTCACAAGTCTTTCGAGTTCTCGTTGGTCAGGTTGCCGTTGGCGATGATCAGGTCCTCGAAGCCGTTGTTGTCGATGTCGACGAACAGGCTGGCCCAGGCCCAGCGGCCCATGGTGACTCCGGCCTCGACGCTGACGTCGGTGAAGCGCCCGTCCGGACCGCCCTTGAACAGTGAATTGCCCTTGGCATGGCGCTGGAACTCGGTCCGGTCCTCGGCCCCGGCCGCCGGATTGAACTGGCGCTGATAGGTGATGCGATTGCCCGCCGACGAGAACATGTTGCTCACGTACAGATCCATCCACCCGTCGTGGTCGTAGTCGCCGAAGGTCACCGACATACCCGCCGATATGTCCTCGACGCCCGCCTCGCCAGCGACGTCGCGGAAGCGGCCGCCGTCATTCTTGTACAGGTTGTTGCGACCGTAGTCGTTCGCCACGTAGAGGTCGAGATCGCCGTCGTTGTCGTAGTCCTCCCAGGCAGCGGCGAAGCTGAAACGCGAGTTGCCCTGGTCCAGGCCGACCTCGTCGGTGATGTCGGTGAACCGCCAGTCACCGTCGTTGCGCCAGAGCGTGTTGGGCGGCCCGTTGTTGGCGTCGTGGATCGGCACCGGTCCGGCGCTCGAGTAGTTGCAGATGTAGAGATCCAGATCACCGTCACCGTCGGCATCGGCGGCGGCCATCGAGGTCGCGAACGCGTTGCCCGGTAGCGTCTGTCGCCCGCGGAAGCGACCGCTGCCGTCGTTCTCCATCACGATCTGCGGCGTCGAGCCGACCACCAGATCCTGATCGCCGTCGTTGTCCAGATCGACAAACAGCGAGCTCATCGTGCGCGTCATCCAGTCGACGCCCGCTGCCGCCGAGCTCTCGGTGACCGTGCCGTCCGGATTCTGGACGTAGAGGCGGTTCGGCAGACCACCCGGATTGGCGAGATAGAGATCCTCCAGACCGTCGCCATTGACGTCGCCCAGCGACACGCCGTGGTAGCCGAGCGGGCTCTGGCCGAAGCGCATCTCGATGCGCTGGTACCAGTAGGGAAGGTCACGTCCCAGCAGGTAATCCGAGGCGATCGGGTAGCCCAGGATGCTCTCGGTCGTATCTGCGAACAGCGGCCCTGCCGCCGCCGTCCGAGCACGCTCGTAGTCCTCGATCACCAGGTTCTCGAGCCGCGGCGGCTCGGTGCGGGTCCAGCTGCTCGCCCAGGTCGTGTGCTCCTCCACCTGGCCCTCGGAGTCTCGCCCATCGATCGAGAGGTACTGGCGGGTGACGATCGACGCCTCGCCCACCTCGATGCGGTAGAGCTTGAACTTCGCGTGGACGTTGGCGAGGTAGGGCTGTCGCAGCTCCTTCAGGGCCGCGACGAACCCGGCACGCTCCTGGTGACGGCCCGGATCGGACTCGAGCGCCTCGGCTCGCTCGATGCGAAACGGCTCGCCGTCGAAGACGGTACCGACCGACTCGGGGCGCAGCGCCGCGCCGCGGAAGCCCGGCGCCGCCAGATTCTCGAGCTCTCCGACCGCGACCCGAGCGGGCTCTTCGAGCCAGCGGACGATCTTCGCGAGCTGCGCGTCGATCCGCTCGCTGATCGCCTCGCTCTCCCAGCCTTCGACCTCGGGATCGTCTACCAGCAGATCTGTGGACGGTTGCGCGCCGCCGTCGACCGCCGAGGCCGCGGTGTTCGCCAGCGCCACCGCCGGACCGGCGGGCGTCCGAAGCAGGGCCCAGACGACCACCAGGGCGAGGATCAACCCACCGGCCTGCAGGGCGAGCCGGGTGGTGCGTCCGCTGGCCCGCTCTCCCTTTCCGCGCATACGTCGATTATGGATTACTGGATGGTCGAATGCCATCCGGGCTAGGACCTCAGACCGCTGAGACCGATCCCAAGGGCGTGCTTCTCGGCGACAGATTGAACCGATTTCTCACTAGGGCGTACATAACGTGCGAGGAGGGAGCTAACTACAAGGAGATCAAGCATGCAGAAGTACATCTCGCTTCACCTCGTCCTCGCCGTCGTCCTGATCCTGACCGCTACTGTCGCAGCGGCCATTCCGCCCGTCTCTCTTCAGAGCGCGCGTGTCCGGCTGGCGCCCATCACCAACGTCGGTGACTCTGGACAGCCCCGAATCAGCGGCAGGGCGGCAGTCATCGACAACAGCCAGGAGGTCGTCGTGCGAGCCCTGGCGACCGGCCTCGATCCGAAGCAGAGCTACGTCTCGCTCTTCTACGACGACAGCTCGGTGGCCAGCGGACCGAACGCCTGCACCGGCGACGCCCTCTTCATCGGCGAGTGGGTGGTCGACGACAGCGGCCGCGGC
>JAJCXP010000416.1 GCA_029263375.1 Acidobacteriota bacterium | reverse complement strand
CTCCGATCTCGGGCGGCGCGGCGCTCGGCAGCCAGACGGCCGCGGTCTCCTCGAAGGTGGCGAGATCCTCGTGCTTGCGCGCGATCGCTTCGTGCAGTCTGCGGGTGACGCGAAAGCCGTCGCGCGCGATCGCGATCGCGGGCTCGACAACCGCAGCCCATTCGAGCTCACCGAAGCGTGCGTGGAGCGCGTGCAGACCGGTCGGAGAGCCGGGTACACCAGCCGCCAGTGGGCCGAGAGTCGACGCGTTCTCGATCGCTCGGCCGTCGGGGTCGAGGAACATCTCGCGGTGCGACGCGGCGGGCGCCACCTCGCGAAAGTCGAGCGTCATCAGCTCTTCGCCGATGCGCACCACCGCGAAGCCGCCGCCGCCGAGGTTGCCGGCGTTCGGGTGGACGACAGCTAGCGCCAGGGCGCTCGCCACCGCCGCGTCGACCGCATTGCCGCCGGCGCGCAGGATCGCGAGACCCGCCTCGGTGGCATCGCGCTCCGCAGTCGTTACCGCGCCGCCCGCTCCCCGGGGGGCCGGAAACGACGCGCCTCGAGCGGCACCGGCGGCGTTGATCAGGAGCAGACAGAGGACCGCGCGGCCCAACCGCCGACCGCACTCAGTCATCGTCCAGGAACTCTTCCAGCAGACCGGCCGCGAGCTCCATGAAATCGGTCTCGGTCAGGATGCCCACCAACCGGTTCTCCTCGTCGACCACCGGCAGGCAGCTGATCCGGTGCTTGCGCATCAGCTGGAAGGCGTCGCGTGCCCTGGTGGTCGGTCCGACCGTGTGGAGCTTGGTCTCCATGATCTCGGAGATCGGCACCGCGGCGCGCCCGGGCTCGTTCAGGGTCGGCACCAGGCGCAGGAGCGAGCGATGCGTGACCAGCCCGACCAGGCGGTTCTGGTTGTCCTCGACCGGCACGTGGCGGATGTGCTTCCAGTTCATGACGTAGGCCGCCATGTCGACCAGCTCGGTCTCGTTGACGGTGAACAGGTCGGTGGTCATGAGCTGGTCGACGCGCCGGCAGTGCGAGCGCTCGTCGCCGGCGTCGGCACGCTCGGCGAGGGGCCAGGTGTGCACCGGCTTGCCCTCCCGCTGTAGACGGTAGGTGGCGGCGACGAGCGCCGCCAACCCTTCGTGACGCGAGCAGTCGGACAGAGCGTCGATCGAGCTGACGCACCACTGGGCGCCGCTCTTCTGGGTCTGAACGCGCCCCTTGATCACCTCCAGGTAGCGCTTGGCGTCGTCCGAGTCGACCCCGAGCAGCTCGAGTCCCTCGTGTGCCAGGGGCAGGAGCTGCTCCAGCATCAGCTTCGGGGCCTGCACATACTCCTTGTCGAACCAGAGCAGATCGGCGCCCATGCCCTGCCGGGCCGCGGCGACCAGGTTCTCGCGAGCGAACGCGAAGTCCATCTTCTTCGTGACGTCGCCCCACTTGGCGCCGGCGCCGCTCATCAGGCCGAACCAGAGCGCCGCGTTGGCGACCTCGTCGAAGATGCTCGGCCCGGAGGGCAAGAGTCGGTTCTCGATCCGCAGGTGGGGCTTGCCGTCCGAGATGCCGTAGCAGGGGCGATTCCAGCGGTACACCGTGCCGTTGTGGATGCGGAGCGCCGTCAGTTCGGGAGCGACCCCGGCCTCGAGCGCCTCGAACGGGTCCTGCTCGACCTTGCCGCCGATCAGCACCCGGAAGCGCGCCAGATCCTCCTGGAAGATCTCGAGCGCCGACTCGCGCACCCAGTCCTGCCCGAAGCTGACCCGCGGCGCGACCTCGCGTATCGAATCGCTCTGACCGCGGGTGTCGACCGATTGCTGGAACAGGGCGATACGAGTTTCGCGCCAGAGCTGCCGGCCGAACAGGAGTGGCGAGTTGGTGGCGCACGCCAGGACCGGCGCCGCCAGTACCTGGGCGATGTTGTACAGATGCGCGAACTCTTCGGCCGACACCTGGTAGTGAAGCTGGAAGCTGGTCGTGCACGACTCGAGCATGACGTTGTCGTGGTCGATGATCAGCTCGTCGCGGCCCTTGATGCGCAGATGGAAGTGGTCACCGCGCAGGCGGCCGACCGCGTCGTTGAGCGCCATGTAGCGCGCCACCGGCGTCATGTTCTCGAGCCCCAGGTCGGACTGCATCAGGGTCGGCAGGATGCCGGTGAGGAGCATCTTCGCGCCCTCTGCCGCCGCCGCCGTCTGGCCCTGGGCCAGGAGCGCGTCGAGCTGGCGGTGCATTTGCGTCAGGCAGTCTCCGCCGGCTTCGATCGGGTCCAGGTTGTACTCGATGTTGAAGCGGCCGAGCTCGGTGGTGAAATGGCGGTCGTTCAGGCGCTCGAGGATCTTCATGTTGACCGGCGCGGGGCGCCATTCGCGGTCGACCAGAACCGTCTCCTGCTCGGCGCCAAAGCGGCGGACCCCCGATTCGATGTGACCACCGGCCAGCATCTGCTCGAGCGCGCGCAGGTCGGTCAGCAGCGCCCTGGTAAAGCGCCGCAGCCCTTCGGAATCTTCCGGTCGAACGTTGTCGTGCTCGCCCATGCTCTACGCTGCCGCCGAGATCGACTTGAGCTCGTTGACCAGTTCCTGCAGCGCCTCCTTGGCGTCGCCGAAGATCATCGTGGTGTTGTCGCGCTCGAACAGCTCGTTCTTGATGCCGGCGAATCCCGGGCTCAGGCTGCGTTTGATCACCATGACCGTGCCGGCATTGTAGACCTGCAGAATCGGCATGCCGGCAATGGCGCTCTTCGGGTCGGTCTCGGCCGCCGGGTTGACGACGTCGTTGGCACCGACCACCAGTACCGCGTCGGTGGTCTTGAACTCGGGATTGATGCGATCCATCTCGACCAGCTTTTCGTAGTCGACGTCGGCCTCGGCGAGCAGCACGTTCATGTGTCCGGGCATGCGACCGGCGACCGGGTGGATCGCGTAGCTGACTCGCGCACCGCGTTTCTCGAGCAGGTCGCCGAGCTCGCGGGCGACGTGCTGGGCCTGGGCGACCGCCAGCCCGTAGCCGGGCACGATGACCACCGATTGGGCGCTCTCGAGGATCATCGCTCCCTCCTCTGGGGAGCATGAACGCACGTTCGTGTACTCGCTCGGCTCGCTGTCGCCGCTGTCACCGCCGAAGCCGGAGAAGAGCACGTTGGTGAACGGGCGGTTCATCGCCACGCACATGATCTGGGTCAGGATCAGGCCGGACGCGCCAACCAGGGCGCCGCTGATGATCAGCAGGTTGTTGCCGAGCACGAAGCCGGTCATCGAGGCGGCGAGGCCGGACAGCGAGTTCAGGAAGGAGATGATCACCGGCATATCGGCGCCGCCGATCGGGATCACGAACAGCACTCCCACCAGCAGGCTGAGCATGGCAAGCGCGCTGGTGGCGAGCGCGATCTGCCCCGGCTCGACTGCGACGAAGCAGAGATAGAAGCCGGCGCCGACGCAGCCCAGGAAGAACAGGGCATTGATGGCGTGGCGCGCGGGCAGGATCGTCGGCTTGCCGCCGATCGTGCCCTGAAGCTTGAGGAAGGCGATCAGGCTGCCGGTGAGCGTGATCGCGCCGATGAACATCGACAGAGCTGCGGTGATCGCCGCGTGGGCGCCGTCGAGCAAAACGGCCGCCGTTCCCGTGGCGCTGGGCTCGACGATCGTGCCCCAGACGATCGAGCCGGCCACCAGGGCCGAGGCGCCGCCGCCAAAACCGTTGAACAGCGCGACCAGCTGCGGCATGCCGGTCATCTCGACGCGCACGGCGGCGATCGCGCCGATCGCGGAGCCGATCACCAGGCCGGCGAGGATCCACCGGTAGTCGACGACCCCCAGCTCGAGCAGGGTCGTGACGACCGCGATCAGCATGGCGATCGCGGCCAGCATGTTGCCCCGGCGCGCGGTGCGCACGCCGGTCAGGCCCTTGATGCCGAGGATGAAGAGAACCGCCGACAGGAGGTAGAGCAGCGGAATGACGACCGGGGCCAGGAGCTCGCTCATCGCTTGGACCTACTTCCGAACATCCCGAGCATCCGGTTGGTCACCAGGAAGCCGCCGACCACGTTGATGGTCGCGAAGATGATGGCGATCAGTCCGAGGATCGAGCTGATCTTGGTGTCACCGCTGGTCGCGGTGGTGAGTGAGCCGACCAGGGTGATGCCGGAGATCGCGTTGGCGCCCGACATGAGTGGCGTATGGAGCGTCGGCGGGATCTTGGTGATGATCTCCACGCCGACGAAGACCGCCAGCACGAACACGTAGAGGCCTATCAGCAGAGGTCCCATCATCTACCTTCCTTTTCGAGCAGGGCCACGGCCGTCGGGTTGACGACCTCGCCGGCGTGGGTCACCAGGGTCGGACCGACCACGTCGTTCTCGCGGTCGATGCGGACCGTGCCGTCGTCGACCAGCTCCTTCACCAGCTCGAGGACGTTGCGGGAGTAGAGCGCGCTGGCGTCGCGCGGCATGGTGCCGGCGACGTTCAGCGGACCGAGGATCGTCACGCCGGCCTCGATCACCTCTTCGCCCGCGCGGGTCAGCTCGCAGTTGCCGCCGCGCTCGGCCGCCAGGTCGACGATCACGCCGCCCGGCTTCATCCGCCGGACCATGTCGGCGCTCAGCAGCTTCGGCGCCGGCTTGCCGGGCACCGCCGCGGTGGTGATGATGACGTGGGCGGCGGCCACGTGCTCAGTGAGGATCTCGCGCTGCCGGCGCAGGAACTCCTCGCCCATTTCCCGGGCATAACCACCGGCGCCTTCACCGGTCTCCATCTCGGGCAGGTCGATGAAGCGGCCGCCGAGCGACTCGACCTGCTCCTTGGCGGCAGGGCGGATGTCTGAGACCTCGACCAGCGCGCCCAGCCGTTTGGCGGTGGCGATCGCCTGCAGGCCGGCGACCCCCGCGCCCATGATCACCACCTTGGCCGGGCGGATGGTGCCGGCTGCGGTCATCAGGAGCGGGAAGTAGCGCGGCAGCCTCGAGGCCGCGAGCAGCACGGCTTTGTAGCCGGCGATGCTCGCCTGGGACGACAGCGCGTCCATGCTCTGCGCCCGGGTGATGCGCGGGATGAGCTCCATCGGCAACGCGGTGATCGAGCCGGCGGCCAACGCCCGCACCGAGTCGAGGTTGAGGAACGGGTCGAGAAAGCCGATCACCACTGCTCCGCTCTTCAACAGGGCGATTTCGGAGCCGAGATCGTCATGGGTGCCGAGCGGCCCGACCTTGAGCAGGAGGTCCGCCGCCCGCCGGCGCTCGGCCGAGGCCGGCTCGACGCTCGCTCCCGCTTCGGTGAACTCGGCGTCGGAGAAGAACGCGTGTCCGCCCGCCCCGGCCTCGACCTGTACCTCGAGGCCGACGCCGATCATTTTCTTGACGGTCTCGGGTGTCGCCGCGACGCGGGTCTCTCCGGAACCGGCTTCGTTCGCGATCAGAACGATCACTTCTTCCCCCTGCGCGCGTGATGCGGTTGGCCAGGTGATTTCATCTGTTTGTTTGGGACGCCGAGCGATGGCGCCCGGGCATCCTCACCAAATGCGTTCGAACCTGTCAAGGGTCGTCGGGTGGATCAAGAGCCGTGCGGGTAGGTGACCCGCCCCGATGGGCGGCGTCCGGGCGATCCCGGCGCGTGTTATCTTGCCGGCTCGATGAGCGGCCAGTTCGTTACCTTCGAGGGCCTGGACGGCAGCGGCAAGTCGACCCACCTCGAGCGGGCGTTCGAGTGGTTCGAGGCCGCCGGCGTGCCGGCCGTCATGACCCGCGAGCCCGGGGGCACGCCGATCGGCATGGCGATCCGCGACGTGTTTCTCGATCCGCAGTGGGGAGAGGTGGACGGCCGGGTGGAGACGATGTTGATCTTCGCCAGCCGGCGCCAGCATCTGCTCGAGGTGATCGAGCCGGCGCTGGCCGCCGGGCAGCACGTTCTGTGTGACCGGTTCACCGACTCGACGCTGGTCTACCAGGGAGTCGGCCGGGGGGTCGAGCTCGACGTGATCGAGCGCGTCGATCAGCTGGCGACCGGCGGCAGGCGCCCGGATCGCACGTTGCTGTTCGACCTGCCCGCCGAGGTCGCCCAGGGCCGTGGCCAGTCGCAGAAGCGCGCCTCGCTGCCGAACGGCATCGACCGGCTCGACTCGGAGAATCTGGCGTTCTACGCGCGGGTTCGCCGGGCCTATCTCGAGCTCGCCGAGCGCGAGCGCGAGCGTTTCGTGCTCATCGACTCCTCGGGAGACATCGACGACACCGAGCGCCAGGTTCGCGCGGCGCTCTCCGATCTCCTGGCAGGCGGCGCATGAGCCTCGAGCCGACGCTACGCCTGGCGCGCAGCGGCGAGCTCTACCCATCGTGCATCCTGCACGGAGCGGACGACGCCGTGCGACGCGCAGCGGCGCTGGCACTGGCGCGCACCCTGTTGTGCGGGAGGCCGGTCGCGGAGCGGCCGTGCGGCGACTGCAACCACTGCCGCCGGATAACTTGGGACGAGGCCGCGGGCGGCCTCTTCCACCCCGATTTTCAGGTCCTCGAACGCGACCTGCGAACCTCGACATCAGTCGATGCCGCGCGCACTTTTCTCCGCGGCGCCCAGGTGACGCCGTTCGAAGCCCGCGGTCAGGTGTTCGTGGTCGCCACGGCCGAGAGCCTCACCGCCGAAGCCGCGAACGCCTTCCTCAAGTCGCTCGAGGAGCCGCACACCGGGTCGCCGCGGCACTTCCTGCTGCTGGCGCCGTCGCAGTTCGACCTCCTGCCGACGCTGCGCAGCCGCTCGCTCGCGGTATACCTCGGTGGCGGCGAATCAACCGACGCTGCGGCGCTCGAGGAGCTGGCCGAGCCGCTCGGTGAGGCCGTCGACGGCTATCTGAAGAGCGGCAATCGGATGGATCTGTTCGCGATCGCCGGAGTGTTGCAGGCGGCCGGCGGCTGGCAGGATCCGCGCTCGCGCCGTCCGTGGGAGCTGGCAGCCGCAGCGGTCACCGGCGTCAGCCGCCGTGGCGATCTGTCGGCGGACCAGCGGCGGCGGTTCCTCGGTCTGGCCGAGGATCTCCTCACCGGGCCGGACATGAGGGTGAGGGGTATCCAGCCGCAGCGAATCCTCGAAGGTTTCGTTCACGCCCGGCTCGACGCCTAGGTCGAAGCCGGAGCCACCACGAGCGGCGCCGCCAGGTGTTATCATCGGCCGCTCGTCGCGGTGTAACGACCGCCACCATGACACTTATGACCCTTGGAGGTCTTTACTCAATGAGCGAAACAACTTCACGGCGCGTCGGTCCTTTTGGCATTCTTCTGGGTGTTCTTCTCGTGGCCGCGGCCTTCGGGCTGTGGTACTCGACCGAAAGCGCGGTCCACGCCGACAAACATGAGGCTGCCGACGGCGTGGTCGCTTCGATCGGCGAAGTGCAGATCACGGCCGCCGACCTCGAAGAGGCCAACGCCGAGGGCTTTCTCGAGATCGAGCGCAACCGCCACCAGTTGATGGAGCAGACGCTGGAAGCGGTGATCCGCGAGCGGTTGCTCGAGGTCGAGGCGGATGAGCAGGGCATCACGGTCGACGAGCTGACCGCCAAGGAGCTCGACGCCAAGATCACCGAGCCGACCGATGAGGCGGTGGACGCCTTCTACGAAGAGAACAAGGCTCGGCTCAACCAGCCGAAGGAGGCCATGGCGCCGCGGATCCGCGAGTACCTGGCCCAGCAGGGGCGTCAGCAGATCTTCACGGAGTATGTCGATGGTCTGCGGGCGAAGCATGGCGTCAAGAGCTACCTCGAGCCGATGCGCCTCGATGTGGTGGCAGACGGCTTCCCGGCCAAGGGCCCGGCGTCGGCGCCGGTGACGATCATCGAGTTCTCGGACTTCGAGTGCCCCTACTGCTCGCGCGTGGTGCCGACCCTGGATCGCGTGGCCGAGGAGTACGGCGACAAGGTGCGCCTGGTCTTCCGCCAGTTCCCGCTGCATCAGATTCACGCCAACGCCCAGAAGGCCGCCGAGGCCTCGCTGTGCGCCCACGATCAGGATCGTTTCTGGGACATGCACGACACGATGTTCCAAGAGCAGAAGGCTCTGGCCGTCGAGCAGCTGAAACAGAAGGCGGCGCGTCTGGAGCTCGATACCGAGAGCTTCGATGAGTGCCTCGATTCGGGCAAGTACGAGGACATGGTGATGGCCGACGTCCAGGCCGGGCGGGTCGCGGGCGTGACCGGAACGCCGGCGATGTTCATCAACGGTCGGTTCCTGAGCGGTGCACAGCCGTACGAAGAGATCGTCCGGGTGATCGACGACGAGCTCGATCGCGTCAACTGATCTTCTCGTCGCTGCTGGCCGGTAGCTCGGCGGTGGAGGATCGCTTCGCCGCCGAGGACCGCCGTCACCGTCGCCGTTTTCGTCGGTCGCTCGGTGGTATCTTGTCGTCGTGACTGCGATCCGGATCGAGCCCGGATGGCGCCTGCCGGAGCGGCTGGCGAGCCCTGAATCGGTCTATCTCGACCGGCGTCGCTTGCTGAGCGCGTTCGGCCTCGGTGCGCTGACCGCCGGGCTCGGCTCTGCCTGGCCCGCCGCGGCGGCGGCGCGCGCCGCCGATCGGGCGAGGATCTCCGAGCCCGCCCTGGGTGAGCGTTACGCCGAGCTCTTTCCGGCCGAGCGCAACCCGACCTACGCGCTGGGCGGCCGGCGGACGACCCCCGAGGGCGCCGCCGCCGGCTACAACAACTTCTACGAGTTCACGACCGACAAGGAGCGGGTCTGGGAGCTGGCGCAGGGGCATCCGGTCGATCCCTGGTCGATCCGGGTCACCGGCCTGGTCAAGAAGCCCCGCACGCTCGGGCTCGAGGAGCTGTTCAAGCTCTTTCCGCTCGAGGAGCGGCTCTACCGCTTCCGCTGCGTCGAGCGCTGGGCGATGCAAGTGCCCTGGACCGGCTTCCCGCTGCGCCGGCTGATCGAGCGACTCGAGCCGCTGTCGTCGGCGAGCCATGTCCGGTTCGTATCGATCCTCGACAAGAGCCGGCTGCCCGGCCAGACAGCCTACGCCTGGTATCCGTGGCCCTACTACGAAGCGCTGCGCCTGGACGAGGCGATGCACGACCTGGCATTCGTGGCTCTCGGTGTCTACGGCCACGCGCTGCCGATGCAGCACGGCGCGCCCTGGCGGCTGGCGATCCCGTGGAAGTATGGCTACAAGGGACCCAAGTCGGTGGTCGAGATCGAGTTCGTCGATCGTGAGCCCGGGACGTTCTGGAACGAGGCGTCGCCGACCGAGTACGGCTTCTTCTCGAACGTCAACCCGGATCGGCCGCATCCGCGCTGGAGTCAGGCGGCGGAGCGCGATATCGGTACTGGAGAGAGTCGGCCGACGCTGCTGTACAACGGGTATGCGGCGGAAGTTGG
Organism: Acidobacteriota bacterium; assembly: GCA_029263375.1. Lineage (GTDB taxonomy): Bacteria > Acidobacteriota > Thermoanaerobaculia > Multivoradales > JAHEKO01 > JAHEKO01. The sequence continues at coordinate 8,999 of JAJCXP010000416.1, read as the reverse complement.
TGAGTTGTACACGGGTCGCGAGTTCTAACTGATAAGTTCTCGCGCCATGCAAGCGTTGATTTTGGCGGGTGGCAGCGGTACCCGATTCTGGCCGCTCAGCCGTCGTTCGAAGCCCAAGCAGCTGCTGGCCCTCGAGGGCGAGCGGACGCTGCTGCAGGCGACCGTGGATCGGTTGGCGCCGTTGGTGCCCGCCGAGTCCGTTTGGGTGTGCACCACGCGCGAGATCGCCGGCGACGTCGCCGAGCAGTTGCCCGGCGTGCCGGCCGAACAGATCCTCTCCGAGCCTGAGGGGCGCGACACCGCGGCCGCCATCGGTTGGTCGGTCCATCGGATTCGGGCCGCGGTCGGCGATCAGGTGGTCGTAGTGCTGCCGGCGGATCACCGGGTGGGTCGGGCCGATGCCTTCCGCGCGACGCTCGAGGAGGCGCAGCGAGTGGCCGACGGCGGCTCGGTCGTTGCCCTGGGCGTCGAGCCGCGGTGGGCCGAGGTCGCCTACGGCTATCTCGAGCTCGGGGACACTCTCGATGAGGCGACCGGCCTCCGGCGGGTGGCTCGTTTCACCGAGAAGCCGAACGCAGAGACCGCCAAGGAGTTCTACGACAGCGGCAACTACAGATGGAACGGCGGCATCTTCGTCTTCCGCGGCTCGGTGCTGCTCGACCGGCTGGAGCGCCATCAGCCCGAGCTCGCTGCCGCTCTCGAGGAGCTCGCCCGGCGCCCGGATGCGATCGACGAGCTCTACGGCAAGCTGCCGCGCATCTCGATCGATTTCGGAGTGATGGAGCATCTCGAGGACCTGGTCACCCTGCCACTCGATTGCGAATGGAGCGATCTGGGCGGCTGGGCCGCCCTGGCCGAGCTCCTGCCGACCGACGCGGCCGGCAACGCAGTTCGTGGCAGCGTGCTGGCAATCGACGCCGCCGACAATCTGCTCTACGCCGATCACGGAACCGTGGCGGCGATCGGGGTGACCGGTATGGTGATCATCAGGACCGGCGACACCGTGCTGGTGGTACCTCGCGAGCGTGCGGAGGAGGTGCGGCTGGTGACCGAGGAGTTGAAGCGTCGTCGTAACGACGAGTTGCTGTGAGGTTGCCTTGATCCCGGTTCGCGTCCACGCGGGCGAGCGTGAGTGGTCGCTCGGGGAGCTGGAGCTGCCGCTCGAGCTCAGCGAGTTCGTGCCCGGACCTCGCCGGTGGGAGGTGGAGCTCGGTTTCGGCAAGGGCGCCTACCTCTTGCGCCGCGCCGCCGATGAGGCCGAGGAAACTGCATTTCTCGGCGTCGAGATCGTTTCCAAGTACTACCGCCTGGTACGCGACAGAGCGCACAAGCGCGGGCTGAGCAATGTGGTCCTGATGCGTGGCGAAGCGCTCTATTTGCTCAGCGCGGCGCTGCCCTCCGGCTTCGCGCGCGCGGTGCACGTCTATCATCCCGACCCGTGGCCCAAGAGCCGTCACAACAAGCGCCGGCTTTTCGACGTCGAGTCGGTGGATCTGCTGTTCGGACTGCTCGAGCCCGGTGGCAGCCTCTGCTTCGCCACCGACCACGCGGAGTACGGCGAGCGGGTGGCCGAGGTGCTCGAATCGCACGGTGGGCTCGAGGTCGAGCGTTTGACCGACCGCTGGCCGGACGGACCGCGCACGCACTACGAAGCGAAGTTCGTCGCCGCCGGCACGCCGATCGTGCGGCTGAGGGCGGCGCCGCGTGCGGTCCGTGCCGCGCTTCATCCGGCGGGGGCCGACGGCGTTCTGGCGGCCACCAGCGTCCGGGAGTAGGCCGACATGAATCACCTGTCGCCGTTGCTCCCTCTGCTGCGCCCGCACCTGGGACGGGTCAGTCTCGGGCTCGCCGCGATCCTCGGTTCGGCCGCTCTCGGGCTGGCGGCGCCGCTGGTGATCGGCGCGGCGGTCGACTCGTTCGTCGACGCCGCGTCCACCGATTCGATGGCGAGCTACGCGCTGCTACTGATCGGCATCACCCTCGGGCAGGGCGTCCTGACCTTCTTGGAGCGCATCCTTCTCGTGTCGGTCAGTCGCGACATCGAGTTCGACTTCCGCGCCGACTACTTCCGCAGCCTCACGAAACAGCCGCTCGGGTTCTTCCAGAAGAGCCGGGTAGGCGACCTGATGGCGCGGGCGACCAACGACCTGCAGGCGGTGCGCATGATCTGCGGTCCCGCGATCATGTACAGCGCCAACACCCTCTTTACGAGCGTCGGCGCGCTGTTCTTCATGATGCGCATCCATCTGCCCTTGACGCTCGTCGTACTGGCCACCATGCCGCTCGTCGCGTTGGCGACCAAGATCATCGGCCAGCGGGTGCACATCCTTTTCGAGCGGGTGCAGAAGCAGTTCTCCGAGCTGGCCACCAAGGCGCAGGAGAATCTGGCCGGGGTGCGGGTGGTGCGCGCCTATGCCCGTGAGCGCGCACAGGAGCGGGAGTTCGCCGAGCTCAACCGCGAGTATGTCGAGCGCAACAAGGCGCTGGCGCGCTGGAGCGCCGCCTCCAGGCCGCTGATCCAGCTCCTGGTGGGTGTCGGCTTCGTCGCCGTGCTCGGCTACGGCGGCCTGCTCACGACGCGCGGCACCCTGAGCGTTGGCGAGTTCGTAGCGTTCAACTTCTTTCTCGGCAAGCTCATCTGGCCGATGATCGCGATCGGCTGGGTCATCAACCTGGTTCAGCGGGGCAGCGCGTCGCTCAGGCGCATCCAGGAGGTCGTCGAGCTCCAACCCGAGGTGCGCGATGAGGAGCCGCTGATCGAGATCTCCCGACCGGCCGGGGCCATCGAGATGCGCGGCCTGCAGTTCACCTACCCGGGTTCCTCCGACCCGGTGCTGGCGGAGATCGACCTCGAGATCGAAGCCGGCGAGACGGTGGCGCTGATCGGTCGCACCGGCTCGGGCAAGAGCACCCTGCTGTCGCTGATCCCCCGGCTGCTGAATCCAGCCGAGGGATCGCTGTTCGTCGACGGCGTCGACGTGCGGCGCCTGCGGCTGGCAGAGCTTCGCTCGGTGGTTGGTGTTGTTCCGCAGGAGACCTTCCTCTTCTCGGCGACCGTGCGGGCGAACCTGGCACCCTCGCGCGACGACGCGAGCGAGGCCCAGCTCGCCGAGGCGGTGGCGCTCGCCGGGCTCGATCGGGATCTGGCCGGTTTTCCGGCTGGTCTCGATACTCTGGTCGGCGAGCGTGGCATCACGCTCTCCGGCGGCCAGAAGCAGCGAGTCGCCCTGGCGCGCGCCCTGCTTGGCGCCCCGAGAATCTTACTGCTCGACGATTGCTTCTCCGCGGTCGATACCGGCACCGAAGAGCGAATCCTGCGCAATCTGGAAACGGTTCTGTCGCAGCGGACGGTGCTGCTGGTCTCGCACCGGATCTCGACTGTCCGTACCGCCGACCGGATCGTGGTGCTCGATCGCGGACGGATCGTCGCCCAGGGCGTCCACGACGAGCTGGTCGCCGCGGGCGGCCTGTATGCCGAGCTCGACGAGCGCCAGCGTCTCGAAGACGAGCTGGCCGCGGTCTGACCGGTGGGGCCGCCGTATACTGCCCGGATGAGAGTCGTCATCGCAGGAGGGTCGGGTCTGATCGGCTCCGCGCTGAGCTCGGTGCTGGTGGCGGAGGGGCATCAGGTCCGGGTGCTCAGCCGCAATCCGGAGCGCGTCGGAGGGCTGCCGGAAGCGGTTCAGATCGCCCAATGGGACGGTGAGAGCACGGACGCGCTCGGGCCGCTCCTCGATGGCGTCGACGCGGTTGTCCAACTCGCCGGCGCCGGCATCGGCGACTCCCGCTGGAGTGAGGAGCGCAAGCGGTTGATCCGCGAGAGCCGGGTGCGCTCCAGCCGCGCGGTCGCTGAGGCGCTGAGCGTTCCGGGCGCGCCACGGATCCTGGTCCAGGGCTCGGCAGTTGGCTACTACGGAGCGCGCGGCGACGAAAAGCTCGACGAGAGCGCTGCTCCGGGAGATGATTTCCTGGCCCGCACCTGTGTGGCCTGGGAAGCCGCTTCGGCGTCGGTCGAGGCGGTCGGCGTGCGCCGGGCGACGGCTCGAACCGGCCTTGTCCTCGCTCGTGATGGCGGCGCACTGCCGCGGATGGCGCTGCCGTTCAAGCTCTTCGCCGGCGGTCCCGCCGGGCGCGGCAGCCAGTGGCTGCCGTGGATCCACATCGACGACGAAGTCGCCGCTCTCCGTTTCCTGCTCGAGAACGACGCCAGTGGGCCGTTCAACCTGACGGCCCCGAATCCGGTGACCAACCGCGTTTTCAGCCGCGCACTCGGCTCCGCACTGAGGCGTCCGAGCTTCGTTCCCGCGCCCGCTTTTGCGCTGCGCCTGGCGCTGGGCGAGATGTCGACTCTGGTTCTCGATGGGCAGCGTGCGGTGCCCGAGCGGCTCTCGGAGCTCGGCTTCTCGTTCCGGTTCTCGGAGGCCGAAGCGGCTCTCCGAGATCTCTACGCCTGAGCGCCGGCGATCCAGGAGCGCCCGAGTGGGCTATACTCGGCCCCTGGAAATCGAAGGTTTGTGGGCATTTAGGTCCGGCCACCCGGAGGTGTCGGTACGGCCTGGAAGCCCTCCCGGGTTCGTGGGTCCTTCGGTAGCTGTTGCCTTTTCTTGGGGGGGGGAGCGGGGTACCGGGAGCGAGCCCGTAGGACGATTTATGTCAGAGAACTCGGGTGATCTGACTCAGCTACTTGTCGACTGGGGCGCCGGCGATCAGGCGGCGTTCGAGGAGCTGATGCCTGCCGTCTACGACGAGCTGCATCGCTTGGCGTCGCGGTACCTGCGGCGCGAGCGCGGCGACCACACCCTGCAGACCACGGCGCTTGTCCACGAGGCCTACATCCGCATGATCGACCAGAAGCGGGTGAAGTGGCAGAGCAGCTTGCAGTTCTTCGGTCTGGCGGCCCAGATGATGCGTCGGATCCTGGTCGACCATGCGCGCCGCAATCGATACGAGAAGCGCGGCGGCGGGGCACCTCGGGTGTCGCTCGACGACGCGCCGGAGGTTTCGAGCGAGCGGGCCGCGGATGTCGTGGCGGTCGACGAGGCGCTCTCGAGCCTGGCCGCGATCGACCCGCAGCTGGCTCGGATCGTCGAGCTGCGCTACTTCGGCGGCTTCAAGTCTTCCGAGATCGGGGAGCTTCTGGGCGTTTCGGTGCCCACCGTCACGCGCAAGTTCAGTCTTGCCAAGGCCTGGCTCTACCGGTATCTCGCCAACGGAGGAGAGGTTGGAGCCTGATCGCTGGGAGAAGCTCGAGGAGATTTTCCAGGGCGCCCTGGAGTTGCCGGAGGCCGAGCGCGGAGCGTACGTGGCCGAGGCGAGCGCTGGCGACGCGATCCTTCAGGGTGAGCTCGAGGGGCTCCTGGGTGCGCACCAGAGCTCCGGTTCGTTTCTCGAGGAGCCGGTGGTCGAGGGTGGTATCAGCCAGTTGATCCGCGAGCAGAAGGACGACTTCAAGAGCCGCAAGATCGGCCCTTACCGGCTGCTCAAGAAGCTCGGCGAGGGCGGCATGAGCCGGGTCTACCTGGCGGTCCGCGACGACGACGAGTACCAGAAGCTGGTAGCGCTCAAGGTCATTCCGCAGGACATGGACGGCGAGGAGCTACGCCGCCGGTTCCGGACCGAGCGCCAGATCCTGGCCAGTCTCGATCATCCGAACATCGCCAAGCTGCTCGATGGCGGCACCACTGACGACGGCGCGCCCTACTTCGTCATGGATTACATCGAGGGCGTGCCGATCGACGATTACTCCAACCGCAACCGGCTGTCGGTCATCGACCGGCTACAGCTCTTCCGCACGGTGTGCGCGGCCGTCCAGTACGCGCATCAGAACCTGGTCGTCCACCGCGACATCAAGGCGAGCAACATTCTGGTCGCCGAGGACGGCACGCCCAAGCTGCTCGACTTCGGCATCGCCAAGCTGCTCAAGCCGGAGGCGTTCGCAGCGCCGGTCGAGTTCACCGCCACTCGCATTCGGCCGATGACTCCGTCCTACGCCAGCCCGGAGCAGATTCGCGGGCGGCACATCACGACCGCCACCGACGTCTACTCCCTTGGAGTCCTGCTCTACAAGCTGCTGACCGGCCAGCTGCCACATCAGCTCGAGCAGAAGTCGCCGCGCGAGATGGAGGAGGCGATCCTGCAGCTCGAGCCCGAGCGGCCGAGCACCGTGGTCAGCCGGTTCGATTCGATGGACACGGTGTCGACCGAGATCTCGGGGAGCTCGGCCGGGAGCGGGGCGCCGCGCATCCTGCCCGCTCAACTGCGGCGCCGGCTGACCGGCGACCTCGACAACATCGCCATGATGGCGCTGCGCAAGGAGCCCCAGCGTCGCTACGCGTCGGTCGAGATGCTGTCCGAGGACATTCGCCGGCACGTCGAGGGGCTACCGGTCGTGGCGCACCGCGACAGCCTCGGCTACCGGGCGAGCAAGTTCATCCGCCGCAACCGGCTGGCGCTCGCCGTCGGAGGCGCCTTCGTCGCCCTGCTGCTGGGCTTCGCTGCCACCATGGCGGTACAGGCTCGCCGTCTCGCTCTCGAGCGTGACCAGGCGCAGCGCGAGCGCGATCGCGCCGAGGAGGTGGTCTCGTTCCTCCAGGAGATCTTCAGCTTCTCCGACCCCGAGCGCGCCGGCAGCGACGAGATCACCGCTCGCGAGATCCTGGATCGCGGCCGGCGCCGGATCGACACCGAGCTGGCGGGCCAGCCGATCATTCAGGCCAGCCTGATGGAGGCGATCGGCAACGTCTACCGGACCCTGGGCCTGTTCGACTGGTCGGAGGCCTCGCTCCGCCGGGCGCTCGAGCTGCGACTCGAGAACCTCGGCCAGGACGACGCCCAGGTCGCGCAGAGCAAGGACAGCCTGGGCGTCCTGCTGTGGGCGCGGGGCGACTATGACGAGGCGACGCGGCTGCTGAGCGAGGCGTTGGCGATGCGCCAGGAGCTGTTCGGCGGCGAGCACCCGTTGGTAGCGCGCAGCCTGCTGCACCTGGCGCAGGTCCACTACGACAAGGGTGAGGCGTACGAGACCGCGGAGCAGCTCTACCGGCAGGCACTCGACGTGATGGGAAAGGCGGTGGGCAAGCAAGATCCCGCGCTCACCGACATCCAGTCGAAGCTCGGCATTCTGCTGGTTCAGACCGGGCGCTTCGACGAGGCCGATGCCATCTTCCGTGAAGCGCTCGCGACCCGCCGGCGCGAGCTCGGCAACGACAATCCACGCACCGCCGAGAGCGTCAACAACCTGGCCGTGTTCCTCGGCATTGTCGGCCGCTACGAAGAAGCCCTGCCGCTGTTCCGGGAGTCGCTCGACATCCGCTTGCTGGTCCTCGGCGAGGATCATCCGGATACCGGCGAGAGTCTGAACAATCTCGGTCGACTGCTGCGCGAGACCGGCGACCTCGAGGGCGCCGAACGGCTCTACCGGCAGGGGCTGGAGATCTGGCGGGCGCGCTTCGGCGAAGGCGCGCCGCGGGTCGCCTTCATGATGAACAACCTTGGGGTGGTGCTGCTCGAACAGGGCGAGCTCGACGAGGCGGCGCGCTACCTGCGACGGGCGCTCGCCGTCCGGCGCGACAAGCTCGCCCCGGACAGCCCTGACATCGGCTGGTCGCTGGTCGGCCTCGGCCGACTCTACCTGGCAAGAGAAGATCTGGGCCGAGCCGAGCCGCTCATCCAGGAGGCGGTCGATCTCTACGAGCGGACCTTCGAGGGGCCTCACTGGCGCACCGCCGAAGCGCGCACCCTGCTCGGTGAGATCCGGCAGCGGCAGGGCAGGTACGAGGAGGCGGAGCTCCTGCTGGTCGAGGGCTACGAGGTGGTGGCGTCCGAGTTCGACGCCGATCATCGTCGGACCCGCGACGCTCTCGAGCGGATCGTCCGGCTCTACGAAGCCTGGGGCCAGCCCGAGGCGGCTGCGGAGTATCGTGGGAGACTGCCGATCTGATGGCCGAGGCGATCCGGCAGGGCGACATCCCCGGAGTACAGCTACGCTACCGGCAGCGGCTCGATCTGCCGGTGGACCAGGCGTGGCGCTGGCTGACCGAGCCCGAGCTGCTCGAGCGCTGGGCCGCCGACCGGGTCGAGGTCGACACCGGCACCTCAGGGTCGCTGTTGCTCGAGCGGGCCGGCGCGGACGGACCGTCCAAGCTCGAGCGTGGCGACACGCTCGAAATCGAGGCGCCGCGCCGTTGGAGCCTGGCTTTCAGGCGGCTCGATGACAACTGGAAGGCTGCCACGCGCCTGACCTGGCAGCTCGCCGAGATCGATGGCGGTTGTGAGCTCGACATCTTCCAGCAGGGCTTCGAGCACCTGTCGCTGTCGACCGGCCTGACGGTGTGGGAAGAGTACCGCCGCCGCTGGCGTGCGGCGTGCGCGCAGCTCGTCGACGCCACCGAGCGGCTTCGTGTCACGCAGGACTAGCCCGACCTTCTCACGTCGTCGCGTCGCGAGAGGCCGTAGGTTGCTGAAGATGCAAGGCATCCGGCTGCGGAACGACGCAAGCGTACTGGACGTACGGTGAGGAGTGGAGCAACCGGATAACGCAGCAGATTCAGTGACCTTCGGCCCCGCAGTAGCGACGGGGTGAGAAGGGCGGGCTAGGACGCTGCCGGCCAGAGAGATTGCAGGCGCTCTCTGACCTGCACCCGGATCTCGGGCGCCGTGTAGACCCGGTAGCGATCGATTCTCGACAGATGGCGCATGAACTGGCTCGCCTCTTCCATCGGCATCAGCTCGCCGCCCGAGCGCCGGACCAGAACACGGCTCTGGCCGAGCCTGTGCGGGTCCTTGGCGGAGTTCGAGACCAGCAGGTGATCGCTACCGAACTCCTCGTGGATCGCCGGGAGGAGCGCCTCGAAGGCGATCTTCTGCTTGCGCTTGAGGTGCTCGTCGGTCTCGAACGCCATCGGGAAGTAGTCGCGCTCGACGACCGCGCGCGCATGGCGGCTGTCGGAGGCACGCATCTCGGTCAGGACCGACACGTCGTCGTGGCGGAGGAAGCTCTC
>JAJCXP010000415.1 GCA_029263375.1 Acidobacteriota bacterium | reverse complement strand
GTTGAGGAGCCGCAGGATCCGCCTGCGGGTCTCGTCCGAGAGCGCCTTGAAGAATTTGTTGAGGTGGCGGCCGTTGCGGCCGTTGATGGGGGTGGGCTCGGTCATCGGATTCATGGTCGGCTCCTAAGGGGGGGTGGATGTCTCCTTCAGCAACGCCCTAAGGGCAACGGACGTGCCAGTCGGCGGGAGACGGGGGAGACAATCACGCGAGCGACCATAGATGAATCCACATGTGCCGGATATGCAAAGAGTTACACGCGCCGAAGAAAATTCCAGTGGCCGGTCGAGGCCGGTCGCCAGGGGGAAAAATACGGTGCGCGCCAGGTTGGAAAAGCGGCGTCGACGGCTCGAATTCCGGCTCGTCACCCGGTTTCCTACCCGCGCGGTCCCAATGAGAAGAGCCCTCCCGCCGAAGCGAGAGGGCTCGAGTGCTGGTCGTTGCCTGCGGCGCGAGCTACGACGCGGCGGCGAAGCGGGCCGAGACGGCGTCCCAATTGACGACGCTCCACCACGCCTGGATGTAGTCCGGCCGGCGATTCTGGTAATTCAGATAGTAGGCGTGCTCCCAGACGTCGAGGCCGAGGATGGGCGTCTTGCCCTCCATCACCGGACTGTCCTGGTTGGCGGTGCTGAGCGCCTCGAGGCCGCCCGGGCCGACTACGAGCCAGGACCAGCCCGAGCCGAAGCGGGTCACGCCGTTGTTGGAGAACTTCTCCTTGAAGCTGTCGAAGTCGCCGAAGGCGGAATTGATCGCCGCGCCCAGCTCGGTGCTCGGAGCGCCGCCGCCGGCGCCCATGGTCTCCCAGAAGAGCGTGTGGTTGGCGTGGCCGCCGCCGTTGTTACGTACCGCGCCGCGGATCGAATCGGGCACCTGGGCGATCGAGCCGAGCAGCTCTTCGATGCTCATCGCGGCCAGCTGATCGTGACCCTCGAGAGCCTTGTTCAGGTTGGCGACGTAGGCCGCGTGATGGCGATCGTGATGGATCTCCATGGTACGGGCGTCGATATGCGGCTCGAGGGCGTCGAAGTCGTACGGAAGGTCGGGTAGTTGGTGCATCGGGGAGACTCCTGTTCTGTTCTTGAGATTGTAAATCGCACTTCGTTGTTCGGCCTGGATTCTTTCATGGATTGAGAGGGGTGGATCGACGGTGGGGGTCTTTTCGGACCCCGCCCAGGGGTCGGATTGACTTGCCCTACCCCAATCCGTACTATCTATCGGCTTCGGCAGGCCCTCCGCGTGCCCAAGGGAGGTTAGCTCAGTTGGTTAGAGCACCTGCTTTACACGCAGGGGGTCGGGGGTTCGAGTCCCTTACCTCCCACCAGGTTTTCGGAGAGTCTCAAAGCTGGTAAAATGAAGGTTCGTGCGGGGTCGTAGTTCAGCTGGTTAGAACGCCGGCCTGTCAAGCCGGAGGTCGCGGGTTCAAATCCCGTCGATCCCGCCAATAACCTCTCAATACCGAGTCCCCAACGCCGGAACACCCTCGAGGACAACCACGATGCGCGAAAAAATCAAGCTCGTCTCCAGTGCCGGCACCGGCTACTTCTACGTGACCACGAAGAACAAGAAGCTCGCCACCGGCAAGCTGAAGGTCAAGAAGTACGACCCGAAGGTCCGCAAGCACGTCGAGTTCGTCGAAGAGAAGATGCGCTAGACGCGCGTCGCGCTTCGAGACTCCTCGCTCGGCTCCGGCCAGCGCCCTGACCGCTGCTAGAATCGACGCACCGTTCGTCGCTTCGAGGCTCCGTGGAGGGCTAGCCGTGAGACCGTCAATATCCGCAGTCGCGTTCTTCTCGTTGGTGCTTGGACTGGCGCCTCTGGTCAGCGGCGTCATGGCCGCCGACCACCGGGACGCTCCGATCCTTTTCGAAGACCCGCAGGCAGATATCACCGACGTCTACCTGTTCGTGACCCCATCGGGCAACGTCGCCACGGTCGTGAACTTCCATCCGGTTGCGGGCGAGGGCGATCCGTTCGTCAAGAAGGGGATCAAGGTCCTCTACGACATCGACGGCGACTCCCTCGAAGACATCTTGCTGACCTTCAAGTTCGGCAGGCTCAAGAACGGCACCCAGCGGATCGTCGGCAAGATCAAGATGCACCCGGACTCGAGCATGCGCGGCAAGTTCGCGGCGGGGCGGACGACGGCGTTCGGGGACGAACCGGTGGTGATCGCGGGCGATCACGGCATCGATCTTTTCGGTGGCGCCGCCGACGATCCGTTCTTCGCCGACGCCGACTTCCTGGTCGGGCCGGCCGCCTGTCCCCCCGGCAACGACAGCTTTGCCTTCCAGAACGTCAACTCTCTGGTGATCGAGGTGCCGATCGACTTCTACCCTTCGACCACGATCGGCGTCTGGGCCAGAACCAAGAAGGACCAGATGGGGCGCTCCCTGGTCAACATCCTCTACGTTCCGCCGTCGAAGCTGACTCCGAGCGGCGACGGCTCATTGAAGACCCAGTTCAACCGGACCGACCCTGTAGACCAGCGCGACACCTTCGGCGAGGTCATCCTCGACGGGCTGGTGATCTTCAACGATACGAGCTCGGCACAGGACGTCCTGGAGTTCTTGATCCCGGATGTCTTGAGCTTGCGCCGCACGGAGGGTCGCGCGTGGCCCAACGGCCGCGCGCTGACCGACGACGTGCTCGATCGTCATCTCCCCCTCCTGACGAACGGCATCGAGACGCGGGATTGCGTCCGTCGTGGCGAGGCCGTCCTGCGCGATCAGATGCCCTTCGTCGGCCCGCCCTGGGCCACGTCGAACGGCGGCTCGGTCGACGTTCGAGCGATGGCCGCAGCCTCAGCGATCGTTGTCGAAACAGTCGCAGGCGGCGAGCGACTTCAGCTGCTCGAGCGCAGCGCCGACGAATCGTGGTTCCGCGTGCTCGCACCGAGTGGAGCCGAGGGGTGGGTGGCGGCCGCCTCTCTCTCGTCGGGGAGCGACTGAGGTATGCCTGCACGGAAGCTCTGGAGTGTAGCCACGACGATTCTCGTCGCCCTGATTGTCGGAACCGGCTCCCCGGCGTCGGCGGCGCCGCCGGGTCAGCGCGTCGAGCCTGCCGACGGCGGGTTCCAGGACCGCTTCGGCTGGAGTGTCGCTATCGACGGTCGCACCGCCGCGGTCGGTGCGCCCATGGCCGACGTCGATGGAGTCGTCCTGGCCGGCGCGGTCTACCTGTTCGAGCGCCAGCCGGGCGGCGGCTGGCAGGAGGTCGCGCGGCTCACCTCGCCCGATCCCGGCACCTTCGACGATTTTGGGATCTCGGTTTCCCTGCACAGGGGAACCCTCGCGGTTGGCGCGGTCGGTGACGACGACGGCGCTGTCAACGGCGGTGCGGTCTACGTGTATCAACGCACCGGAGCACGGCCGGGGTCCTGGAGCCTGACCTCCAAGCTCGTTCCCGGGGATGGGCGAGGCGGGGACTTCGGCTGTGAGGTGGATCTCGACCGGGAGCTGCTCGCGGTCGCCACCTGCACGACCTCCGGAGCCGAGGCGCGTGCCTACCTGTTCCGGCGGCGGCAGCGGAATCCTGCGACCTGGGAGCGCGCACGGGTCTTCCTGGCCCCGACGGAGGGCGGGTTCTACGGTCGCAAGGTGGCCGTGAGCGGCGATCGTCTGGTGATCGGCGCCCAGCTCGACGACGATGTCGCCACCCAGGCGGGAGCGGTCTACGTCTACGAGCGCGATGCCGGCGGCGCCGACAACTGGGGATTGACCGAGAAGAAGACTCTCGACCTGCCGGCGTTCTCCGGTTTCGGCGGTGCCGTCGATCTCGAAGGCGACAGGATGCTGGTTGGCGCGCCGGGGTTTGCCGGCGCCGCCTTCGTGCTCGAGCGAGAGGCTGTCAGTGGCGAGTGGATCGAGGTCGCCAGCCTGGAGTCGCCGGACGACAGCGACGGCGGCTTCGGCTCGTCGGTGGCGCTCGACGGTGACCGGGCGCTGGTGGGCGCTCCGGACGTGGACCTGGGCCAGTTCAGCGCGGGCGCGGCCTATCTGTTCGAGCGCGACGCGGGCGGTAGCGGTGCCTGGGGGCGGACCCGCGAACTGCTCTCGACCGACCGCGACGCCTTCGAGGCGTTCGGGTTTTCGGTGGCTTTGTGGCGCGGCTTGCTAGTCGTCGCCGACCCGCTCGACGACGTGGGGACCACGCAGGTGGGCTCCGTACACTTCTACTGAGCGCGCAGCCAGCCGGCGTCAGCCCGCGTACATCTGCAGGTCGGTACCGACCGCGTCGGCGATGTGCATCGTGGTCTGCAGATCGCGATGGCGCACGAACACCCAGCCGTCCGACAGCAGGGTCTGTTTCCAGTTGCGCCGTTGCGCACCCACCGGCAGCAGTTCGGCGCCGACGATGTGCGGGCCGAACCGGTGGTGCAGGCTCCGCAGCCCCTCGATACGCTGGATCCGTCCTTCACCCTGGGCGCGCTTGAAGATGATGGCCGCGTTGTAGCGCCGCTCGACTGACTGCGAGAACCGGCCGTGACACACCGCCTCGGCCCAGCCGCGGAAGACGTCGATGTCGCACGCGTAGTTCATGATGTCGACCGAGCGCGCGCCGGGCGGCCGCGCGCCGATCTCGCCGAACACCGCCTCGCCGTCCTCCTTGAGAAACCACTCCATGTGGGTGAAGCCGGTGCGGAAGCCGAGCGCCTTGAGCGTCTTCACGCCGAGCTCGACGCCGGGCTTCAGGTAGTCCGCATCGACGCGGCGCAGCGCCATCGTCTGCGGACTGACCCATTCGAGTTGGCGCTGGAGCAGCGGCCGCGGCCGGTACCAGGAGATGTTGTGGTAGGCGATCTCGCCGCCGTGGCAGATGGTGTCGAAGGTGAACTCCTCGCCGTCGATGAACTCTTCGACCGAGAGCTCGGGCACGTGGCGCACGGCGGGCAGAACGCGCTCGAGGTCGTCGTCGCCGTCGATCCGATGGGTGTCGGCTGAGCCGGCACCGGCGACAGGCTTGACGATCAATGGGTAGCCGATGCGCTCCGCCGCCGCCCGCACCTCGGACTCGCTCGATGCGCGCGCGTGGTGGGGCGTGCGCAGGCCGGCCTTCTGCAGAACGTTCTTCATTGCAGTCTTGTCGCGGAAGGGCACGGTCTGCTCGACGGTCATGCCGGGGACGCCGAGCGCCTCGCGCAGCCGCGCCGCCAGCAGCATGCCGGGCTCCCAGACCGACTCGACCCGGTCGATGCGATGGCCGCCCAGCTCCCGACGCACCTCGTCGACGACCGCTTGCTCGTCGAACATCGAGCTCACCTGGATGTAGTTCGTCAGCGCGTGCCGCGCGACTTCGGGCAAGGCGCCGGCCGGCTGGTCGCCGAGACCGATGACGCGCGCGCCCGTCTCGGCGAGGCCGCGGACGAAGTTGGGCATCTCGCTCGGGAAGCCGGGCGAAAAGAACAGCACGTTCATTATTCGGTCTCCACTCGGATCATCTCCACCAGGCGACTCAGCGCCTTGCGGACGACCTCGGTGTCGGGGTGACGGAGCAGGACGTAGCCGTCGCCTTCGTAGCCGTCGCCCCGGGGCTGCCCTTCGCGCGGCAGGTTCGATTCGACCACCAGCTCGCCCATCTCCTTCTGCGCCTGGTCGAGACCCAGCACGCGGGTGATCCGTTGGCCGCTCCCCTGAGCGCGCAGGAAGATCGCGCCGGCGGCGTAGCGCCGCTCGGGCACGTCGAACTCGTCGTGGATCATGAGCCGTGCCCACGCCCGGTAGAAGTCGAAGCCGTGGGAGAAGCCGAGCAGCGACGTGATCTGCGCTCCGGGCGGCCGGGCCGCCACTTCGGAGACCGCCAGCCTGCCGTCGCCGAGCTCGAACCACTCCATGTGGAAGACGCCGGTCTGGAGTCCGAGCGCCTCGAGCGCCCGGCTGCCGATGTCTCGGATGCCGCCGTACTCCGGACCTCGCACCTCGCGCGGGAACAGGATGCACCACTGGATCCAGGGGTTCTCGAGCACCTCCAAAGGTGTCGGGTAGTAGTGCGAGATCGAGTGCCACATCAACCGCCCGTTGAGCACCGCGCCGTCGAAGGTGCGCTCGCGCCCGGTAAGGAACTCCTCGAGCAGCACCGGGTTGCTCGGCGACGGCGGCGAGGCGGCGAGCAGCTGTTCGAGCTGCTGCAGTCGGTCGACCCTGAAGGTCGCCTTGGCGCCCGCGCCGTCCGGCGGCTTGACCACCAGCGCACCGTCGACGGTCTTGGCGAACTCGATCGCTTCGCGCGCTGAACCGGCCAGGCGATGGCGCGCGCACGGCAGGCCGGCGTTGCGCAGGACCGTCTTCATGCGCGCCTTGTCACGGAAATTCTTGGCGACGTCGACCCCCATTCCGGGGATGCCCAGGCGTTCGCGCACTTCAGCCAGCTGAATCTGAAGGTGCTCGAGGACCCCGATCAGACGATCGGCGCCGCCCAGGCGTTCGGCGAGTGAGCGCGCCGCCCACTCCAGTTGACCCGGATCGAGTGCGTTGTCGACCTGCCAGTGGCCCGCGAGGTGATCTCGGATCGCTTTCGGGATCGCCTCGAGCGGCTGATGAGTGATCAAACCCAGGCGCACGTTACGCTCGGTGGCGGCACAGTGGGTGAAGCGCATGGTGGCGCGCGCGGTGTAGGGCGCTACGAACAGAACGTTTGGCATGTCGGAGTGCCGATACTACGACCTTTGCCTGCGAGGGGCCATATAATCGCGCTTCCCGGAGCTCAGCGAGTTGGTCCACCCGGGCCCGTCTCGCGCTTCACAGAACGAGGAGTCCAGCCGTGCACGTCCTATTCGTCGAGCCGAAGTTCCCCAAGAACCAGCGTGAGTTCGTGCGCGGCCTGCACGCCGCCGGCGCACGCGTAACCGGTATCGGCGAGGCGCCGGTGGCGGCGCTCGACTCGGAGCTCAAGAGCTGGCTCTACGGCTATGAGGAGGTCGGCTCGGTGTGCGATGAGGGCGCAATGATGGATACCGTCCGTCGCGTCCAGTCGCGGGAGTGGGTCGATCGCCTGGAGGCGACCGTCGAAGCGCACATCCTGCCGGTGGCCAAGGTGCGCAAGGCCGCCGGCATCCCCGGGACCACCGTCGAAACCGCCTATCTGTGCCGGGACAAGCCGGCGATGAAGGAGGTGCTGCGTGCAGCTGGAGTGCCGTGCGCGGCGTCGGCGGGCGTGGCGTCGGCCGACGAAGCGCGGGCGTTCGCGCGCCGGGTCGGGTTCCCGATCATCCTCAAGCCGCGCAGCGGCGCGGGCGCCGCCGACACCGAGCGCATCGACAACGACGAGCAGCTGGAGCGTGCGATTCGAAGCCACGGCATCGATCGCGGCCACTCGATCGCCGCCGAAGAGTTCATCGAGGGGCACGAGGGCTTCTACGACACCTTGAGCATCAAGGGCGAGATCGCCCACGAGTTCGTCTCCCACTACTACCCGGGCGTGCTCGAGTCGATGCGCGAGCGTTGGATCACGCCCTACGTGATCACCACCAACCGCGTGGGCGCTCCGGGCTACGACGAGATCAAAGAGATGGGCCGCCGGGTCAACCGGGCGCTCGGGATCGGCACGTCGGCGACACACATGGAGTGGTTCTATGGTCCCAAGGGCCTCAAATTCAACGAGATCGGATGCCGCCCGCCAGGGGTCTCGGTGTGGGACCTCTACTGCGCCGCCAACGACCTCGACCTCTATCGCGAGTGGGGCATGGCGATCAGCCACGGCCGACCCGACTCGCCGCCATCACGGCGCTTCGCAGCGGCGATGATCGCGCTGCGGCCGTCCCAGGACGGTCGGATCCAGGGCTACGAAGGGGTCGAAGAGATCCAGGAGCGCTTCGGCGACCAGATCATCGACGCCCACCTGCCACCGCCGGGCTCCGGCACCCAGCCGATCGAAGCGGGCTACATGGCCAACGCCTGGATCCGCCTACGCCACACCGACTACGACACCCTGCGCGGGATCTGCGAAGAGATCGGCAAGACGGTCAAAGTCTACGCAGCATAGCTCCTTTCCCTTCTCCCCTTTCCCCCCGCCGGCTGGTCGCCCAAGGTCGTGGCAGGGGTGGCAAGATCCCGGGGAGCTTGTCCTCGCACGTTCGTGCAGCGGAAGCTCCCCGGGATCT